>NZ_CP069396.1:9509988-9818654 GCF_016887565.1 Archangium violaceum
GTGGAGCACCACCGGCTCGCTCTTCTTGAGGATGACCTCCTCGGAGATCACCACCTCGCGCGCCGTCTTGCGAGAGGGCAGCTCGTACATCACGTCCAGCATCGCGCTCTCCAGGATGGAGCGCAGGCCGCGCGCTCCCGCCTTGCGGCGGATGGCCTCGGAGGCAATCGCCTTGAGCGCCCCATCCGTGAACTTCAGCGAGATGCCATCCAGCTCGAAGAGCTTCTTGTACTGCTTCGTCAGCGCGTTCTTCGGCTGGCTCAGGATGTTCACCAGCGCCGGCTCGTCCAGCTCCTCGAGCGCCGTGACGATCGGCAGACGGCCGATGAACTCCGGAATCATGCCGAACTTCAGCAGATCCTCCGGCTCCACGTGCTTGAGCAGCTCGGTGAGGTTGCGCTGCTTCTTGGACTGGATGTCCGCGCCGAAGCCCAGGCTCCGGCCACCGAGCCGCCGCTCGATGATCTGCTCCAGCCCACCGAAGGCGCCGCCGCAGATGAACAGGATGTTCGTCGTGTCCACCTGCAGGAACTCCTGCTGCGGGTGCTTGCGGCCCCCCTTGGGCGGCACGTTCGCGATGGTGCCCTCGATGATCTTCAGGAGCGCCTGCTGAACGCCCTCGCCCGACACGTCGCGGGTGATGGAGGGGTTCTCCGACTTGCGGGCGATCTTGTCGATCTCGTCGATGTAGACGATGCCGCGCTGGGCCCGCTCGATGTCGTGATCCGCCGCCTGGAGCAGGTTGACGATGATGTTCTCGACGTCCTCACCCACGTAGCCGGCCTCGGTGAGGCACGTGGCGTCCGCGATGGTGAAGGGCACGTTGAGGATGCGCGCCAGCGTCTGCGCCAGCAGCGTCTTGCCGCTGCCCGTGGGGCCCAGCAGAAGGATGTTGCTCTTCTGCAGCTCCACGTCGTCCATGGCCACCTTGGACTCGATGCGCTTGTAGTGGTTGTGCACCGCCACCGAGAGGGTCTTCTTGGCCCGCTCCTGACCCACCACGTACTCGTCGAGGATGGCCTTGATCTCACTGGGCCGCGGGATGCGCAGCTTCGTGTCCTTGGTCTCCTCGCGGTCGATCTCCTCCGCGATGATGTCGTTGCACAGCCCGATGCACTCGTCGCAGATGTAGACCGTCGGTCCCGCGATGAGCTTCTTCACCTCTTTCTGCGACTTTCCGCAGAAGGAACAGCAGAGGGACTGGTTGTCTCGCTTCTCCACGTTCTTACCCGCCATGTATGGCCCTCGCTGCAACTGCCTGGAGGTGCGCTCCCCAACCGGCCCGCCCCCCTGCCTACAGCCAATCTAGTCAGTCCCCTTCCGGGGCGTCCACGTGCCTGAGGGGTACTTAACACCCCAAAACATCCGGCGCAGAAAGCAGAAGCCGGAGACGCGGTGCAGCATTCCCGCGGCTCCGGCCCGTGCACTTCCCTTGAAACCGGCCCTACTTGCGCTCGCCTGGCGGCAGCAGGACCTTCCGAGGATTCTGGACCTCGTCCAGGATGCCGTAGGCCTTGGCCTCGGTGGCACCCATGAAGAAGTCGCGGTCCGTGTCCTTCTCCACGCGCTCGATCGACTGGCCGGTGTGCTTGACGATGAGCTCGTTGAGCTTGGCCCTCATGCGGAGGATTTCCTTCGCCTGGATCTCGATGTCCGTGGCCTGGCCGCGCACCCCGCCCAGCGGCTGGTGGATCATGATGCGCGAGCTGGGCAGCGCGTAGCGCTTGCCCTTGGCCCCGGCCAGCAGCAGGACGGCCCCCATGGAGGCCGCCTGCCCCACGCAAATCGTCGACACCTGGGGCTTCACGTACTGCATGGTGTCGTAGATGGCGAGGCCCGCCGTCACCGACCCGCCCGGCGAGTTGATGTAGAGGTTGATGTCCTTGTCCGGGTCCTCGGACTCGAGGAACAGGAGCTGGGCGACGATGACGTTGGCGACGTCATCGTCGATCTCCGTTCCCAACATGACGATCCGGTCCTTCAGGAGCCGGCTGTAGATGTCGTACGAGCGCTCCCCACGGTGGGTCTGCTCGATGACGTAGGGAACGGGCATGAAGGGCATGACAACCTCGTGAAGGGTCTAAGGAGGATGAACTCCTAGGAATACTTCGCCTGACCCTTCAGGAATTCAATCGTCTTTTCTTCGCGAAGTCGGAGGTTCAACCCCTGGCGCTCCTCCGGGCCCTTGAAGTACTTGCGAACGACGGAGACGGCCTGGTTGGCCTCCTTGGCCAGCTCCTCGATCTTCTTCTCCACCTCTTCGTCGGAGACCTGGATGTTCTCCTTCTGAGCAATGGCCTCGAAGAGGAGCGCGCCCTTCACCTCCAGGACGGCCTCCTCGCGCAGGTCCTCGCGCAGCCGGTTGAAGTCCAGGTTGAGCTGGCGCGGATCCATTCCCATGCGGGCCATGGCGCGCAGCCGGTTCTCCAGCATGTTGTCGATGGTGCGCTCCACCATGGACCGCGGCACCTCGAAGGAGTTGCGCTCGATGAGGGCCTTGATGAGGGCGGCACGCTCCTCGCCCTGGGCCTTGTTGCGCTTGCCCGTCTCCAGATCCGTGCGGATGCGGGTGCGCAGCTCCTCCAGCGTCTGGGCCCCACCCGTCTCCTTGGCGAACTCGTCGTTGAGCTCGGGGGTGACCTTGCGCTTCAGCGCCTTGACGGTGAACTTGAAGCGGGCCGTCTTGCCCTTGACCTCTTCCACCCGGTAGTCGGCCGGGAAGACGTAGTCGATCTCCTTGGTGTCGCCCACCTTGGCGCCCTCGAGGGCGGCCACGTTGGACTCCACCAGCTCGCCCGGGGCCAGCTCCACGGTGACGTCGTCGGCCTTGCTGCCAGCGAAGGCATTGCCGTCCACGGCGGCGTCGTAGTCCACGATGGCGAAGTCACCGGCCTGGGCCACGTCGCGGCCCTCCACCGGATCCAGGCGGGCCATGTTCTCACGCAGCTGCGTGAGGCGGTCCTCCACCTCCTTGTCCTCGACCTTCGTCTCGGAGCGGGTGAGCGGCAGCCCCTGGTACTCCTTGGCCTCCAGCTTGGGCTTCACCTCGACGCGGGCCTCGAAGGAGAAGGGCCCGTCGGCCTTGAGGCCGGAGTTGTTCGTCACCTGCGGCGGGGCCACGGCCTCCACCTTGTGCTCCCGGACGGCCTCCAGCCAGGCGTTCTGCACCACGCGCTGGATGACCTCGTCCTCCACCCGCTCCCGGAAGCGCTGCTCGAGGATGCGGCGGGGCACCTTGCCCTGCCGGAAACCGGGCAGCTTCACCTGCTTGCCAAGCGCCGTATACGCCCGGGTGAGCTCCTCGGCCACGCGGGCGTTCTCGACCTCGATGGAGAGCTTCTTCTCGATGGGAGAGAGCTCCTCGACCTGGACCTTCATGGATGCCTCGCTCGCGCCGGGCGTGCCTTCGACGCCGGCGTGTCGAATGGGTGAAGAAGTGAAGACTAGGGACGTGCGCCTTTAGGAGATAGGTCCGATCCGGTCAACGCGAAATGGCCGGAATGGGCGAGGAGGGACTCGAACCCTCACACCTTGCGGTACCAGATCCTAAGTCTGGCGCGTCTACCAGTTTCGCCACCCGCCCGGGCGCACACCGTGCGTTCTACCTCGAAAACCGGGGTCCGGCACACGCGAATCCAGGACCCCAAAAAGACACCGGGGCTCTCTCATCGCTGAGAGAGCCCCGGTCTATGAGAGCGGAGGGAATCGAACCCACAACCTATGGATTAAGAGTCCATTGCTCTGCCAATTGAGCTACGCTCCCGACTCTTGTGCGCCGTCGCGGTTCGTCACCGCGCGTCGACGGGGACGGCTTGTACGAGGCCTTGCCGTCCACGTCAAATGCTTTTTTTCGCGCACCCGCGCAACCCCTCCGCACCCGCTTTCCCGTGCCCGCCTGCCCTCCGGCCTGGCCTGGACACCCGTTCAGTAGTGGGGATGCCAACGCCCGCCGTCCAGGGTTGAATCTTCCCCGAGGTGCGGGCGGACGGAGGTCGTTCGCCCTTTTCGCAGGCGGAGACAGAGCAGCGGCATGGAAGCACACAACAAGGCGGAAACGGCGTCGGGCCAGTGGAGCCCCGAGCGCGTGGAACTCATCAAGCGGACCATCTGCCCCAAGGGCATCGGGGAAGACGAGTTCGCCCTCTTCATCGAGCAGTGCAAGCGCTCCGGGTTGGACCCGTTGCTGAAGGAGGCCTTCTGCGTGGCTCGCAGGCAGAACGCGGGCAACCGGGAGAAGCCCAACTGGGTGACGCGCTACGAGTTCCAGCCCTCCGAGGCGGGAATGCTGGCGCGAGCGGAGCGCTTCCCGGACTTCAAGGGCATCCAGGCGAGCGCGGTGTACGCCGAGGATGAGATCATCGTGGATCAGGGCAGGGGCGAGGTGGTGCACCGCTTCAACCCGGCCAAGCGCAAGGGCAGCCTGGTGGGGGCCTGGTCGCGCGTGGTGCGCGAGGGGAAGTTGCCCGTGGTGGTGTGGCTGGACTTCGCGGGCTACGTCCAGCAGACGCCGCTGTGGGCCAAGATTCCCACGACGATGATCGAGAAGTGCGCTCGCGTGGCGGCGCTGCGCAAGGCGTACCCCGAGGCCTTCGGCGGCCTGTACGTGCGCGAGGAGATGCCGGCCGAGGAGTTCGAGCCAGCGGCGGAGCCCGCCCCGGCGACGCACCATGGTGGTTACGAGGTGCTGGGCGCGCGTCCCGGCCCCGTGAAGGCGTCCTTCCCTCCCCTGCCCACGACCTCCTCACGAGAAGTGCGCGAAGTCCGCGAGGAGAAGGAGCCCGCTCCCGTGGTGCAGGCCCAGCAGCACGTGGAGGCCCCCAAGGAGCCTGCCCGTGAGCCGGAGCCGGCCCCCGCGCCGGTGAAGACGAAGGGACGCTCCGCGGCCACTTCGGCCAAGGAGGTCCGCCAGCCCGTGGTCGCGAAGGAGACCCAGGAGCCCGCTCCTGCTGCTCCCGCGCTCGCACCGGCTCCGGCCGCCGAGACTCCGGCGAAGCTGAAGAGCTCGTCCGTCGTGGTGGCCTTCGGCACGCACAAGGGCAAGACGGTGTCGGAGCTCAATGACGAGGACCTGGCCGAGACGATCGACCTGGCCCACGAGAAGCTGATGGAGCAGCCCAAGGCGAAGTGGGCCCGGGCGATGCGCGAGAACCTCGCGGCGCTGGAGGCGGAGGCGGAGCTGCGCTGCCGCGTCCCCACGACGAGCGGCTCCGAGGCCTGAGCTTCACTGTCGGTTTGAGGTTTCCGGCGTGGCGGCACCCTCGAGAGGGGGTGCTGCTGCGCGCCCAGAGGGACTTGAACCCCCAACCCTTGGCTTCGAAGGCCAATGCTCTATCCAGTTGAGCTATGGGCGCAAAAAGCGAGGGGATGAGAAGGGCGGCCAACCGGGATCGAACCGGTAACCTCAGGAGTCACAGTCCTGCGCTCTAACCAGTTGAGCTATGGCCGCCGTCATGGCGAACAACCGCCTTGAAACGTGGCGGCTTCCCTACCGTGGAAACCGACACTGTTCAAGCCCTTTGTCACAGCGGGAGGCTTGGCGCGCCAGGCGGGACTCGAACCCACGACCCTCGGCTTAGAAGGCCGATGCTCTATCCAGCTGAGCTACTGGCGCCCAGTTCTCTCCGTACAGCGTTACTGCGGTATCGGGGCGAGAGGATTTGAACCTCCGACCCCCTGCGCCCAAGGCAGGTGCGCTACCAGGCTGCGCTACGCCCCGATAAAGTCCAGCATTGTTGAACCATCCGGAACGGACGTGCAAGGCAAACGTATCTGACGCCTGCTCACCCTCCGACAGCCGGACTGCCCGCCAGGGCCAACAGGTGGGGCCGCATCTTCCGGAAGGCAACACCCCGGTGCGACAAGCCCGCCTTCTCCTCCGACGTCAGCTCCGCCATCGTCTTGCCCTGGGGCAGGACGAAGACGGGATCGTAGCCAAAGCCGTGCGAGCCCCGGGGCTCGTGGCCGATGCGTCCCTCGCAGCGCCCCACCTCGATCACCGCGCGGCCTCCCCGCGGCAGGGCCAGACAGAGCGCGCACATGAAGGCCGCCGTGCGCTTCTCGTCCGGCACCCCCGACAGCTCGCCGAGCAGCTTCTCGTAACGTGCCTTGTCGCTCCCCTCGGCGTAGCGCGCGGAGTGAACCCCGGGCCTGCCTCCGAGTGCGTCCACGCACAGCCCCGAGTCGTCCGCGAGCGCCGGCAGGCCGGTGGCGTCCGCGTAGGCGCGGGCCTTCTTCTCGGCGTTCTCCTCGAAGGTGGCACCGTCTTCCACGGGCTCGGGCACGGGCGGCAGGTCGCTCAAGGCGAGCACCTCCACCGCGTCCCCCACGAGGCCGCGCAGCTCGCGCAGCTTGCCCGCGTTGGTGGTGGCGAAGAGCAGGCGGGGCTTCATCGCATCACCCTCCGAGCACCTTCTGCTGGGCCTCGACGAGCTGGCGGATGGCCGCGAGCCCGCCGTCCAGCATGGCGTCCAGCGTCTTGCGGTCGAACGTCTGGTGCTCGGCCGTACCCTGCAGCTCGACGATGCGGCCATCCGCGGTGGCCACCAGGTTCAGGTCCACGTCGGCCGAGGAGTCCTCGTCATAGTCGAGGTCCACCCGCACCTCGCCCTTCACCACGCCCACGGACACGGCGGCCAGCGGGTTGAGCTTGGGCATGCGCGTGAGCACGCCATCCTTGTGCAGCTTACGGAAGGCCAGCGCCAGGGCCACGTAGGCGCCGGTGATGGAGGCCGTGCGGGTGCCGCCGTCCGCCTGGAGCACGTCGCAGTCCAGGGTGAAGGTGCGCACCCCGAGGGTCGACAGGTCCACCGCCGCGCGCATGGAGCGGCCGATGAGGCGCTGGATTTCGAGCGTGCGCCCCGTCTGCTTGCCCTTGGCGGCCTCGCGCTGGGAGCGGGAGTGCGTGGCGCGCGGCAGCATGCCGTACTCGGCCGTCACCCAGCCGCTGCCCTTGCCCAGCAGGTGCGGAGGCACCCGGTCCTCCACCGAACAGGTGACGAGCACGCGGGTGTGGCCGAACTCCACCTGGGCGGATCCCTCGGCGTAACGGGTGACACCAGGGGTGAGGGTGACGGGGCGCAAGTCCAGCGCCCCACGGTTGAAGGACCGCACGGGATGCTCCTCGGCTAGGGGAAGACGCGCGCCTCTCTACCAGACGCGGGGGCCCGCTGTCCGGCACGAGTGCGCGCCAGTGTCAGGGCGTGGCGGGTGCCGCCACCTTGGGCCCCTTCGGGGCGTCGCGCTTGCGGATCTCCGTGAGGAACCCCTTCACGCCCTCGGTGATGGCCGTGGCCAGCCGCTCCTGGTAGTCGGCGCGGCCCAGGCGGCCTCCCTCCTCCGGGTGGGAGATGTACCCCACCTCGATGAGGACGGCGGGCGCCTCGACTCCATTGAGCACGTAGAAGGGCGCCTGCAGCACGCCCCGGTCCGAACCCCCCGTGCTCGCGATGAGCTTCTGGTGGATGGCGTACGCCAGGCGCGAGGAGTCCTGGTGCGCCTCGGTGCGCGCCAGATCCTGGAGGATGAAGGCCAGCGTCGAGTCCCCGTGTCCCCCTTTCGCCACCGGGGCCTCGGCGTTCTCGCGGTCCGCGGCCGCTCGCGCCGTGGCGTTGGAGGCGTTGGCCGACAGGAAGTACGTCTCGATTCCCTGGACCCGCGCGCGCGTGCGCTTCGTGGGCATCGCGTTGCAGTGGATGGAGAGGAAGAGGTCCGGCCTCTGCTCGTTGGCGAACTCCACCCGCTCGGGCAGGGGCAGCGCGATGTCCTCGTCCCGAGTCATCAGCACCTGCGCCCCGAGCTCCTTCTCCAGCAGCGTCCTCACCCGCCGGGCGACCTGCAGGGACACGTCCTTCTCGAGCAGCCCCGTGGGACTCTGGGCTCCCCCTACTGCGCCACCGTGGCCGGGATCCACCACGATGCGCGCGGGGCGTTCGGCCGACAGAGAGGGCGCGGGCAGGCAGAGGACGACGAGGAGGCCAACCAGGGCAGTGGGACGGAGCATCATGCCGACCCTGGATGCTACCGGAGGTGGCGCACCACAGCGAATCCGCCCCGGCGCCCTCCCCCTCCCCAGGGCCCGCTATCCGACAACCTCGATGCCGGTGCGGCCCTCGCCCACCTCGCCGATGAGGGCCACGTCCACCCCGGCCCGCTCCAGCGCCTTGTAGGCCTTGGCCACGTCACGCGCCGGGACCGAGGCCAGCAGGCCCCCGTTCGTCTGCGCGTCGGCGAGCACCCACTGGATGTCCTCGGGCAGCCCCTTGGGGAAGCGCACCTTCTTGCCCACGTGCGCCAGATTCGACTTCGTCCCGCCCGGCACCACGCCCTGCCGCGCCAGCTCCGGCACCTCCGAGATGATGGGGATGCGCTCCAGGTCCAGGAACGCCTTCGCCTTCGCCCCCGTCATCATCTCCAGCAGGTGCCCCAGCAGCCCGTAGCCCGTCACGTCCGTCAGGGCGTTCACCTTGAACTTGCCCGAGGCGAACACCTCGCCCGCCTTCTTGTTCAGCGCCGACATCAACGCCACCACGCGCTCCGTCAGCTCCTCCGACGCCACCCCGCGCTTGATCGCCGTGGTCGCGATGCCCGAGCCCAACGGCTTCGTCAGCATCAGCACGTCCCCCGGCTTCGCCCCCGCGTTCGTCAGCACCTTCTTCGGATGCACCTGCCCCGTCACCGCCAGGCCGTACTTCGGCTCCGGATCCTGCACCGAGTGCCCACCCAGGATGGGGATGCCCGCTTCGTCCGCCTTCGCCTGCCCTCCCGCCAGGATTCGGGACAGCTCGTCCAGCGGCCGATCCTTCGGAAAGCCCACCAGGTTGAGCGCGAACAGCGGCTTCGCCCCCATCGCGTAGATGTCCGATAGCGCGTTCGCCGCCGCGATGGCCCCGAACTGGTACGGGTCGTCCACCACCGGCGGGAAGAAGTCCACCGTGCTCACCAGCGCCATCCCCGGCGCCACTCGATACACGGCCGCGTCATCGTTGGTGTTGAATCCCACCAGCGCCCTCGTGTCCTTCGCAGTCTTCAGTTGGCGCAGAACCTGCGCCAGGTCCGCGGCCCGGATCTTGGCCGCTCAACCCGCGCAATGTGACAGCTCTGTCAGCCGGCGCGGCTTCTGATCTTCGGACACGGTGGGCCTCTTCTACGGTGGAAGTCGTGAACCTCTATACCCTCACCCCGACCCTCTCCCAGAGGGAGAGGGAGGATTGGGGGGGGAGATTGGAGAGGCGGTGGATGGCGCTCAGCTCGCTCGCACGTAGTCGCGCTTGATGAGCTGCAGCACCGCCTCGGCCGCCTGCACGTCGTCCTGCTCCGAATGGTCCAGGACCCCGCCCAACGAGCCGTAGTTGTGAATCTGCTGCAACACGTCCAGCAGCTCCGGCGCCAGCTCCCGCAGCGGCGCCGTCATCGGCATCGCCAGCGTCAGCTGCGTCCCCATCCCCGGCAGCTCCTTCTGGATTCGCTTGTACTCGTCCAGCTGCCTCAGCGCGTCCATCAGCAGCGCCTCGGTCGACGAGTCCAGCTCCACCATGAACTCCTGCGGATCCGCCGGACGCAGCTCGAAGTCGCCCTGCTCCCACGTGACGATCCGGTTGAAGCTCTTCTGCGGCCCCAGGTTGTGGTTCTCGTCGATCACCGCGTAGTACACCCGGCCCTGCCGCAGGTAGATCTTCCCCTCGTGATCGTTGCTCACCACCAGCACGCCGTTCTTCTTCGACGTGTGGAAGAGCTGCAGCAGGTCCGGCAGCGGAATCTCCTCGATCTTCCCCGTCATCGACGAGGCCTTCGTCGACGTGCGCGCCGCCTGCGCCGCCGCCGCCTCCTCCAGCTTCTGCTTGGCCATCGCGTCGTCGACCTCGCCGACGCCAGCCCCCTGCTGGATGAGCTTCAGGATGGAGGTCCCAATCAGGATGCGGTCCCCCTCCTTGAGCGTTGCCTGCTTGACCTTCTCGCCGTTGACGAAGGTGCCGTTCGTCGAACCCAGATCCTCGATGGAGATCTGCCCGGCCCCGTTGACGATGATCCGCGCGTGCTTGCGCGAGACCATGTCCTCGACGAGCACCATGTCGAGCTCGCTCGAACGGCCGATGACGATCTGCTTCTCCGCCTTCAGCGGGAACTCGCCGCCCTGGTACTTGCCGGAGATGAACTTGAGCGCGTACGTCTTGCCCGGCGTCGGAGTGCTCACGGTGCTACGACCTCGATGATGAGTGGTACCTCGAGCCTCAGCCCTCTTCCGTCCCTCGCCCCTCTCCCCTCCCAACCCTCCACCAGGACCCCGCTGAGAACGACGGCCTAGACTACATGAGACCGGCCGAAAACAAGAATTCCTCTCCACTACGAATCAGCGACAAACGACGTTGCCCCCGTTCATCCACGGGCCGGGAGGGCAGATCTCCCTCCAACCTCCACGTCTCGCTGGCCACCGCCTCGTCCCGCTCCAGCCGCAGGAACCACGCCTCGGCCCGGTAGCGCCGCCGCCGCACCTCCAGCACCTTCCCCACCTCCGCCGCCTCCTCCCCTCCCCCACCATCCCCCCGTGCGTCCGGGGCCCGCAGCGCCTCCAGCGCCTTCCCTTCCCCCGCCTCCAGCGCCCGGCGCCGCGCCTCCAACGTGCGGACCACCGCCGCCAGCCGGGGCGCCGCCAGCCCCTCCGGCATCCACTCGCGCCCGCGGCGCACGAAGGGCACCCGCTCCACACCCAGCGAACTGACCTCCGTGCGCTCCAGCCGGCCCGTGAAGTCCAGGGTCGCCCAGGCCACGGCCCGCTTCCCTCCCGGCTCCACGTTGACGGTGATGCGCGCGAAGTGGTGACCCTTGGACCGCAGCGGCGTGCCCACTCCCGGGATGGCCAGTTCCATCCCGTCCTTCTCGGTGGCCTTCAGGGCGGTGATGATCTCCACCTCCGGCCCCGCCGCCACGCCCAACAGACGCGGCATCACCAGCGACAACGCGGCCACCGCGGCCAGTACGGCGATGACCACACCACCCCACCGACTCCAGTCGTCGGCGCTCCTCACGACCCCATCATCCGCTGGGCCCGCTCTGCGGCGGGTGTCCCCGGCAACCGCTCGATGACCCGCTGCAACGTCTGCTTCGCGCGCTCCGCGTCGTTGAGCCGCACATAGGCGTCATGCAGATCGAAGAGGGCCTCCTCCTCGAGCTTCGTGCCCGGGTAGTTCTTCAGCAACGACTCCAGCCGCTGCGCCACGGCCTTCCAACGCTCGCGCCGGGCGTAGAACCTGGCCACGTACATCTCGTGCTCGGCCAGCTTCTCGCGCGTCTGCTCCAGCTTCTGCTTCGCCTCACCCAGGTACTGAGAGTCGGGGTACTGGCGGACGAAGTCGTTGAGCGCCACCAGCGCGGCCCTCACCTCGGTCTGGTCCTTCTCCGTCGAGGGCGGCACCAGGAAGAAGTCCGAGGGGATGTCCTCGAAGTGGCTCAGGGCCGCCCTGTACGCGGCGTAGTCCACCCGGGGGTGCGTGGGGTGCAGCTTGATGAAGGACTGGTACTTCTCCCGCGCCTCGGAGTACCGCTCCTGGGCGAAGTCGAGGTCCGCCAGCTTCAGCTCGGCCTCGTTGGCCACGTCCAGGTAGGGGTACTTGGTCCGGACGTGCTCGAAGTACTTCTCGGCCTGCAGGTAGTCCTTCCGCTCCAGGGCCTCGTCGCCCAGACGGAGGTTGGCATCGGCCTCGCTGGCGAACTCGGGATCCCCGGCCTGGCCGGTGGAGAGCGCCGCGCAGCCAGCGGCGGAGGACAGGAGGGCGGTCAGGCAGACGGCTCGAAGGAAACGCATGGGAGGGGCAAGCTAATCGTCCAGCCCCGAAGGTTCCAGCGTCCCGTCACCGAGTACCCGCTGGATGACGTCCGAGGAGAATCCCCGGCTGACCAGGAGCCGGCCAGCCCGTGCCTTCTCCTTGGGCTCCAGCGTCCGGCCCAGCAGCCCCCGCCGCTCCAACACCTGGCGCGCGGCGGCCTCCGCGTCGAACTCCACCGACTCGCTGGCCGCGGACACCGCCGCGTGGGCCTCCTCGCGGCTCAGCCCGTGGGCCTGCAGCCGCTGCCGCACCGCCTGGGGGCCGTACTTGCCCCGCTGCAGCAGCACCGCCGCCCGCTCCCGCGCGAAGCGCTCGTCGTCCAGGTAGCCCCAGCCCTTCACCTTCTCCAGCGCCGCCTCGCGCACCGGCTCGGGGAAGCCCTTGCGCTCGAGCGCCGTCAGCAGCTCGTGCCGGCTGCGCGCCCTCACGGCCAACAATCGCAGGCACGCGTCCGTCGCGCGCCTGACTTCCTCGGGGGTGGAGTCCTCGGAGTCCATCGACTGCTCTCTAGCATGTGGTAACAGGCGCGGCATGCACCCCCTCATCGCCCGCTACCTCAGCCCCGATGCCGCCCGCGAGACGCTCCAGAAGGAGAAGAATGGCGAGCCGCTCGAGCCCGAGGAGCGGTTCTTCGTCGAGACCGCCGCCGCCCACCCCGATAAGCGCAATGCCCTGCTGGGCACCACCGGCAAGCGCCACCTGTCCTCGGACGCGGAGGCCGCCGTCGTCTTCCTGGCCGCCTACGCCGCCGCGCGCGCCATCGCCGAGGATCCGGCCCTCTCCGCCGTCACCGCCAAGGCCCGCGAGGCGCTCGCCAGCGAGGGCGCCAATCCCGACGAGACCGACGCATTCATCGCCTCCATCATGTTGGAGGAGGCCTTCGGCTACGAGGAGGAGGTGGAGGCGTTCGACAGCTCGTACGTCCAGGAGGCGCTCGGCGAGGTGCCCGCCCTGGCCGCCCTCACCCGCGAGCAGGTGGATGCCCTCATCTACGGTTTCGAGAAGGCGGCGAAGGACGACGCGGAGCGGAACACCCGCGCCCGCATCGCCCGGGCCCTGGTGGACACCGCCTGGGGCGAGGGCCCCACCCCCATCAACCCCGAGCACATGGAAGCGCTCTACGAGGCCGAGCTCGCGGAGAAGCCCGAGGCCGAGCTGGAGGCCGGCCTGCACGCCACCGTGGACTTCCTGCAGGTGCTGGCCCGGGAGGGGCTCATCGGCCCCCAGCGGCTGTCACGCCTGAGGGCACAGCTCGGGGACGAGGAGGCGTAACTCTCCCCTGAGGGGCAACTCTCCCCCTCTCCCCTCTCCCGGAGGGAGAGGGAAGGGAGGGGGAAGGTGGGGCTAGAAGCGCTCGATCTGGAAGTCGTCGTCGGCCGGCGCGGGCGCCTTCGGAGCGGCGGCGGGCGCGGGTGCCGGAGCGGCGGGACGAGGGGCGGCCACCGTCGGAATCCCCGCGCGCGACGTGGGCGGCGCGGCGGCGGCGGGCATGCCCGGGCGCGATGCCGGGGAGACGGCGGGCACTCCCGGGCGGGCCACGGACGGCGTGGGCACCGCACGGGCCGGAGTCGCCACGGGCGCCGGCGTGGGCTGCTGGTTCTGACCGAAGCTCGCCGAGCCGGGCACGGGCTTGGCGGCGCCATTGGCCTCGAAGTTGTCCCACTTCGAGTCAGAGGTGGCGCTGATGCCGGAGAAGCGCAGCGCGAAGTCGTCCGGATTGGTGGCCTGCCGGTGGGCCTCCTCGTAGGTGACGAGCCCCTGCTTCACCAGCGACATCAGCGACTGGTCGAAGGTCTGCATCCCGTACGTGTCGAAGCCCTGGGAGATGGCGTCCGGAATCTCCTTCGTCCGGTCCTTGTCCTCGATGAGCTCCTTCACGCGGGCGGTGCAGCGCAGCACCTCCACCGCGGCCACGCGGCCCTTGCCGTCCGCACGCGGAATGAGGCGCTGGCTCACCACCGCCTTGAGCACGCTGGCCAGCTGGATGCGCACCTGCTTCTGCTGGTACGGCGGAAACGCCGAGACGATGCGGTTGATGGTCTCCGTGGCGTCCAGCGTGTGCAGCGTGGACATCACCAGGTGGCCCGTCTCCGCCGCCGCGAGCGCCGTCTCGATCGTCTCGTGGTCACGCATTTCGCCCACGAGGATGACGTCCGGGTCCTGCCGCAGCGCGCTCTTGAGCGCCTGGGCGAACGACATCGTGTCCACGCCCACCTCGCGCTGGTTCACGATGGAGCGCTTGTCCCGGATGAGGAACTCGATCGGATCCTCGATCGTCATGATGTGGTTCGTCTCGGTGGCGTTGATGTGATCGATCATCGCCGCGAGCGTGGTGGACTTACCCGAACCCGTGGTGCCGGTGACGAGCACCAGGCCGCGCTCGTCCAGGCAGATCTTCTCCAGGATGGGCGGCAGCAGCAGCTCCTTGATGGTCATCACCTTGAACGGGATGACACGCAGCACCGCGCCCACGGTGCCGCGCTGCTGGAAGACGTTGACGCGGAAGCGGCCCAGCCCGGGGACGCCGTAGGCCAGGTCCACCTCGTTGCTCTGCTTGAACTTCTCCTTCTGGAACTCGTTCATGATGCCGAAGGCCATGCGAGCCACCTCCTCGGGAGGCAGCCGCTTGCCGTCCTTCAGCGGAACCAGCGAGCCGTCGACCCGGAACATCGGCGGCAGGCCCGCCTTCAGGTGGATGTCGGAGGCACCGCCGCGGAGCGCAATCTGGAGGATCTCGTTGAGTTCCATGGATGGTCCGGGATGGTAGCACGTCAAACCGGACCCGAGAGGAGCCCCCCGGGCGAGGCTCGACCGCCTGCCCAGGCCCGCAAAGCACGACGGCGGAGGCTCCCGAAGGAACCCCCGCCGCGGTGGTACTCCCAGCGAAACCGTGAAAGACGGCTTAGCGCTTGGAGAACTGGAACCGGCGACGCGCGCCCGGCTGGCCGTACTTCTTGCGCTCGACGGCGCGGGCATCACGCGTGAGGAAGCCGGCCTTCTTCAGCGCGGGACGGAACTCCGGGTTGTAGTTGCACAGGGCCCGGGACAGACCGTGGCGGATGGCGCCGGCCTGGCCGCTCAGACCGCCGCCGCGCACGTTGACCTCGATGTCGATCTTGCCCTTCTGCTCCAGCACGTCCAGCGGCTGGTTCAGGATCATCTTGGACGTCTCGCGGCCGAAGTACACGTTGATGTCGCGGCCGTTGACAATCACAACACCAGTGCCCGGGCGGATCCACACGCGCGCGGTGGCCTCCTTGCGGCGGCCGGTGCCATAGAAACCCTTCTCGGTGGCGGTAGCCATGTCGTCTCTTCTCTAAAAAAGGTGCGGAAAGTGGGAAGGGAAAGGAGCGCTTACGCCTCGACCTCGCGCGCCACCGGCTTCTGGGCGGCGTGCGGGTGCTGGTCACCGGCATACACCTTGAGCTTGGTCATCATCTGACGGCCCAGAGCGTTGCGCGGCAGCATCCGGCGAACGGCGTTGATGATGATGTCCTCGGGGTGCCGCTGGCGCAGCTTGGCCAGGTTGGTGATCTTCAGCGCACCCGGGAAACCGGCACGCGGGTGCCGGTAGTACATCTTGTCCTGCTCCTTCGTGCCCGTCACGACCACCTTCTCGGCGTTGATGACGATCACGTGGTCACCCGTGTCGATCGACGGGGTGTACATCGCCTTGTGCTTGCCCTTGAGAAGGGTGGCGATCTGGCTGGCGGCGCGGCCGAGCACCTTGCCGTTCACGTCGATGACGTGCCAATCGCGCTTGATATCCGCCGGCTTCGCGCTGTAGGTCCTCTGCGACATTGTTTGAACTCCAAAAACGTGGTTGGCGCCCGAAGCGCCTGTAGCCAAAGCAACCACGGGTCCACCCTGAGAACTTCCAAGCTGGCCCGGAAAGGCCGACCGTCTTAGAGGGGGGCGGGAGGCAAGTCAAGGTCGCACTGCGTTCACCGTGCCCCACCCGCCGTTCCCGTGGGAGGAGGGGCCGCTCCCGCCGGGCCCTGGACAGGGGGCCCCGCCGGGGGGGCCGGCGCCTTCCCGCCCGCTCCCTGGGCCTTGAAGCGCTCCTTGAGGTTGGCGAAGAAGTTCTTCTCCTGATCCGAAGGGGGGCCCTTGCGGGGGGCGTCCAGATCCTCCAGCTCCACCAGCTCGGGTGGAATGTCGTCCAGGAAGCGCGAGGGGGTGCGCGGCACCTCCTTCCCCCGCTTCACCCGCATGGCGGCCCGGGTGAGGTAGAGCAGCTCCTTGGCCCGGGTGATGCCCACGTAGCAGAGCCGGCGCTCCTCCTCGAGGTTCTGCGCCTCGCCCTGCATGCCCTTGTGGGGCATCAGCTCCTCTTCCATGCCGATGAAGAAGACCGCCCGGTACTCCAGGCCCTTGGAGGCATGGACCGTCATCAGGGTGACGGCCTTCTGCCCGCCGGGCACCTCCTCTTCTTCCTGGCGGGTGTCGAGGCTGAGCCGGTTCAGGTAGGTGAGGAGGCTGGCCTTGGGGCCCTCGCGTTTCTCGAAGGCCTCCAGGGAGTTGATGACCTGATCGATGGACTTGAGCTTCCGGTCCGCGCTGGCCTGCGAGGTCGTCAACGAGCGCGCGTCGTCCTTGTAGCCTATCTCCTCCAGGAGCTTGCGCGTCACCGCCGCCAGCTGGCCCTGCTCGTACGACTGCCGGTAGCGCTCCACGAGCTGGAGGAAATCCTTCACCTTCTCGGCCGCGCCCTTGGGCAGATCCTCGTACCCCTCGGCGCGCTCCATGGCGCCCCAGAGCGACACGCTGTCACGCCGCGCGTGCGCCACCAGCCGCTCCATGGTGACGTCGCCGATGCCTCGCGCCGGCACGTTGATGATGCGCAGCAGCGCCGTCTCGTCCCGCGGGTTGGCGATCAGCTTGAAGTAGGCGATGACGTCCTTCACCTCGCGCCGGTCGAAGAACTCGCTGCCCGACACCACCTCGTAGCGGATGCCCTTCTCGCGCAGCATCTCCTCGATGGGCCGGGCCTGGCCGTTGACCCGGTACAGGATGGCGATCTCATCCGCCGGAATCCCCCCGGCGATCAGCCTGGAGATCTCCTGGGCCACGTACCGGGCCTCCTCCTCCTCGGTGGGGGCCGTCACCACCTTGATGCGCGGCCCCCCCTTGCGCTCGGACCACATCCGCTTGGCCTTGCGCTCTGGGTTCTTCGCGATCACGGCGTTGGCCGCGTCCAGCACCACCTGGGTGGAGCGGTAGTTCTGCTCCAGCCGCACCTCCTTCGCCCCGGAGAAGTACGAGTCGAAGCTCAGGATGTTGCGCACCTCGGCGCCGCGCCAGCTGTAGATGCACTGGTCGTCGTCGCCCACCACGCACACGTTGCGCGTCTCCCCGCTGGCCAGCAGCTGCAGCAGATCCAACTGGGCCTGGTTGGTGTCCTGGAACTCGTCCACCAGGATGTAGCGGAAGCGCTGGGTGTACTTCTCCTTCAGATCCCCGTGCTCGCGCAGCAGCCGCGACGGGAGGATCAGCAGATCATCGAAGTCCACCGAGCCCTGCGCCTTGAGCGCGAGCTGGTAGGACTCGTAGACCATGTGCGCGATGATGTCGTAGTCGTCCCCCTGCCCTTCCCCGAGCGGCTGGGGCGTCTTGCCCGCGTTCTTCGCCTTGGAGATGAGGTTGAGCACCTTGCGCGGATCGAAGGCCCGGTCGTCGATGCGCCTGTCCCGCATGGCGCGCTTGATGATGGCCACCTGATCGCCCTGGTCGGCGATGGAGAACTTCTTGGGCCAGCCCAGCCGGTAGATGTCCTCGCGGAGCATCTCCGCGCCGAAGGCATGGAAGGTGCACACCAGCACGTTCTGGGCCCGGGGTCCCGCCATGTGGACCAGGCGCTCCTTCATCTCCGTGGCGGCCTTGTTGGTGAACGTCACCGCCAGGATGTTGCGGGACAGGATGCCACCCGGCCGCTTGTCGAGCAGGTGGACGATGCGGTTGGTGATGACTCGCGTCTTCCCGCTGCCGGCGCCTGCCAGCACCAGGAGGGGGCCCTCGGTGGTGAGCACGGCTTCGCGCTGCGGGGCGTTGAGCTTCGAGAGGTCCATTGCGCGCGGCCCGGGGATACCCTTTGATCTCCCCGTGCGCGACTATTCTTTTCCACGACGGCTCCTTCTCCTCGCACTCCTCGCGGGCACCGCCTGCACCGGTGGTGGAAAGACGACACCGGGAGCCCCGGAGACGGCCTCCGCTGACGCCCCGAAGACCTTTCCTTGCGTCCACTTCGAGGATCTGCGCCCCTTCCTGCCCGAGGCCCTGGAGGGCCTCACGCGCACCCAGGATGGGGGCTCCACCGGCCGCTATGGCGACGTGTCCGTCAGCGAGGCCGAGCGCAGCTTCGCGCGTGGTGAGGAGCGGGAGGTGAAGGTGCGCATCGTGGACACCACCCTGGGGGAGAAACTGGGGCAGGCCATCCGCTCCGCGGCCGAGGAGGGCCGGGCCCGCGCACCGAATGATCCCACCGCCCCCATCTTCTGGAAGGACAAGGAGGCGGTGGGCTTCGTACGCTACGACGAGACGAACGGGCTGGCCGAGGCCAGCCTGCTGGTGGGTAACCGCTACGTGGTGGCGGTGAGCAGCCGCGGCTTTCCGGGCACCGTGGAGGTGCGCCGGGTGGCGCGTGGTATCGACCTCGAGGGGCTGGCGAGACTGAGCCAGCCGCCCGGCGGCCCGGACCGCCAGGGAAAGGAGCATCCGTGGTGAAGGATAGAGGGACGCGGGCCAACGCACCGGACGTGCTCGCGGAGGAGGCGGCGGCGCGCCAACAGGTGACCGCGATGAGCAAGCGCGAGTTCCTCGAGCAGTACCAGCGGCTGGCCAAGCTCTATACGGCGGACCCGGGCAACCCCGGCTCCTACGCGTGCCAGGGCTGCGAGCGGTGCGCCAACTGCATGTTCTGCCGCGACTGCGACAGCTGCTACCAGTGCACCCACTGCACCCGCTGCGAGCTGTGCAACAACTGCACGCACTGCGTGGACTGCAAGCAGTGCCACCAGTGCGCCTACTGCGTGCAGAGCGAGAACTGCACCGGCAGCGCCTACCTGGTGCTGTGCCGCAACATGTCCGACAGCAACTACTGCTTCGGCAGCGTGGGCCTCTCCAAGAAGGACTTCCACATCCTCAACGTCCCCTTCCCCCGCACCGAGTACTTCAAGCAGGTGAAGCGGCTGCGCGAGGAGCTCGGCATCTGACGCCGGGCCCCCCGGGGCCTACAGCGCGCGGACGAAGAAGGCCTTGAGGTACTCGGTCTCCGGCAGGCCACCGAGCACCGGATGGTCCAGCCCCGCGCCCCGGCGCTCCAGAATCTGCACCGGCCGCTTCGCATCCGCGGCGGCCGACAGCACCATCTCCTCGAAGGCCTCGCGCGAGAGCTTGCCGGAGCACGAGCAGGTGACGAGCAGGCCCTCGGGGCGCAGGCACTTGAGGGCGCGCAGGTTGAGCTCGTGGTAGGCGCGCAGGGCGGTGGACAGGCCCTCGCGCCGCTTGGCCAGCCCCGGCGGATCCACCACCACCGTGTCGAAGCGGCGGTTGGACTCGGAGAAGCGGCGCAGCACGTCGAAGGCGTTGGCGTTCTCCACCGAGACGTTGGTGCGCCCGTTGCGCGCGGCGTTCGCGCGGATGCGCTCGGAGGCCTTCGGGTCCTGCTCCACCGCCAACACCGAGTCACACGTCCGGCCGAGCGCCAGCGCGAAGCCCCCGTGGTAGCTGAAGAGGTCCAACGCCTCGCCCCGGGCCAGCTCACCCGCGCGCAGGTGGTTGTCCACCTGGTCCAGGAAGGCGCCCGTCTTCATGTCGCCCAGCAGGTCCACCTCGAAGAGGTTCTCCCCCTCGTGGTAGGTGAAGCGGGCCTCGCCCTGGCCGTGCAGCAGCCGCACCTCGCGCGTCAGGCTCTCGAAGTCGCGGCCGGACGCATCGTCGCGGCACACCACGTGCGTGGCGCCGGTGAGCTCGGCCAGCGTGCGCGCCACCCACTCCTTGCGCACATCCATGCCCTCGGAGAGCGTCTGCAGCGTGAGGCCCGCGCCATAGCGGTCCACGAAGAGGCCGGGCAGCAGATCCGACTCCCCGTGCACCAGGCGCACGCCGTCGCGCTGACGCAGCGGCGCGCGCCGGGCGAGCGACAGCTCCAGCCGGTGGCGCAACAGGGCCTCGTCCACCTTCTCCTCGGAGGGGCCCTTGCGCGTGAGCAACCGCAGCGCCAGCGGCGAGCGCTGCGCATAGAAGGCCTGGCCCACGGGGTTGCCCTGCGGGTCCACCACCGACACCACGGCGCCACGCTCCTGCGTCTGGGGCGGCTCCAGCAGCTCGGTGCGGTACAGCCAGGGGTGGCCCCGGCGCAGGGCCTTGGCCCCCTTGAGACTCACTCGGGCGGTGGGCTGGGAAGAACGGGTCATGAACTCTTGTGTCACTCCAGGCCGCGGGCGGCCAGTTCCTGGTCGTCCTCGCCCCGCAGGTGCCCCACCTCGTGGAGCAGCGTCACCTTGATCTGCTCCCGCAGCTCCTCCCGCGAGCGCACCGCGCGGGCGAGGTTGAGACGGTAGAGGGCCACCGAGCGGCAGGGCGTCTCCGAGCCATCACAGGGCTCGCCCAGCGGCGGGCCCCGGAAGAGGCCGAGGATGGCGGGAGACAGGGGCGGCTCGCCGGAGAGCAGATCCTCGCTCGCGGGCAGCTCCTCGGCGCGCACCGGCACCCCGGAGAGATCCTTGCGCATGTCCTCGGGCAGGGCCGCCACCGCGCGGGCCACGTCCTCGCGGAACTCGGCCGCGGAGGGCATGGGCGGCACCGGGAAGTCCTGCGGCGAGAGGGCATGCGCCTTGTCGAAGTGCACCTGGGCCTGCTTCCACTTGCCCTCGCGCTCCATCAACAGGCCCAGGTGGTAATGGGCGTGCGCGCCGCGCTCCGGATCATTCAGCAGGCCCGTGAAGGCCACCCTGGCCTCGGCGAAGCGGCACAGCTCGAAGAGTGCCAGGGCCTTCTCGTAGGCGGCCTCGTGGTTGTTGGGCTCGCGCGCCAGGACGAGCGAGGCCCGCTGGAGCGCCTCGGAGGCCTGCCCCAAATCGTTCATCGCCATGGCGGCCACCAGGGCGAAGCGGGGCAGCATCTCCGGGGACACGTCGGGCTGGGACAGGCCACGCTCGGCGTAGAGGGCGCCCAGCTCGTCGTACTCACGGCTGGAGGGCATTTGCACGGCGTAGAGGTGCGCCGCGCCGAGCAGCGCGTCCGGGTGTTCGGGATCGATGGCCAGCGCCCGCGCATAGGCCACCTGCGCCTCCGTCGTGCGGCCGAGGGCGCCCAGGGCCTCGCCACGCGCGGCATGGGCGGAGGCCGAGTCGGGCTCCAGGGCCGAGGCCTGGGCGGCGCAGGAGAGGGCCTCCGGGAACTTGCCCGCGTCGAGGTAGTCCAACGCGGCGTCGAGCGGATTGGACCCGCCCGACTTGCAGGGGAGGAGCGGTTCGGGCACGGGAGCGGCGACGGGCGCGGCGGGCCCGGGCGCGGACGCGGTGACGGCCACGGTGCCCGCATCGGGGGCGGCCGGGGCGGCCGGCGGAGAGGTCCGCTGACAGGCACCGAGGAGAAGCAGACAGAGGGCGAACGGACCGCGCCGGGACATGGGGAGCGCAGGCTACGGCATCGCCCGAACCACGGGAAGGTGTCAGGTGCCTGCTCGCCCGGTCTTGCATTCCGACCGACAACTGGCCCGAGACGACGGGGCCCGCCATCGCCGCGTGGCGAGGACGGGCCCCGGGGTGCGTCTCGGTCCCCGCCTCACATCTCCGAGGCCGTGCACGCCTCCTGGCCGCCGTTCGTCCGATCATGCCGGCACGTGTGCAGGGTGCGCGGCACGGGCAGCTCGTAGACGTACTGCAGCACGTCCGTGTCGGAGGAGACCTGCGTCTCGGTGGCCTGCGACTTGCCGGGCTCGACGAAGAGGGTGCTGTACTTCACCTGCCCCGTCTTCGACACCTGGATGGCCGTGGCGGGCTCGGGCGGAGGCGCCAGCACCGAGCGCGTCTGGTAGCGCGCGTACCCGTCCTTGCCGAGGAAGCCCGCGGCGCAGTTGGGGGCACCGGTGATGAAGTCCGCCTGGTGCAGGCGCGCCAGGTTGTTGCTGGAGCCCGCGCAGGCCGTGGTGGTGGTGGAGGTGGTGGGCGCCGGGTACATGGAGTTCCACATCGAGCAGCTCGCCAGCACCGCCGCGCCGCCGGCCGTCTTGTGCTGCAGACCCTCGTACTCGTAGAACCAGCCGGAGTCGTCCTCGCCCGCCACCAGCTTCGAGCTGGAGCACGTCTTTCCAGCCGCGCACTCGCACGTCCCGCTGGCGTCGCACTCGACGTTCGTCACGTCGACGAGGCTGCCACTGCCGGTGCCGCCGGTATCGGTCAGCCGCCGTCCATCGTAGTCCCTGGCCAGGTTCTTCGAGGTGGGCGTCGCCGACAGGCTCTCGTCGAACATGCGCTCCGCTTTGCCGCCATAGGCCCAGAGGCCGTAGAAGCGGTTCTTGCCGAGCGAGCCCGACGTGGAGGAGGCGCTCAGGTCCAGGTCGTTCATGTTCAGCGTGTTGCCCGGGTCGCGCACGCGGCAGTCGAAGACACCCGCCGAGTTCTGACCGCACTCCACCTTCGTCCGGGCGAACTCGTAGTTGACCGTTCCGCCGCCGCTGGGCTTGGGGCACGTGTTCGCGTTGCGGGACTCGAACTCGGCGGTGAGGTAGTCCAGGTCTCCCGCCGTGCTGCAGAAGTTGGAGGAGGAGCTCGCCGCGCTGGAGAAGGGCGTGAAGCGGCCCTGCGAGTAGAGCCGATCCGCCCACTCGTTGCTCATCCGCTGGTAGTCCGAGCCATTGCGCGTCAGCTTGTAGGTGGCCTGGACCTGGCCGCACCCCAGCTTGGAGCACGCCTGCGGATTGTCGAAGCGGCAGGTGCCCGCACCGGTCTCGAGCAGCGAGTAGCGGTTGCCCGAGCCCACGAAGGCGCGCAGGGCCTGGTTCCCCGGCTGCACCGCCAGCGAGGACAGGTAGTAGATGGGCGAGCGGTTGCGGATGCTCCGCGCATCGGAGACGGCCGCACCCTCCCGGTCCATCGAGAAGGAGCGCGCGCCGCTCCAGTTGCCGATGAGCCGGGTGGAGGTGTCGAGCACGCCCGGCTGGAAGAAGCGCAGCGTCCAGAGCTGGCCACCCAGGTCTCCCACCACGGCGGTGTCGAAGAAGCCGTCGAAGCGCGGCTTGTCGTTGGCGCCGTAGTCCGCCATGGCCGCCGGCGCCACGAAGCCATACGTCATGAACTTCCGAGGCTCATCCGTGCTGCCGGAGGCGCTCTCCGAGAACTCCCACTTCCACAGCAGGTTGTCGTTGCGGCCGTTCACGGCGCCGTTCCACACGTCCACCATGTACATGCCGCGGCCCTTCTCGCCGCCGGGAGACCACCCACCGGACAGCATCGCCACCCAGCGCTCGGCGCTCGACGGGCCCTCCTCACCGTGCCGCTTCTGCCCGTTGGAGGTGCTCAGCAACACGGGGCCGATGGGCGGCGCCTTGGGGCTGAGGCTGAAGAGCGTCTTGCCGAAGCGCAGCGCCTCGTCCGTGCACGGCTGCGGGAACATCCAGCGGAAGCCGGGCTGCGACTTCACGGTGGTCGTCGTATTGCCGCTCGCGTTCCACAGCACCTCCAGGGCGAAGTAGTGCGTGCCACCGCGGCCCTCGGCCACCACGGCCACCGTGTGGTACTCGTCCCAGGACTTGCGGCCATCCCCGTTGTCGTCCGCCCAGATGTCGCGGACCATGATGTCGCCGTCGACGAAGTAGGAGTGGCCCTGCAGCATCTCCTGCAACCGCGGCAGCATGTCCGCCGGGATGAAGGCCCACCGCTCCAGGCCGCCTCCGGTCGCGTTGCTCGGGTAGTTCACGTCACACGTCGAGCTGTCCTCCTGGCCCTGCCCGTCGCTGAAGGCGTGCAGCATGCCGTCGTTGGCGCCCACCAGGATGAGCCGCTCGCGCTTGCGGTTGATGAACTGGTAGGCCTCGTAGGCATCCCGCTGCAGGGGCGTGGCGATGTTGCA
The DNA here is from genome assembly GCF_016887565.1 of Archangium violaceum. Taxonomy (NCBI): domain Bacteria; kingdom Pseudomonadati; phylum Myxococcota; class Myxococcia; order Myxococcales; family Archangiaceae; genus Archangium; species Archangium violaceum. The sequence continues at coordinate 9,533,880 of NZ_CP069396.1, forward strand.
GGCGGTGGGCAGATCGCTGCGCAGGTCCATCGGCGTGGACTCCACGCCGGTCTTCTGCTTGGTGGCGTAGAGGGTGCGCACGCACTGCGTGGTCACGCCGAGGTCGCACAGGAACTTGTCTGCCGGAGGATCCACCACCATGGGCGAGGAGTGGAAGATGTCGCCCAGCACGGACGGCCGGGTGTCATCGCGCTTGTTGTTGCCGTTCTCGTCGAAGATGTCCTGGCCGCGCACGTACTGGACGATCAGCGCCGTGCACAGCAGATCATACGAGTCCTGGGTCGTCAGGGAGCTCGGCAGCCCCGTGAGGCCCGCGGCGACCATGAGCGGCGCGGCCTTGAGGGCCAGGTCCGTATACGCCGGCATCTGCATCCGGCTCAGGATGAGGCCCGGCTTGTAGGTGGTCCCCAGGCCACTGGGGCACAGCGGATCCCCACTCACGGCCAGGTACTGGCGCAGCGTGGAGATGTTGGCGAGCTTGAAGGCGACGAGCCCGTCCTTCTGCGTCAGCAGTCCGTCCTTCGTCCCGCCGCTCGCCGAGCCGTTGTCCGTCACCGTCCAGATGTTGCGGCTGGCATGACCGAGCTTCTCGAGCTCGCTGCTCGCCTCCCAGTAGGGCACGGCGGGACCGCCGAAGAGCGGCGTGCCGTTGGTGCCGCCCGTCTCGGACAGCAGCTTGCGGTACTCGCTCGAGGAGTCCTCCGAGACGATGCTCCCCTCCTTGTCGACGAGGAAGATGTCGTTGCGGTCGCCGTCGGCGTTCTTGTCCTGGTCCTCGACGAACTCGTTGAACTGCTCGTAGCGGTACAGCTTGCCCGCCCAGGTGTTGTCCTTGGCCGGCATCATGCGCGGGACGATGGCCGTGAGCGCCGCGTCCTGCGTCTGCAGGGTGCTGACGGCCGCCGTGGAGAAGGCGGTGTTGCGCGCGTTGATGTCATCCAGGATGGTGAGCATCACGCGCTTGAGCTCGCTGGTGCTGCGGGCCGCGAAGAACTTGCCGCCACCCAGCCGCGCCGTCTCTTGCAGCAGCTTGCTGTCCGTCACGTCCTCGGAGAAGCCGATGGTGTACGTGGCCACGCGCTGCTGGCCCGACATGTCGAAGCGCAGATCCTTGTTCCACAGGAACTTGGCCACCTTGTGCAGCTGGCTGTCCGAGCAGCCATCGCACGGCGTGTTATCGCTGGTGATGGCGGACGGGAGGGGAACCACCTTCTGCTCGCTGGAGGGCTCGCCGTCCGTCAGCAGGATGACGGCGTTGAAGCCGCACTCGAAGCAGACGCCATCCGCCGCGGTGAAGTTGGAGCTCGTCGGGTGGCTGCCCAGGTAGGAGGAGAAGGGCGTGGGGGAGGCCTTGGACTGGAAGAGGTAGCCCGCCGCGTAGAGCGCATCCGCCAGCGGCGTGTTGCAGTCATCCCAGTCGAGGCCGTTGCTGTTGTTGGTGTTGACGTTGGTGAGGTCGTTGAGCACCGAGTTGCGGTTGTTCTCCACCGAGCTGTTGTCCAGCGGGTAGGACTTGGCGCACGTCGGGCCCATGGGCTGCTGGATGCAGAGACACTGGGCGTTGGTGCCCTGCTTCTTGCCCCAGCACGTCTTGGCGGCGCGGGTCTGGAAGCCCATCACGCCGAAGCGCACCTCGCGCAGGTCGTGGATGACGTCGGCCATCACCTTCACGGCGCCCGAGTCACGCGGCGCGTAGAAGTTGAGGAAGTTGCCCTTCACCCGCCGCGTGGAGGCGTCGTGGATGTAGTAGCCCTGCGTGTCGAGGCACGTCTGACAGGTGTTCTGGTCCTTGGCGCCGATGGCGGTGATGGACTTGCACGCGTCGGCCGCCGTCGACCAGCTGGAGGTGTTCTGCGGGGCATTGCCGAAGATGACGCCGTACCCCTTGGTGGGCGCCTCGTAATACTTGGTGTTGGCGAACCAGTCGTTGGACTGGCTGCTGATGCCCGTCCACATCCGGTCGTACGGGGTGTCCTTGTTGTAGCCCAGCCCGTTGAGGAAGGAGTCCGAGCAGCCTCGCGGGGTGGTGGGCCAGTCCTTCGGCCAGGCATGCATCGACGAGGAGGTGTCGATGATGAAGAGGATGTTGGGAGGCCCACCCGGGCGCGAGAAGAACTTCTCGTCGCCGCCTCGGGTCGGGTTCATCAACGCGTCCAGCCGGGACGTGGTCGGCATGCAGCAGGCCGCCTGATCGATGGCGGCCGCCGTGTCCGCCCGCAACAACACCACCAGGAGGGCAACGAAGCTGAGCGTCAGCTTGCGGAACATGGCGCCTATCCTCACAGACCGTACCGGAAGAGGAACTCGACCTCGGACTCACGGCCCGAGGTCTCCTTGCACTTGACGACCACGCGGTAGTACTGGCCGCCCATGAAACCGCCCGAGGCGGGAACGGTATTGGCGATGTCGCGCACCTGGCGGCCGGACGCGCCCATCAGCACCGGATCCACGCCCACCACCGTGGCCTGCGCGGTGGTGTCCGTCTTCGAGGCGGAGTAGTGGCCGGTCATGATCCGCGTGCGCGCGTTCGGATCCGGATCATCGATGAGCTTCGTATCGAGGATCTGCAGCTCGCTGGTCGCGCGGAACAGCTTCAGGCGCGAGAGCAGGTGGCGGCGTGCCGCGTCAGCACACGCTCCGACCCGGTCTCCCCGCAGCTTCTCCGACGAGGCCTCGCGGTTGTAGTTGGTGAACTGGATGGCCCCCCCCACCAGCAGCAGCAGCACCGCCATGGCGATGACGGTCAGCATGAGGGCGTTGCCGCGCGGAGCCCTCTTCTTGAGGTGCATGGTGGATCAGCCTCCCCACACGTTGAGTCCGGAGGATTCATCACCCACCGGAGGATTGAAGGTCGAGCGCGACAGCATGTTGGGAACACGCACCGTCGTGGTCATGTTGGTCCGGTAGTAGCCGTCCGCCGGTCCCATCTCGCCCGAGTCCTCCAGGTCCTCGCGCTCGTAGGCGCGGCGCCCATTGGGCTCGGGGCTCGTCGAACGCATGCCGATGCTCAGGCGCACGGCGCGGATGTTGGCGGGGTGCCGGTTGTAGCGGGCCGGATCCTCGTAGGGCACCTTGAAGAGGGGCTCCGGCTCGGCCTCCGGATCCGGGATGCGGTCCGTGTCCGCGCTGCCAATGTCCCCCAGCACCCAGTTGGCCACCGGAGAGCTGAAGTCCACGGGCTGCACCGCCGCGTTGGGACTGTCCGGAGCCGGCCGGTTCATCACATACGCCACCTGGAAGGACTCCACGTCCGCGGCCAGCGGCACGGCGCTGGACATGTCCAGCTCGTCCAGGCCTTGGAAGGCCATCAGGAAGGGGCGGCCCTCCAGGTCCATGATGCGGATGCGCAGCTCGTGGATCAGCATGAGGTAGGGGGCGTTGTTCCCCTCCCTGGCCAGGCACGGGGCGTTGAGCGGCGCGGACGACAGGTGCTCGTCCAGGGTGAAGTTGGCGGACGTGTTGCTCTCTCCCGACACCCCCGCCTCGCCCACCCTCAGCACCACGTAGTCCTTGCCCCCCACGCACGACACGAGGAGCCGCTGGCCCTTGGTGAAGCTCATGCCGAACGTGCTCTTGGGGTCCTCCAGCACGACGGTGGCGCCCGCGAGGTGTCCCCGGCGCATCCACGCCGCGTCCCGGTAGCGGAAGGCCAGGTCATCCGTGACGGACTGGGGGACGGAGCCGCCGAACACCAGGGAGTAGTTGGACTTGGCGCCCGCCGGGAGCGCATCTCCGTCGAAGTCGAAGGCGAAGCGCGGATCCACGCCATAGCCCGCCAGGCGCAGCCGCTGCTCGATGAAGTTCGTCGCCGTGCGCAACCCCTCCACCGCCACCTTGACGCGCGACTCGCGCTGGAAGGCACCCTGCACCCCCACGAAGGCGGTGGCCACGGCCGCGAGGATGATCGTCGTCGTCGCCGCTCCCACCAGGAGCTCGACGAGCGTGAAGCCGCGCGGTGCGTGGGTCAGGGGGGAATTCGAATGGGCCATTGTTGACCGATCAGATCTCGACGTTGGTCTCGTTCCCGAAGGGACCGGAGTCGTAGAAGCTCACGTACTGCCGGACGTACCGGCGCTGGGCCAACTCCGTCCACGACACCACGATGATGACCTGGTGGATGGGCACGCCCGTGACCTCGTCCGGCTTCTCGATCATCGCCAGCACGCGCCGGTAGCGGCCGAAGTCCGCCTCCGCGTAGCCGGGCAGCAGCCGGTTGGCGCCCGTGGCCGAGCGCTCATAGGCGTCCAGGTCGAAGATGCAGTGGACGGACCAGACCTCGCCGGTGGCGGGCTTCAGCTTCTCCAGACCGTCGGTGAGCTCGGCCACCTCCGCGCCGGGAGCGCAGGCCGCGCCGGACAGCAGGCCGTCATACCCCGGCACGCCGATCACCCGATCCCGCCCCAGCGTGTCCAGCGCCCCGCGCACCTGCGAGGCGATGCCCGAGGCGCGGGTCGCCAGGTTGGCGCTCGAGTTCTGCCGGCTGGCCACGATGAGTCCCTGGAACACGCCCATCAACCCGATGAGCAGCACCACCGAGGCGGTCATTCCCTCGATCAGGGACACGCCACGCTGGGCGGCGCGGGGGCTGCGGACACGGCGGCGGGAAGTGGAGTCCACGGCGGTTCCTCCGTTCTAGGTCTTGTCCGGTGAGAAGGTGGCCATGTAGCCAGAGGGGCCCGAGATGGCGAACAGGTACTGGCCCTGGCCCTCCACGCCGCTGAAGGTCAGCGACTGGTTGTTGGTGGAGATCCACCGGCCCAGGCCATCCGCGAAGTGCGCGCTCCCATCCGGGTAGAAACCGATGGCGCCGCTCGGGCTGCCGGTGTCCGCGCAGAAGCTGCACGTGCGCACCTCGAGCCCCGTGAAGGGCGCGCCGTACAGGTCCGTGCGCCCGGGCGTCAGCGCCCCGAAGCGCACGCTCTGGCTGTAGTCGTCCAGGTAGTAGATCGCCGACACGGTGCCGGTGTTGCCCTTCACGTCCACCTTGAACGGCAGCGAGAAGAGCCGGACCGGGTTGCGCGCGTAGAGACTGTTGCGATCCTCCACCACCACGAACGCGCCGTTGCCAGCGCTCAGCGTCCCGCGGCCACCCTTCGGGTAGAAGACGACCCAGACCGGGTAGCCCGCCGACGAGGCCCGCGTGCGCGCCGTGCTCAGCACGCCCTGAAGATCGAACGCGGCGTTCTGCAGCGCCCCACGCCGCCCCACCGAGTCGTAGGCCACCATGGCCAGCATGGACAGCACGCCGATGATGGCCACCACCACCATGACCTCGATGAGGGTGAAGCCTCCCTGGCGCTGCTCCCTCTTCGCTGGATTTGCAAGGTAGCTCATGCCGCCATCTCTTAATGGGAGAACACGGTACTCCGGTTTACAAGAAAAGCAAACTATTCCCGGCCCATCAAAAGACCGGAAGCCGACACCGCCGCTGAAGGAATGGGTCCCAAGCTCCGGACCTGGGCCCGGTGCTGGGAAAATCACAAAAAATTCCGACGCCGTCGATTGACGGACGAACCAGCGCCCGGCCGCACGCGCCCTCTCGGGCCACTGGCTCGGAAAGACACACTGGCTTTCGGGCGGGCTGGAAAACTTGAAAGCGCCGGTTCACATACGAGCACCAAGCAATAGGCAGGCCGCCTGCCAACCCCCTGAAATGACAAGTGTCGGGAAGTCGTCAGCGCACGAGTTGCGGCCCGCCACCTCGCAAACTTTGCGAGGTTCGCAAAATGTAGCCGGGTCCGGGATTAACCGGACAGCTCGGACAGAATCTCCAGGTAGGCGGAGCGGGCCCGGGCGATGTCGCCGGCCTTGAAGCTGATGGCGGACACCACGGGGTGACCGCCGCCGCCGTAGCGCGAGGCGATGGCGGCCAGGTCATGCCGCCGCTCCTGGGGGCGCCACGGGTTGGAGCCGAGCGACACCTTGGCGCGCGAGGGCCCCTGTCCCACCCAGAGGGTGTAGCGGGCCTCGGGGTAGAGGGCGTAGGCGATGAACTTGTTGAGGCTGTCGACGCCCTCGTCCGCGAGGTCGAAGGAGACGACGCCCTTGTCGTACCGGGCCTTGGAGCGCACCAGGTCGATGTGGCCCCGGTGGCGCTCGAGCAGCGGCGCGAGCGGCCCGGCGATCAGCGGCGAGGCGGCGATGGACGCCAGCGACTCGGTCTGCATCCGCGCGATGACCTGGGGGATGAGGGCTGGGTCCTTGTTGGCCTCGAGCACCGTCATGATGCGCAGGGCCGGCTCCTCCAGCGCCACGGCCATTTCCGGGTTGGGGAAGAGCGCGCCGTCGATGATCTCCGCCCAGTGGAGGAGCTCGGCCATGGGCGACGGGTCCCACCCGAAGCGCTCACGCGCCACGTCCGCCAGGTAGCAGGTGCAGCTCTTGCGGTGGGCGTCGTGGAACTTGTGCCCACTGGTGTCGGCACGGAAATGGGCCTCGTCCCCCGGCTGCTGGAAGGCGGAGACGTGGTGGTCGAACCACCAGGTGAGCCGCGGATCCTGGCTGTAGCGGAAGTCGACGATGACGTTCTCGTCCCCGGAGAAGACGGCCGCGTCGATGGGCGCGCCTCCCGCCTGATGCGACAGCCCCCGGTAGGTGAAGGTGGCATCCGGCCGGACGCGCTCCCGGTAGAAGCGGGTGAAGACCGCCGCACTCGCGGCCCCGTCGAAGCAGCTGTCGTGGAAGAGAACCTGGACGTTCATGGGGTGGGCTTACCCTGACTCACCTGTCAGATGTGGACGAAAAGACTCAACGAAACGAGGCATGGGCCACTGGAAGATTGAACGAAGTTTGGAATCCCTCCCCAGGGTCTGAGACGAATGGCGACTACAAGTCCCTGATTTCCTGGAGAGGGCTGGCGGACGAGCCCTTGGCATGCCGCATGCAAACATACAAGCCGTATCAGTCCATCACCCCACGCGGTGCGGGCGGGAGGACACAATGGTCAAGACGGCGACACGCAAGCGCGGCTCAGTCCAACGCCAGGGGAGACGGGTCATGCCCGCCCCCCGGAGGGCCACCCAACGCAAGGTGACCCCGGCGCTGACGGTGGGAGAGCTCATCGCGGCGGCCTACGACACGGCCGGCGGGGAGAGCGTCGAGGTGCTCAAGCTCGTCACCTCGCCCCAGATGACGCGGGCCCTGGGCCGGCGCATCGTCCTGGTGGGCTGAGACTCCCCTTCCCCGGTGATGGGGGAACGAGGTGAGCCCGCGCGGAGGCGCTCAGGGCGCGTCCGTGACGGAGATGTACTGGTTTTTCGTCGGCTCCCCGGCCAGCAGCCGCGTGAAGTCCTCGGCGTTGTTGGGGTGCACGAGGAAGGTGCCCGCGGGCGTCTCCATGCGCACCGGCTCCGGCAGGACCTGGGAATCCCCCCCGGGGCCACCGCCGCCGGGCACGTCGACGAGGGCATTGGCGCCCCGTGACGGAACGGTCGCGCAGCCAGCGAGGGCCAGCAAGCAGAGCGCGGCGTGGAGCTTCATTCCGAGTCCTCCCAGGTGAAAGCGGCCCGCGAAGCGGGGGGCGCCTGCGTACGTCGCTTCGGGCTGGGAGGCAAGTCCTCGAGCGCGGTGGAGGGACCCAGGACTGTCCATGAGACGACGCCCGCGCCCCGAGCTTCCGGGACGCGGGCGCCGGGCCCTACCTCGCTCTACAAAGGACTACGGGCCGCGCGGCTGCCAGCGCGGGCGGTCGTCATCACCGCCGCCCGTCGAGACGGTGCTGCCAGTCCAGGTATGGATGATGGCGTCGCCCACCTTGAGCGAGGCCTCGTCCGTGGCCTCGGGGTTGATCCGCTGGACCCGCAGCCTGCCCCCGGAGGAGTAGGCGATGAAGCGCCCGTCTGGAGAGAACGACGGCAGGGTCGCCTCGTTCGCCAGCAGCAGCTCGCCGCCCGTGGGCTTTCCATCTGTCCCGATGCCCCGCACGTAGATGGCATTGCCCTGCCGCCCCCCGCAGTCAGCGGTACCACTGCAGATGACACCGCCCGCGGCCGTCTTGACGTAGAAGACCCGGACGTAGGCGACATGTGTCCCGCCCGGCGACCAGGTGTGGTTGGCGATGTACGTCCTGACCGGCCCGGCGGCATTCGTGGCATCCACCTCGGTGGTGGCCGCGATGAGCTCGGGCGTCCCGCCGCTGGCGGCGATGGTGTAGAGCTGGCTGAGCGGCACCGCGTCCGTGCCGAACTGCTCGGTCTGCTCCGCCGCCGGTTTGCTCGTGTCCACGGACAGGTAGAGCAGGATGTTGTTCGCCGCGTTGTGCAGCGGCTGCTCGCTCTGCGCGCCCGCGCCAGTGACGGGAGTGCTCGAGGTGGCACCGGCCGCCCGGGTCAACAGGCCCACGCCACCGGAGCTGTAGGCGAGGCTGCTGCCATCCGCCGACCACGAGGGGAACACGCCGGCGGTGGTGACCGTCTGCACGTCTCCGCCCGTCCCGAGGATGGTGGAGATGCCCGAGACGCTCGCCCCCGTCTGCGTCGCCCAGGCGATGGAGGCCGAGGGCGCCCACTCCATGTAGCGGAAGTCCGAGGTGCCGGCGGCGGTGGCCGTGGTCAGCTCGTTCTTCTGCGCCGCCACGAGCGGGATGTTCCGGGTGACGAGCGTCACGGTGTTGCCAGACGCATCCACGAAGGCCACCGCGGTGCCGTCCTTGTTCCAGCGCGGGGACCGGCTCTGGCCGGTGCCCTCGCTGAGCTTCGTCACGTCGGAAGTCCCGGTGGCCGGATTGCTGCCGGGGGTCTTGTAGCGCACGACCACCGCCTCGGTCGTGTTCGTGCCCGTCAGCTTTCTCGTCACCGCGATGTGGAGCGGCTGGCACGTCTTGGAGCCACCCGAGCCGTCGCAGTACAGGCCCGCCATGCAGCTGGTGGTGTTCGTGCAGGCCTCGCCCTCCTGGAGGGTCATCGTGCCCGCGTCCGTCTGCGTACCGGCATCCGTCTGCGTGCCCGCGTCCGTCTGCGTACCGGCATCCGTCTGCGTGCCCGCGTCCGTCTGCGTGCCCGCGTCCGTCTCCTCCTCGGGCGGAGTCGTGACGTCCCGGGCGACACACTTGTTGTCGACGCAGGCCCACTGCTTCCCCTGGCCCGGGGTCCCCTTCTCGCTGGTGCAGTCGAACTGATCGACACACTCCTCGGAACAACCCGTCGACACCACCATCAGCGCACCCACGAGTGCGCCAAGGACTCCACGCTTGGTCATATGATCCTCCGAAACATCGGCGTGCGTCGTATAGGTTCGCTTCGCGCCCACCGGAGGTGGCGCGTGGCACCCACACTGTTCCCGCTGTCGCGGGCTGAACGCCGGATGCACCGGGCACCGCCGGACCTTTCCGATGATTGACACCCATTGCCACCTCGACGCGACTCGCTTCGATCCGGACCGCCACGAAGTGCTCGACCGGGCCTGGGCCGCCGGGCTGCACGGCATCCTCGTGCCCGGCGTGGGCCCGGAGAACTGGGAGCCCCTGCTCGCCATGTCCCGCGCCGAGCCGCGCCTCCAGGTGGGGCTCGGCATCCACCCCCAGCTGCTCCCGGACCTCCCTCCCGAGCAGGATGAGGAGCACCTCGAGCGGCTGGACGCGCTGCTCGCCCGGGGCGGCGCCATCGCCGTGGGCGAGTGTGGATTGGACGGGCCCTCGGCCGCGGGCGCGCCCATGGAGCGGCAGGTGGCGGTGCTGAAGCGGCACCTGGAGCTGGCGCGCAAGCACGGCCTGCCCGTGCTGATGCACTGCTTCCGCGCGCACCCCGCCCTCATCGAGCTCTTCAAGCAGGAGCCCCTGCCCGAGGCCGGCGTGCTGATGCACAGCTACGGCGGGGGCGCGGATCTGGCGCGCTTCTACATCCAGAAAGGCTGCTACTTCTCCTTCGCGGGCCCCGTCACCTGGGCCGAGGCACGCAAGCCGCTGGACGCCCTGCGGGTCATCCCCCCCGACCGGCTCATGGCGGAGACGGACGCCCCGGATCAGGCCCCCACCCCCCACCGGGGACAGCGCTCGGAGCCGGGCTACCTGCCGCGCGTCATCGAGGGGATGGCCCGGGTGCTGGGGGAGCCGGTGGAGGCGCTCGCCCAGCGGACGACCGAGAATGCCCGCCGCCTGTTCCGGGAAGCCTTTCCCCCTCCTTCGCTGTAGGGGAGCGGTCGCGCTATAGAGGCACTCCATGAATCCGCAGCCCACTCCCCCAGAGAACGTCCCCGCCACCGCTGGCACCCCCGCCCCCTCGGAGGCCAGGCCCTTCAAGCTGCACCGGCGCTTCGACCGCACCGGACGCCTGCTCGGTGATTCGGCGATGGAGCGGCTGTCCAACGCCCGCGTGGTGGTGTTCGGCCTGGGCGGCGTGGGCAGCTATGCCGCCGAGGGCCTCGTGCGCAGCGGCATCGGGCACCTGACGCTGGTGGACTTCGACACCGTGTGCGTGACCAACGCCAACCGGCAGCTCCACGCCACCGCGAAGACGGTGGGCAAGCCCAAGGCGGAGCTGATGGCGCAGCGCTGCAAGGACATCAACCCCGACGCCAACATCGAGGGCCTGCGCGAGTTCTACCGTGACGAGCTGGCCGATCAGCTCCTCGCCCCGGGCAGCTATGACTACGTGGTGGACGCCATCGACAACGTGAAGGCGAAGCTGCACCTGCTCCACCGCTGCGTCAGCCTGGGCATCCCCGTGGTGAGCTCCATGGGCGCGGCGGGCCGGTTGGACCCGACGTCCATCCGCGTGGAGGACCTGTGCGAGACGCACATGGACCCCTTCGCCAAGGACATCCGCAAGCTGCTCAAGCGCAAGTACGGCGTGCCCACCGAGCGGCCCACGGGCATCACCGCCGTGTACTCCATCGAGGCGCGGAGGGATCCGGTCTCCCTGCGCTACGACTCGGACGACGGCTTCATGTGCGTGTGCCCCAACGAGAATGACTTCCACTCGTGCGAGCGCCGCACGCAGATCGACGGCAGCGTGGCCTTCGTCACCTCCGTGTTCGGCATGAACGCGGCGGGTGTCGTGGTGCGTCGCCTGTCGCTGGGGCGTTGATCTTCCCCGGGCGAGCCAGCCCCAGGAGGACCGGGTAGACTCCGGGGCCATGGACCCTCGTGCCCACCGGCTGCACCTGCTTCTCCTGCTGCTGTCCGGGCCGGGCCTGTCCGCGTGTCGCGGTGAGTCCGAGCAGGAGCGCCAGCAGAAGGCGCTCCAGAAGTCCGTCCAGCAACTGCTGACGACGCGGGAGTGCGCGGGCTGCGATCTCACGGGCGCCCAGCTCGAGGGGGCGGACCTGCAGGGAGCACGGCTGGCGGGTGCCAGGCTGGAGAACGCGAAGCTCTCCCGGGCCCGCCTGGGCAACGCCGACCTGAGCGGCGCTTCCCTGGGGGGCGCCGATGCACGGGGGGCCGACCTGCGCGGCGCGCGGGTGGACGGCGCTTCCTTCGGGGCCGCGCGGCTCCAGGGCGCCACCCTGGAGGGCGTCGATCTGCGCAAGGTGACGGAGCTGCCCTCGGCCAACTTCGAGGGGGCCAACCTCCGCGCCGTCAATCTGGAGGGATCAAGCCTCACGGGGACGGGCGGAACCTACCGTCGCAGCGAGCCCTCACACGCCTACTCCCTGTCGGCCGGAGGTGGGTGGCTCGCGCGCGCGGACTTCACCGGGGCGAAGCTCCGCTTCACCGTCCTGGCCCGGTGCAACCTCGAGGGGGCCATCTTCCGGGACGCCGATCTGCGCGACGCCGACCTGACGCACGCCAACCTGAAGAACGTGGAGCTCCAGGGGGCCCGGTTGTCGGACGCCATCTGGGAGGATGGGCGCACGTGCGCCGCCGGCTCCCAGGGCAGTTGCCGCCCCCGGTCCCGGTGAGGGAGCACCCGGCCCCGGCGCCCCTACTTCGCGAGGGTGGTGAATTGCTGCTTCAGCACCGTCTTCACCTCATCGTGGAGGGTCTGCCGGCTGGTGGAGTGCGTGACCCTCGTAGAAGGCGGGCTCGCCCTCGGCCCCGCATAGCCGGTTGGCGAGGTAGGCCCCGGAGATCGTCCGGGCCTGCACCGAGTTGTCGCCCGTCCAGCCGTGCGCCTCGAAGACGTGCAGGTTGGTGTACTGCTTGCGCAGCATCCGGAGCTCGTTGCGGAACTGCCAGTTCTCCTCCCAGTACCAGTTCTTGTCCTTCGCCTTCTTCGACTCGGACGCCGGCTTCTGGGCTGCCTTCTGCTTCGCGTCGGAGTCCTCCAGGGGCACGAGGCTGGGCGCGGGGTAGCTGACGGAGCGAAGCACCGGATCCAGGTTGACCGGATCGACGGTACCGCTCACCAACACCACGATGTTGATGACGTTCTCCTTCGGCATGACGGCCTCCGCCGGTGCGCACACGGCGCACGACTGTCGGAAGTCCAACGCACGCCGTCTTCCACGAGAAGCCAGGCCCCCGCCTGGGCTCAGGCCACCTTCGCCGCCGCCGCCTCGCGGCCACAGGGGCGGCGGAAGGCGCAGCGGGTGCACGAGGACAGGTCCTCCGTCTGGGGGAAGGCCGACTCGTCCTTCGGCGTGTTGGTGGCGGGGTTCACCAGCAGCTCGCGCATGCGCGCCACGCTCTGCGCGAAGCGGGCCTTGAAGCCCTCCACCGCGTCGCGGTCCACCTGCACCTCGTGCTCCACCCCGTCATTCAGGTACACCAGCGACGCGCGCACCTTCTCCAGCGGCAGCCGGTAGCGCTGGGACACGTACAGCGCGTAACCCAGCACTTGCTCGTCGTACCCGTCCCGCGCCTTGCCCGTCTTCCAGTCCACCACCACCGGCGAGCCGTCCGCGTCCACGTAGGCGAAGTCCGGAATGGCGAACACCTTCACTCCGTCCAGCGTGAAGGTGGAGAACTCGGCGCCCGCGTCCACCTCCAGCCACTGCGCCGGCTTGAGCCCCCGGGCCAGCGCCGGCCAGCGCGAGGCGAAGAACCACGCCAGCGCCGAGCGCACCGTCTCCGCGTTCTGCTTCCACGCGTCGTCCGGCACCGCCTCCTCGTACTCGTGCTCCACCAGGCCCGAGAACGTCTTGCGGTACTTCTGCGTCCGGTACCCCTTCTCGCGCGAATAGCGGAAGTCCTTGCGCATCAGCTCCAGCGCCCGCGCCTCCACCTTGGACGGCTCCACCTCGCGCCCCGCGCGCCAGTCCAGCAGCGCGTCCTTGATGGCGTCGTGCACCACGCTGCCCGCCCATGCGTAGCGGTTGCTCAGCTTCTTCAGCACGTACAGCTCGCGCACCTCGTTCGGCGCGCCCGACTCCCAACCGCCCCAGGAGCGGTAGTAATAGAAGTAATACGCCCGGGAGCACTCCTGGAGCTTCTCGTGGCGGCTCTTGGACCAGGAGAAGTCGTTGCTGAAGGTACGTGCCATGGCGGACGCGAATACTAGACGGGGGCTCGCTCCGCCAGAAGATGGACAGGCGAGCAGGCACTCCCCCACAGGTCCTTTTCCAGTACCGGCCAACCGCTAAGGTGCGCTCCGCCATGGCGACCAGAGACTTCCAGGAGAAGGTGGTGCTCATCACCGGTGCCTCCAGCGGCATCGGCCGCGCGGCGGCGAAGGCCTACGCCGCCCAGGGGGCCCACATCGTGCTCGCCGCCCGCCGGGAGTCCCAGTTGCTGGACGCCGCGCGCGAGGTGGAAGCACTCGGCGTGCGGGCACTCCCCGTGCGCTGCGACATCACCCGCGAGGAGGACGTGGTCCGTCTCGTGCGCGAGACGGAGGCCGCGTTCGGCGGGCTGGACATCCTCGTCAACAACGCGGGGCTCGGCCTCTACGGCCCCGTCGAGGGCTTCAGCGAGGAGCAGCTCCGCCAGGTGTTCGAGATCAACTTCTTCGGACTGGTGCGCGTCACCCGCGCCGCCCTGCCCCTGCTGCGCAAGCGCGCCCCGGGCTCGCAGGTGGTCAACGTCAGCTCCGTGCTGGGCCACCGGGGCCTGCCGCTGCTCGGCGGTTACGGCGCCTCCAAGGCCGCGGTGAACCTCCTCACCGAGTCCCTGCGCGCCGAGCTCTCCACCGAGGGCATCTCCGTGCTGCTCGTGTCCCCGGGCCTCACCGAGACCGAGTTCCGCGACGCCCGCCTCAACGCCGAGGGCTGGAAGCAGGACGCCATCCCCTTGAACGCGATGAGCTCCGAGGCCGTGGCCGCGGCCATGGTGCGCGCCAGCCGCCGCAAGCGCCGGGAGACCGTGCTCACCCTGCCCGGGCGAGTGATGGTGCTCGCCAACCGGTGGATGCCCGGCCTCTTCGACCGCGTGGCGCGCCGCATCGCGAATCCCGCGAAGACGCCATGAGCCCCCAGCGCAAGCGCAAGGAGCCCGCCTCCGCGCCCCTCGTCGAGCCCGGACGCCGCGCGTCCCTGCGCTCCCGGCTGCTCGAGTGGTACGACCGGCAGAAGCGGGACCTGCCCTGGCGCCGCACGCGCGACCCGTACGCCATCTGGCTCAGCGAGGTGATGCTGCAGCAGACGCAGGTGTCCACGGTGATTCCGTACTGGGAGCGCTTCCTCCAGCGCTTCCCCACGGTGGAGTCCCTCGCCGCCGCGCCATTGCCGGACGTGCTCGCCGCGTGGCGGGGGCTCGGCTACTACTCGCGCGCGCGCAACCTGCACCTCGCCGCCCAGGAAGTGGTGGCCCGCTTCGGCGGCAAGCTGCCCTCCACCGCCGCCGAGCTGCTCACCCTCCCCGGCTTCGGCCGCTACACCTCGGGCGCCGTGGCCTCCATCGCCTTCGGCGAGCCCGCGCCGCTGGTGGATGGCAACGTGGCCCGCGTCCTCTCCCGCATCTTCGAGGTGGAGGGCGCTCCCGGCGACCGCGTCCGCGAGGCCCGGCTGTGGGCGCTCGCCACGGAGCTCGTCCACGGCGAGCGGCCCGGAGACTTCAACCAGGCCCTCATGGAGCACGGCGCCACCGTGTGCCGCCCGGAGAGCCCCCTGTGCCTGCTGTGCCCCGTGCGCGAGGAGTGCCTCGCGTACCGCCACGGCCGCGTGGACGAATTGCCTCCCGCCCGGGTGCGCGCCGCGCCCAAGCGGATGACCCTCGCTGTGGCCGTCTGGGCCCACCAGGGCCGGCTGTTGCTCGCGCGGCGCGCGGAGAAGGGCCTCTTCGGTGGCCTCTGGGAGCTGCCCGCCGCCGAGGTGGAGGACGACATGCCCGACACCGGCTCCGCCGCGAAGCTCGCCGAGGCGCTCGGCGTGGACCTCGAGGTAGGAGAGCACCTCGGCACCGTGCGCCGGCAGCTCACCCACCGTGCGCTCTCACTCCGCCTGCTGCGCGTGACGGGGCCGGCGCGCCCCTCCCATGCGCCCGCCTTCCGTGAGCTGCGCTGGTGCACGCCCGACGAGGCCGCCTCGCTCGGAATGAGCACCGCCATGCACAAGGCCCTCGAGGCCGCCGTCACCGCGGGCGCCCTCGAGGGCTGAGCGCACTACTCGAACACCCCCGGCGCCGACAGGCTGACCCACCAGTTGTTGCGCAGGTTGAGGGCCCGCATCTCCACCGTCCCCTGGTTCCAGTCCCCCAGCAGCACGACGAGGTGCGGCCGGGCCACCACGCCGCCCTTCAACGCCTTCGCCGGACCGGCCGCCGCGTCCCGGATGCCGTAGTACATGAAGGCGTTGTTGGACCCGTCGCGGCTGAGCGGCGCGTTGAAGGGGACACCCGTGGCGGGGCCGGCGATCGCCGCGTACTTCGCCCCCTGGACGACGCTCGTGAACGTGTTCCCCCTGGAGCCGTCGCTGGCGACGTCGAAGTAGCCGAAGTCGACACCCTGCGCGGGAGCATTCATGGAGACATCGACGAACCGCACCCGGGCGTCCATCGCGTCCGCCGGGAAGCCTTCCGGGATGACGGTCAGCCGGGGCGCCAGGGCACCCGTCTGGCCCTGCTTGCCGTTCATCACCACCAGGTAGCGGCGCCCGGCCTCGAGCGGCCCGGTGGGGGCGGCGTCCAGCACCACCGTGCCGTCATCGCCATCCAGGGTCACCTTCAACGAGTGGCCCGTGGCGGTGACCGGTAGCTCGCCGATGGTCGGGTCGTACCCGTAGTAGATCTCCGCCGCGACCTTGCGATCGCCGTTGAGCACCTGCAGGGGCACGGGGTCGTTCCCGTCGACATCGGGCATGACGGCGTGGAGGAAGTAGAGGAGCGGATCCCTCTTCAGCCGGAGGAAGTCGCGCTTGCCTGCGGGAATGAGCAGCAGCGCGGCCTCGCCCTCGTCGGGGAGGGGGCGCCGGTCATCACCCGTCAGGATGGCGAACCAGGAGCCCGCCGAGGCCAGGGCCTGGCTCGGGAGGGAGAAGGACAGCCTGCCGCCCTGCGAGGGCACGTAACGATCCGGCGGGGGCGCGGAGACCACCAGCCGCTGCACGGACTTCGGCAGGGAGGCGCCCTGGGCCGAGTCGGCGGAGAAGGGAGCGAGGGTGACGAAAGGGGACTGCCCGTCCACCGCGAGCCGGCGCGTCTGATCCGAGGTGACCGCCCGGCCCGCGGTGACGAAGCGCAGCCGGACCGAGTCCTTGTCCGCGGCGGCGAACTCCTCATCCTTCAGCACCAGGAGCCTGGGCTTGTCGAAACGATCGTCGCCCGAGGCATGAAGGAATCCGACGCCCACCAGCGTGACATGGGCGTTCTCGGCGAGGGAGAGCACCTCCGAGATGGCCACGGGCGAAGCCGAGGCGGGAGCCTCCGTATCGCGCACCTCGAACCTGAAGCTCGTGCCCGCGGGCACCTCGACGTAGTCGGTCACGGCCTCATCACCCGCTTCCACCGACGCGGAGAACAGCTTCGTTCCCCCCTGGTACACATTGACCTTGAAGGGCTTCCACGGCGCGTCCTCGCTGTCACTGGGATTGTCCTTCAACCCGAGGAAGGCGTTGACGAAGCGCACGTGGGCCAAGGCAGTCCCCGCATCCCCACCGATATTGCCGGCGTCTGGATTTCCGGCGTCCGGATTGCCCGCATCAGGATTGCCAGCGTCTGGATTGCCACCCTGACCCGCGTCCACCGTGGGCTCGCCCGGCGGATTGTCGTCACACCCGGCGCCACCCACCAGGCACAGCCCCATCATCAATACCCATACACCCAACGCACGTCTCATCGAACATCCCCTCCAAAAGGAATCGCCGCGTCCGGACACGATCTCCGCTCCCGGACTCATCGCCTGTCGCACTCGCTGCGCAGCGGGTAGATGCGCCCCTGGGACAGCTCGTCCCGCAGGTAGAAGTAGGCCATCACCCCCGCGTTGAACTGCGCGCGCTGGAGCCACTCCGCGGTCGCGGCGGTGTCGGTTCCCTCGCGGATGGCATCGGTCAGCGGATTGTCGAGCGTGCAGATCCGCGTCCACATGGTCGTGCCGCCGATGGCCAGGATGTTGCCGCCATTGGGCTCGGCGGAGCCGGTGCCGAACTTGCCCACGCGGATGAGGTCGCACGCGCCCCGGGCCGCCCCGAGCATGTTGGCGCCCCAGCGCTCCCAGTCCTTGGGCTCGCTGGAGAAGTCGATGTCCACCTCGCCGTACTTCACCCAGGCCTGCATGAAGGCCTCGGAGAACTTCACCGGCGTCCCTCCCGAGGCCATCCACGCCAGGTAGCGCGCGGCACCGTGCTCGCCGAGCTCCGGCTCGAACATCTTGTAATGACCCTCGCCCGTGCTGGAGCGGCCGAACAGTCCGCTGACCAGGTTGGCCACGCGCGCCCCGTTGAGCGCGACCAGCGTCTTGGCGGCACCACTCTGCCCGTCTCCCGCGCGTCCATGACAGTTGGAGCAGATGCCCTGGAACACCGTCGCGCCGGGCGTGGACTCGTAGAGCTCGCCCCACGGTTGGATGGGGTCTCCCAGGTCATCCACCATCCAGCGCTCGACGGTGGCGGGCCTGGAGCGGGGCTCGAAGGAGCACCCGGGCTTGGGCCGCCAGAAGTTGGTCGGGAAGCGCTGGTGCGCCAGCTCCGCGTGCTGGCTCGTGATGGGGTAGCGCGTCAGGTACTCGAAGGGCCCGGAGCCGATGTTCGTCTTCCACGCCGTGTTGCGCGGCTCGTAGGGGACCTTGTCCGTGAAGTCCTCGGAGATCCACCGCACGTCCGGGGGATTCTGGCAGGTGGCGCCCACCACGGCCTCCGCCTTCCGGATGCGCTCGCGCCGGGCGGCCTCCTTCTGCTCCGGGGTGGAGCCGTCCGCCGGCCAGTCCAGCGAGCCGATCCACCGGGCCACCAGCAGGGTCAGGCGGCAATCCGTGCCAGGGACGTTGGCGGGCATGTGGATGTACTCCGCCGTCGTGTCCTGGGCGACGCGCTGGTAGAGCGTGCTCGCGGGCGAGCGGCTCTTCAAATCCAGCTCGAAGTCGGACACCTGGGTGTTGACGTAATACTTCAGCCCGTTGCTCTCCTTCAGGCGGGTGTCGAACTGGAACAGGATGCCGCCCGCGGAGAAGTCGAGGCTCGAGATCGCCGGGTTGCTCACCACGGCGAACCCCTTGGGGTTGTGGCACTGCGCGCAATTGCCAACCATGTAGGCTTGCAGCTCGAGCTCCTCCTTGTTGCGAGGCTTTCGCTCACCCGCCGAGGTCTCGAGCCTCGGCAGCTCCGCGCTCGAACCGATGCCCTTGAGCACGCCGTAGCGGATGAGCCGATCCACCTGCGAGAGCTCGTCCTCGAGGATGTCGACGTTCGCATCCAACCCGCCCTCACCCCTGGCGCGGCGGTTGACCTGAAGCGGGGTGAAGCCGAGGACAAAGTTCTGCCCCTCGGAGCCGGTGTGGCAGTCGATGCAGCGGTGGCGGCCCGGGATGGCGTAGTTGCGCGTGGCGCCGGTGGCCTCGTCCGTGCGGTAGACGAGCACCCGGTCCGAGAAGCGCGCGCCATCGCGGTAGCGCAGGTCATGCAGCTCCGCGACCGTCCCCGCCTCGTTCCAGATGTACGTCCCGAAGACCGCGTCCTGCCAGCGCGCCCGGGTGACGATGAGCCGCGTCTCGATGCGGCGGTAGCCCACGTTCCCCTGGGCATCCTTCACCGCCTTGAAGAAGGTCTTGTAGAAGCGGGTATTGGGCGGAATCACGAACCTGCCGCTGGCGCGGTCGTACTCGATGGCCTGTCCGGCCGGCACGTGCACCAGGCGCAGCTTCTTCGCGTGGTCCGAGAAGAGCTGATAGGTGGGCGCGAACGCGAAGGTGCCGTGCCGCGCCAGCTTCTCCGCGTCCAGGGTCATGATGTCGGTATCGGTCTCGGACAGGTAGCGGGGCAGCTCGGTCAGGCTGGCGAAGTACGCGTCCTTGTCCGGATCGCTCCCCAGGCCCTTCTCGGAGGGGATGCAGTTGCCGAGGTCCGTCATCGCCTCCGCGACGGCCGGGGTCACCTCCGTGGTCTCCCCGAGGGACGGGTCCTCCGTCACGGTGAAGCCGCCCTCCGGAGTGCCCTGCTCGATCCAGGACGAGAGCGCCCGGCCCAGGGCCACCGCCTGCTTGAGCTGCTCGGCCGAGGCCAGCGGAGGCATCGCGCCCTGGGAGGCCTGCCAGGCCATCCGCGCCCCCACCTCCTTCAGGCCCGCGTGGCTCGAGGTGTACTGGAATCCGCCCGTCGCCGCGGGCGCCTGGTGACAGGAACCACACTGCGCTTCGACCCGCACCAGCAGGTTGTCGAAGGTCTCCTGGGAGGTTTCCCGCGTGGCCGCCAGGCGCACGGGGAGCCGCTCATTCGAGCGCGCCGGGACGCAGACCACGGCCTCCGGCTCCGGAGCGGGCGGCTCCTGCTTCTTGGGTTCGCAGCCACTGGCCAGCCAGGCCAACACCATGCACAACGCTCGGCCCTGTCCAAGCCGAGGACGCATCATCCTCATTCCAGATTCCTCCCCACTCGAGTCGGGATCGACCACGCAATGCCAATCGCGCGGACGGAGTACCGGGCCAGGGAAGCGGTGGCTCCCCCAGCCCGGCGCGCCGTCAGCGCGGATATCGCAAGGGATTCAGGTGCTCAGATGCCCTGGCAGGCGCCGGCCTTCTTGCCGTCGTTGTTCGGGCCACCGCACTTGAGCGGACCGGTGGTGTCGCAGGAGATGAAGCCCTGGCCGGTGAGGAGGTTCTGGAAGGACTGCTTGTTGTTGTAGATCCAGTTGTAGAGCGTCGCCTCCTTGGGGTCCTTGGTGAAGTTGACGTTCTCGTTCAGGAAGAGCTTGCGCGCGAGCGGGTAGGCGGTGGCGGGCGCGGAGATGAGCTTGCGGACGTTGGCGGCGGTGGGCGCGATGCCGTCCACGCTCAGGGCCTTGTTGGCGGTGCCCTGCTTGGCCGAGTCACCGGCGTAGCCGATGGCATTGGCGCTCAGGGTGGTGTCGGTGCTGGCGGTGATCTTCCCGATGCAGGAGGTGGCGCTGTCGCTGGCCGAGCACGGGGTCGGGTGGGCCGGATCCGTGAAGAGGGCGGCGTTGGCGCCGTCGACGACCACCTTCACGTCCGGGCAGAACGCGGTGCAGCCGACCAGCGACTTGAAGGTATCCGTCGTGCCGGACGCGTCATCGCGGCGGTACTTGACCCAGGTGGTGGCCGCGCAGTTGAGACCGTCACCGGCGGGGCCACAGAAGAGCGCCTTCAGGTTGCTCTTGGTGAGGTTGGTGGTGGCGTTGGAGGCGCTCACCCAGGCGTTCACCGCGTCGAGCGCGATGACGTTGCTCTGCTCACCCGCGCAGCAGGCGCCGGTGGAGGCCGAGCCATTGGCACAGGTGCCCGCCTTGAAGTCCCGCGACATGGGGGAGATCGCCTGCTGGCGGCCCACGCAGCTGGTGCCGGAACCGGCGCGCATGCAGCCCTCGCCCACGCCCGAGCCCAGGCCCTGGATGGACAGGCCCGCGCTCGCGGCGGTGTTGGCTCCGATGAAGGCCGACTTCAGCGTGTCGGACCCGAACAGCTTGTTACCGTCGGTCAGCTCGGCCGCCACCCGCGCGGTCTCCGCCGACTCCAGCTCCTGACCTCCGCAACCCACCGCCCACACCGACACCATGGCCGCGGACATCACCCAGCTCATCTTCTTCATGAGGTGCTCCTCCGAATGGCAATTGATTGCTAGCGCTGCGTTCCACCCGGGCACTCCTCCCGGGCGAAATCCATGGCCCCACGCACGAGGGGTGGGCCGTCAACGCGCGGCAAGGTGCATCAAATGCACAGACGGTTGGTGCTCCAAAATCGTCAAATCCAGGCCAGCATCCGGTCACATTCCGTCGTTTGATAACGGAATGTGTCTGGAGCGACACGAGAGGGATTCCCGCGAAAGCGTGTCACCCAATGGACAGGAGCCGGGCCGTCATGTCGACACCCGGACGCAGGTCCCCGGGTCCAAGTTCCCTCGACCCGGGCACATGCCGATGCTGCGGGCCGCAGTTTCCACAACCACCAGAGGAGCCCCCTGATGGCACGCACCCAGTCCAAGACGAACCCCCCTTCGTCCCAGCAGACGCCGGAGTCCTCTCCACGCAATGGCGCGGCCTCGCGCAACACTCCCACCTCGGAGCAGATCGCCCGCCGCGCCTATGAGCTCTTCCTCTCTCGCGGTGGCCAGCACGGCTTCCACGAGCAGGACTGGAGCCAGGCCGAGCGGGAGCTGAGGCTCGGACGCTGAGTGCTCACTCCAGCCCCATCTCACGGACGACGGGGGTTACGACCGATGAGGACCCCCGCCGTGCGCGAGCAGCCCACCCGGGCTCCCATGCTCAGTCGATACGCGTCCAGGTCGTGCCATCGAAGGCCCTGATGTCCTTGGCTCCGAACGACCAGAGGACACCATCCGCGGTACCGAGGTGGTAGCAGGTCCGCGGGCTGTCATCCCCAAAGGCAACGGGAACCAGCTTGTTGGTGGGTCTCCGGTGAGCCTTGTGGCGTGGAGATCCTCTCTTCATTCTCCTTGCCGCCGCCGAACAGATTGACCTCACCGTCAGGAGAGAGCGCGATCATCTGCTCATGCGGGTGCTTGCATACGGCAATGCTGACCGTCGACCAGGTCACCGCACCGATGTAGCCGAGGTTGCCTCGGTCGATTCGAGGAAGGGGCCCTTCGAACCGTCGCCGTGCCTACGCCTCTCCGTAGGTCTCGATGAACTCGTCGATGACCTCGACGATGTGGGTGGAGAAGTCCCGGAAGCGCTCCGCATCCTCGCCGCCCAGGAGCTGGGGCAGCGCGAACGTCTCGTCGTGGTAGTAGGCCACCACGCCCAACTCCCCCTCCGGGCTCCGGTCGCGCGGATTGAAGCACCAGAAGTTCTCCACCGAGTCGGAGTCGATGCGCTGGAAGAACAGGGCCTCTTTGATGGCCTCCTCCACGTCGGGGTCATCTCCGTCCACCGCATCGGAAGACTCCGGCGCCGCCACATGCAGATAGTCCGGGCGCTCCATCCCGATGAGCTCCGCGCCGCCGTACATCACCGTGAAGGTGCCGTGGGTGCGGAGGAAGTGCACGTAGCTGGGCGGGAGCTTCAGCTTGTATTTCGCCTCCAGCTTCTGCACCTGCTCGGCGTCGAGGGGCGTCGAGAACTCCACCGACATGTCCTCCTTCTCGCTCGCGAATGCCTCGAGTCGCTTCACCGCCTCGGCCACCTCGCGCTCACCCAGCTTCCGCGGGCTCGCGCTCGACTTCGTCGACGACATGCACACTCCCTCTGCACCAGGGGGATACCTGGAGAAGCGCGGCACGTTAGCCCAGCGCGAGCACGGGCTCGCGAATTCTGTACACCGCGCACGGGTTCTCAACCCCAGGGGACGGATACCCTCACCCCCGTCCCCTCTCCCGGAGGGAGAGGGTGGTGGTGGTGGTGGGACTCAGCTCACGTAGGGGGGCCGGAGTGAAGGCAGCTCCGCCACCAACGCCTCCCGCAGCTTGCGCTGCGCTACCTTGAGCTGTTCGAGGACGCGCTCGGCGTCCACCACCGTGCGCATGGCCAGGCCACACGCCGGTGTCAGCAATACCTGCGAGCCCACCCGCGGGAACGAGTGTCCCGGCGGCAGCGCCGCCTTGAGCGACACCTCCACCGCGTCCACCAGTTCCCCCACCTGATACGTGGACGTCAGGTCCGTGGGGATGATGCCCAGGCTCAGCGTCGCCCCCGACTCCAGGAAGCGCGCGAACGCCACCGACTCCTCCAGCACCGCGTCCAGCGACAGCCGCACGTCCAGCGACAGCACGTCCAGCCCCGCGTCCAGCAGGCTCGTCCAGTGGGTGTTGCCACAGCAATGCACGCCCACCAGCGCGCCCTCCCGCTGAAGGGCCACCACCAGCAGCCTCAGCTCCTGCATGGCCAGCAGGTGCCGCGGGTTGGCGCGCTCGAAGGCGTACAGGCCCGGCTCGTCCAGGAAGAAGAGGGGCGTCGTCCCCGCCCGGCGCAGCGCCTTCACCATCGCCAGCGAGCGCGCCAGCACCAGCCGGAAGATGGCCTCGTCCAGCCCTGGCACGTCCAGCGTGGCATGCCCCTCGCTCGTGCGCGCCACCGAGCGCACCGTGAAGGGCCCCGCCATCTGCGCCTTCGCGAAGGCCAGCTTCCGGTTCTCCACCTCCCAGAGGAACGGCCGCCACGCCCGGCAGCCCTCCAGCGAGGGCTCGAAGGCCTCCAACGCGCCCGAGGACAGCGCCGTCTCCAGCCGCGCCTCGAAGTCCGCGCGCCCCGCCGCCCAGGCTCCGAGGTCCACCGTGCACATGCCCTCGTCGTCCCACCGCAGGCCCGGCAGCCCCTCGAGCGCCTGCGGAATCATGAACTCCGAGGGCCGCCCCACCGGCAGCTGGGGCAGGAAGGGAATGTCCAGCGCGAGCGCGGCCTGGAGGCCCAGCTCGAGCTGCGTGTGCGGAAGGCTCCCGATGCCCGTGGTGGCACAGGTGGGCAGGAGCTGGATGGCCCGGCGGATGTTCGGCGCGCTCATGCCACCAGTGTACTTCAGGAAGCGCGCGCCACCTTCGCTTCCGTCTCCAACGCGGCGCGTCCAGCACCGTCGAGCCACTTCTCCACGGTGGCGATGAATTCGTCCGGAATCTCCATCATCGGCGTGTGGCCGACGCCGGCGTACTCCACGTACGTCCAGTCCGGCCTCACCCGGGCCAGCTCGCGCGAGTTGGCCACCGGCACCAGCCGGTCCTCCGACCCCTGGACGAGCAGCGTGGGCACTCGAATCCCCCGCTCCATGGCGCGGAACGCCTTCTTGCGCAGCAGCAGGAACACCAGCGAGCGCGCCGCCTGCACGAAGGCCTCGTTGGCCCAGGGCATCCGCTCGTGCCGCTCGCGAGCCGCCTCCAGGTGCGCCCGCACCACCTCCGGCGGGAAGCGCTCCAGATCCCTACAGCACAGCTTGAGCATGCCCCGCGCCGTCCTCTCGGGTCCCAGGCGCTCCGCGCGACGCCTCACGAAGAACTCGCCCACGCCCGGAATCGCGTAGAGGGCGAACAGGGCGAACACCTCCCGCTCCATCCGGGTGTCCTCGGCGCTCGGCTGCGCGGGGTTCACCAACACCAGGCCGGACACCCGCTGGGGGTTGCGCGCCGTCTGCAGCACCGAGATGGCCCCGCCCATGGAGTTGCCCATCAGGAGGACGGGCTCGGAGGGGGAGATCGCCTGGATGAAGCGATCCAGCAGCGCCTGGTTGGCGTGCACGCTCGCCGAGCGCCCATCGAGCGGCGTCAGGCCGAAGCCCGTCAGGTCCACCGCCACCACCCGCGCATGCCGGGCCAGCTTCTCCCCCACCATCATCCAGTTGTGGTGCGAGCCGCCCAGTCCGTGGACGAGCACCATCGTCGGCCCGGAGCCGCCGTAGTCCATGTAGTGAACGGGTCCACCCAGGTCGAGCGTGCGAGAAATCATGGCCCCTTCCCTATCACCAGGTCACGTCGAGGTCGAAGTCCCGCGCGGCGCGCATCGACACCGTGACGGAGGGGACGATGCCCGTGCGGCGCAGGCCCGACTCGACGAGGCCCGCGAGGAGGTCCGGCTTGGCATCCGGATCGCTCCGGAAGCTGACGCGGTAGTGGTGCCAGCCGAGCTGCGTCACCGTCACGTCGTAGCGGAAGGTATCGAGCGCCACGAGGCTGGGAATGCGGGCGATGAGGCGCTCCGGGCCGAGCATCGGCAGGCCCATGTCCACCACCTTGCCCATCCAGGTCTTGAGGAAGCCCTCGCCCAGCTGGCGGCCCAGCTCGCGGTACGCGGACTCGCGGGACAGGCCGGGGTAGCAGTGGCGCCAGGCCACCTCGAGCGCCTCGTTCCAGACCTCGATGGGGTAGATGGCCCTGGTCTTGTTCACGTCGAAGCCACAGGCACGCAGCGCGTCCGCGAAGGACCCGCTCGCCTGGAGCGAGTGGATGAACAGGCCTTCGAAGAAACTGCCCTGTGTGACACGACCGGAAGGAGAGCCCTGCATGATGCGCGTGGGGACTGTACCGGAAGTCAGCTAGCGTCGCTCGCACGTATGCTCGAGCTTCCCGCCCTACCGCCATCTCTCGAACGCTGGCGCGAGCGCATCGAATCCGCCGTCGCGCCCTGCGTCCTCTTCACCGCACGGGACATGGAAGATTCCGACGTTCCCGGATGCCGTTACGGAGGACACCCGCTCGTGCCCGAGGGCACCGAGTGGCCCCGCTCTCCCGGCGGCCCGCTGCACTTCGTGGGTCAGCTCGATTTCGCCGAGCTGGCCGCGTGCCACGGTGAGGCCCTGCCGGACCTGCCTCGTGATGGCGTGCTCGCCCTCTTCTACGACGTGCAGGAGCAGCGCTGGGGGTATGACCCGAAGGACAGCGCCTTCTGGAAGCTCGTCTGGACGCCGCGCAGTGAGGAGGCGGTACCGCTCGCGCCTCCGGCGGAGCTGGTGGACGCGGGCCTGGCCTTCGACCTCCCCTTGAAGCTGACGCCCCGGCTCGGCATGACCCTGCCGGACCCGTGGGACCGCGGCGGGGGGATGATCGCGCAGGATTGGGGCGAGGCCGAGGCGGACGACTACGCGGTGCTGCGTGAGCGGCTCACGGGCGGCGAGCACACGCACCAGGTGGGCGGCCATCCCTGGTGGGTGCAGAACGACGCACGCCTGGAGGCGCAGCTCGTCTCGCATGGACAGTCTTGCGGCGACTCGCGCGGCTACGACTCGCCCCTGGCGCGCAAGCTGATGCCCGGTGCCTCCGAGTGGAACCTGCTGTGGCAGATCGGCTCGGACGACCAGACGGGCTTCTCGTGGGGCGACTACGGCAACCTGTATCTGCTCATCCGCGCTCGGGACCTGCGCGCCCGCCGTTTCGACAAGGTGTGGTTGGGTCTGCAGTGCAGATGATGCTCGGGTTGCGCATGCTCCCTCTCCCCCTGGGAGAGGGCGGGGGGTGAGGGTAGACCCCGGGCGAAGACCCTCACCCTAGCCCTCTCCCAGAGGGAGAGGGGACATACACGGACCTGTCAGGTCACCGAGAAGTAGCTCGCCTGCGGGTGGTGGAAGACGAGCGCGGATACGCTGGCCTCCGGCTCCATCATGCACCCGTCCGTCAGCTGCACGCCGATCTCCTCCGGCCTCAGCGCCTGGAACAGCAGCGTCTGGTCCTCCAACCTCGGGCACGCCGGGTAGCCGAACGAGTAGCGCTTGCCCTGGTACTCCGCCCGGAAGCGCTCCAGCATCGTCATGTCCGGCTTGTCCGGGAAGCCCCACATGCTGCGCAGTTGCGTGTGCAGCATCTCCGCGTACGCCTCGGCCGTCTCCAACGCGAGCGCCTGCACCGCGTGCATCTTCAGGAACTCGCCCTTCGCCTTGTACTCCTCACTCAGCTCGCGAATCCCCTGCCCCGCCGTCACCACGAACATGGCCAGGTTGTCCCGCGGCTCCCCGCCCTCCAGCGGCCTCACGAAGTCCGCCAGGCACAGCCCGCCCTGCTTCTCCTGCCGGGGGAACTCGAACACCACCCGCTGCTCACCCGTCTGCCCATCGAAGAGGGTGATGCGGTTGCCGTCGCTGGCCGCCTTGAAGAACTGGAACACCGCCTTGGCCTGCATCCGCCCGTCGCGCAGCGAGCCCTTGATCAGCTCCACCTGCTCCTTCAACGCGAGCGCCTTGCGGCCCTCCTCCGTCTTCGCCAGCTCCGCCTCGGCCGCCGTGCCCAGCGCGCGCGACGCCGTGCGCAGGCCCAGGTGCCGCCCGTACAGCATCACCGGGTTGATGAAGCGCCAGATGGTGTCCAGCGGCGTGTTCGTCAGCACGTGCCGCACGTAGTCCGGCGCCGGTGGCACCTGCTCCAGGATGGGGATCTCCGGGCTGCGCGCCGCGGACACCACGACGCTCGGCTTGGGCCGATCCTTGTCCTGCTGTGACAGCTTCGTCCGGCGCTCGGCCAGCTCGCCCTTCAGCTTCTCGTGCGCCGCCGGATCGACGATCTGCTTGGCCAGCTCCAGGCCGCTCATCGCGTCCTGCGCGTAGGCCACCGTGCCGCCCCCGTAGGCCGGCGCGATGTTCCGGTCCACGAAGTTGCGGCTCAGCGCGGCGCCGCCCACCAGGATCGGCACGTCCACGCCCTGGCGCTTCAGATCCTCCGCCGTGGCCACCATCTGGTGCGCGCTCTTCACCAGCAGGCCGCTCAGGCCCACGATGTCCGGGTTGTGCTCACGCACCGCCCTCACCAGCTGCTCGGGCGGCACCTTGATGCCCAGGTTCACCACGTGGAAGCCGTTGTTGGCGAGGATGATCTCCACCAGGTTCTTCCCGATGTCGTGCACGTCTCCCTTCACCGTGGCGAGCACGATCTTCCCGCGCGAGGCCGCCTGGGCCTTGCTCATCCTCGGCTCCAGGTAGCTCACCGCCGCCTTCATCGCCTCGGCGCTCTGGAGCACCTCGGCCACGATGAGCTCGTTGGCACCGAAGAGCCGGCCCACCTCGTCCATGCCCTTCATCAGCGGGCCGTTGATGATCTCCAGCGGCGCGTACTTCTCCATCGCCAGGTCCAGGTCCGCGTGGAGGCCGTCGCGGCTGCCCTCGATGATGTAGCGCTGCAGCCGCTCCTCCAGCGGCAGCGTGCTCACGTCCGCCTTCTTCGGCTTGCGCTCGCGGAAGTGCGCGGCGAAGGGCGTCACCGGATCTCCTCCCCGGTTGTAGAGCAGGTCCTCGGACAGCTGGCGCTCCTCGGCGGGCAGCGACGGGTAGCGCTCCAGCTTCTCCGAGTTGACCAGCGCCATGTCCAGGCCCGCCTGGACGCAGTGGTAGAGGAACACCGAGTTGAGCACCTCGCGGCCCGCGGTGGGCAGGCCGAAGGACACGTTGGAGATGCCCAGCACCGTCTTGCACTGGGGGAAGCGCTGCTTGATGAGCCGCACGCCCTCGATGGTCTCCACCGCGCTGCCCGTGTACTGCACGTCACCCGAGGCGCACGGGAACACGAGCGGATCGAAATACAGGTCCTCCGCCTTCATCCCGTACTTGCGGGTGAGCAGCTCGAAGGAGCGCTCGGCCACCTCCAGCTTGCGCTGGCGCGTGACGGCCATTCCCTTCTCGTCGATGCAGCCCACCACCAGCGCCGCGCCGTACTGGCGCGCCAGCGGCACCACCTTCTCGAAGCGCTCCTCGCCGTCCTCCAGGTTCACCGAGTTGATGATGGCCTTGCCCTGCGAGTACGTGAGCGCCATCGCGATGACGCGCTCGTCCGTGGAGTCGATCATCAAGGGCACGCGCACCTTCTTGACGACCACCTCCAGGAACTGGCGCATGTCCTCGAGCTCGTCCCGGTCCGGGTTGGCCAGACACACGTCGATGACCTGCGCGCCGCGCTTCACCTGGGCGCGGGCGACCTCCGAGGCGTCCTCGAGCTGCCCCGCGACGATGAGCTCCTTGAACTTCTTGCTGCCGATGACGTTGGTGCGCTCGCCGACGATGACGGGACGCTCCTCGTCGCGCACCTCCAGGAAGTCCACGCCGGACAGGGTGGAGCGCGACGGCGGCACGTCGCGGCGCGGCACCAGGCCCTTCACCGCCTGGGCGATGGCGCTCACGTGGCCGGTGTGCGTGCCACAACAGCCACCCACCACGTTGAGCCAGCCCTGCTCACAGAAGCGGCGCAGCGAGCGCGCCAACATCTCCGGCGACTCCAGGTAGTGCCCGTTCTCGTCCGGCAGGCCCGCGTTGGGCACGCACGACACCGCGAAGGGGCTCATCGCCGCCAGCGAGCGGATGTGGTCCGTCATGAACTCGGGGCCCGTGGCGCAGTTGAGCCCCAGGTAGAGCAGCTCCACGTGCTCCAGCGACGCCGCCAGCGCCTCCACGGACTGGCCCGCCAGCATGGTGCCCATGGGCTCGATGGTGCCGGACACCGCCACCGGCAGCTTCCACCCCAGCTTGCGGAAGGCCCGCTCGCACCCGAGCAGCGCCGCCTTCACGTTGCGCGTGTCCTGGCACGTTTCGATCAGCAGGTAGTCCGAGCCGCCCAGCGCGAGCCCCTCCGCCTGCGCGGCGAAGTTGTCCACCAGCTCCTCGAAGGTGATGCCGCCCGTCACGCTGATGGCCTTGGTGGTGGGACCGATGGAGCCGGCCACCCAGCGCATCCGCCCGTCCTTCGCCTCGGCGGCCTCGGCGGCGTTGCGCGCCAGCTTCGACGAGGCGATGTTGATCTCCATCGCCTTGTGCGACAGGCCGAACTCGCCCAGCACCAGCGGCGTGCCGCCGAAGCTGTCCGTCTCCGTCACGTCCGCGCCCGCGGCGAAGTAGGCCGCGTGGATGCTCTCGATGATGTCCGGGCGCGTGAGCACGAGGTACTCGTTGCAGCCCTCGTACTCGGGCCCGCCGAAGTCCGCGGCCTTGAGGTTCCTCGCCTGCAGCTGCGTGCCCATGGCGCCATCCAGCACCAGCACGCGCTCGCGCATGGCGGCACGCAGGGCCTCGACACGACGACCGTTCTCACCCGGGGGCGGAGGAAGAGGGGCGGGAAGATGGCTGCTCATCGCTGTTTGACTCCGGTGAGGAGAAAGACGCGGAAGGGGTTCGCCCCCTCGCGTGCATGCGTTTCGCGCGTGAGGACGTCGAAGCCCACCTCGCGCAGTGAAGTCTCGAGCGTCTCCGGCGCGAAGCCGAGGTGCCGGTGGCCCAACCGCTCCAACACCCAGCGCTCGTCGTGGGGCATCAGCTCCAACACCACCAGCTTGCCCCCGGGCTTGAGGATGCGGGAGGCCTCGGCCAGCACCGCCGGTGGGGACTCCACGTGGTGGAGACTCTGGGAGATGACGACCAGGTCGCGCTCGCCCGCCGGCAGGGACAGCCGCCCCAGGTCCTCGCGCAGGAAGGTGATGTTGGAGAGGCCCTCGCGGGAGGCGCGCTCGCGGGCCTGCGTCAGCGCCGCCTCGTTCTGGTCGATGGCCCACACGCGCGAGGCCCACCGCGCCATGGACACCGAGAGCAGGCCCGTGCCGCACCCGAAGTCCGCCACGTCCAGCGCCGGCAGCAGCGAGGCCAGGGCCCCGGCCCAGAGGAACCAGGACTGTCCCGGCTCCAGCAGCCGCTCGTTGAGCGCCTGCCGGTCCGCGCGCATCCGCAGCAGGTCCTCGAGTCGCGCCAGGTCGCCCTCCTCGTCCTCCGCCTCGCGGGCCAGGCGGATGAGCGGCCAGCGCGCGTCCACCGGCCCCAGCGCCAGCGAGTAGTAGGTGAAGCCGGCCTGCCGCTCCTCGCGGATGAGCCCCAGTCCCTTCAGCTTGCCCAGGTGGTGCGACACCGAGGACTGCGCCACCCCCACCAGGGACACCAGCTCCGACACGTTCAGCGGCGCCCGCGCCACCAGGCGCAGGATTCGCAGACGCGTCGGGTCCCCCAGGGCCCGAAAGGATTGGGACAGCTCCTCCATATCGGTGAATCTACATATATCGATGCGCGACGAAAAACCAGAGAAGACCGACAGGCCGACGCGGCGCGTTGCCATGTGGGGAAGGGTCGTCTAGAGACGGGCCATGCCCGCTCCCACCCTGCACCAGCTCCTCGAAGGCAAACGTTTCGGACTCGTTCTCTCCGCCGGGTACTTCGGCTTCTACGGACACGCCGGCTTCCTCAAGGGGCTGACGGGCGCGGGGCTGAAGCCCGCGGCGTACGCGGGGACGAGCGCTGGAGGGCTGATCGCCGCCTATGCGGCCGCAGGGGCGAGCGTGCACTCCATCGAGGAGCTGGTGCTCAAGCAGACGCGGCAGGCGTTCTGGGATCCGGACCCCATCGGGGCGGTGATCAACGGCCTGCCCGCCGAGGGCCACGGAGCCACCGGCCTGCTCAAGGGTGAGCGCTTCCGCCGGTTGCTGGAGGAGACGCTGCCGGTGCACAGCTTCGAGGAGCTGCCCTACCCGCTGCTGCTGGCGAGCGCCAACCTGACGCAGGGCACGCACGAGGTCTTCACCTCGGGCGAGCTGGCGCCACGGGTGCACGCCACGTGCGCCTACCCGGGCCTGTTCCGCGCGGTGCGCCTGGGGAGGGACCTGTATTGGGACGGAGGGCTGGTGGACAAGGCGCCCGCGCTGTCGATGCGGGAGAGCGCGTTCGGCAAGGACCTGGACGCCATCCTCGTGCACTTCCTGCCGAGCCGCACGCGCACGATGCTGGGCGGGCCCATGGCGTACGCGCAGGGCATCGCGGCGGGCTCGGCGGCGCTGCGGCACGACCACTTCCGACTGCAGCTGGCGCTGCTCAAGGAGCGCGGCTTCCCCGTCCACGTGGTGGTGTCCACCCTGCCGCCGGTGTCCCCGTCCCAGATGGAGCGCGGCTTCGATGCGCTGCACCAGGCGAAGCTGAGCGCCGAGCGCGCCCTGGCCCGGCCTCCCGTGCCCTTCGAGCAGGTGTGAGCTAACCGGTGGAGCGCTCCGCGTAGCAACCCTGGAGCTTGAAGTGCGCGCGAACGCGCCGGGCGTGAAGCGACAGCCCTTCCGCTTCGAGCCGCCCGGCCGCCCAGCCCACCGCCTCGTGGAGGCCGGGGGCGACGAAGTACGGCACGGGCAGCGGCTTGACGTGCAGGAAGGCCCTCATCGACAGGAGGAAGAAGGGTGAGGGGAAGATGAAGGCGCAGCCCATCGTCAGCGCTCGAAGGGGCGACTCGTACGCCTCGAGCCAGCCGATGTGCTGCTTGCGCCTGTTGGGCAAGCTCTGACCGCGAGCGAGCCTGGCATCCAGGATACAGACGTGCCGCTCTCCCCGGCGGAGAGAGAGCTCCGAGCCGCGGAGGAACTCGTCGGTCTGAGCCTGACTGACCTCCCCCGAGAACCGGACGACGAGCAACGGCCACAGTGACTCATCGAAGAAGACACTGGAGGAAGGCTGTCGTCGCATGGGGCGGCACACTAGCGGGGTTGAGGGCGGAGATTCACGCCCTCCAACCCCTCACACCTTCTTGGAATCCGAGGCGTTCAGCGCCCGTAGCGCCGGTGGTCCACCATCAGGCAACGGTCCTGCACGACCTTGATGCCCGCGCGGGCCAGCTTCTCGGCCGCGGCGTCGTTGCGGATGCCCGACTGGAACCACACCGCCTTCGGCTTCTTGGCGAGGATGTCGTCCACGTGCTGGTCGATGTCCTGCGGCCGCCGGAACACGTCCACCAGGTCGAGGTCCCCGGGGATGTCCACCAGCCTCCGGAACACCGGCTTGCCGAGGATGTGCGTCACCTCCGGGTAGTAGACGGGCACTGGCACCACGTCCACGCCCGCCTGGGACAGGTACTCCGGCACGTAGAAGGCCGGCTGCCCCGAATGCTGCTCCGTCTTGATGCCGAGCACCGCCACCCGCTTGCTGCCCTGCACCACCGCGCGGATGCCCGCCTCGTCCTCGATGAGGTTCTCCACGTAGCCCATCACTGCTCCTCCTCGGGCGCCCGCGGCGACTCCAGCGCCGACTGCGTCGCCCACGTCCAGGTGTCACCGTCCAACGGCGCCCGTAGAGTGAACTCTCGTTTCACTGGCAGGAAGCGGCCCTTTCCGAGCAACTGTTCTCCCTCGCACTGAACCTCGGGTGTGAGCGTGGGGTTTCCCGCCAGGCGCAGCGTGTCGCGAACATCCGGGGGCGCGGCGTCTCCCGGAGCGTCCAGGCAGCGCAGCGAGAACACCCAGGCCTCACCGTGCTCGGTGAGCAGCGTCCCGACCACGGTGCGCTCCAGCAGGTACGTCACCTCGCGTCCGCCCAACGACACCGTGCCCACCGCGTGGGAGCGATGCCCCAGCTCCAGTCCCCTGCCGTGGAGACCGCCGTACTTCACCTGCCACTCGTTCCGGGTGCTCGCCTCCAGCGCCTCCGGCGAGAAGAAGCGCTCCAGGGGCGTGATATCCAACCCGGCCGGTGCCACCTCCTTCAGTGCCGCCAGCGCGGCCTCAGGCTCGACCACCTGCACATAGGTGCCATCCGCCGCGAGCCGCACGCGCAGGGCGAAGCGCGTGAGGACGTCGTCCACCAGCGTGTCCACCGGGGCTCCATCCATGGAGTAGCTCGCACGCGTCACGCGCTGGGTGAGGAGCCATCCGTCCCGCTCGGGAGTGAAGCCCGTGACGGTGGTCATCTCCGCCTCCCGCGTGCCTGACGAACCGCCGCTCAACGTGCTCTTCACCGTCTCGGTGAGGGCCGAGTCCACGGAGGGCCGGAACTCGAGTCGTGAAGGAGGCGACGCGGTCGGCTCGGGTATCAGGGAGGGAACGTTGCGCTTGCACGCGGCGGTCACGACCACGAGGAACAGCAGGGAGCACGAACGGAAGGTGCGCATGACGGCCGCGAACGCTCGCAGAAAGCCCCGCGGAAGTCGCGGCTCGGGACTACCTCATCCAAGAAGTTGGCTCATCCGAGATGACGGCGGAAGTGGTTTTGCGCTTGCTCCGGCGGGAGCGCCTCCCCTACCCTGACCGCCTGCCCGTGTGAGGACTCGCGTGCGTCCTGGTCCTTGGATCCTCCTTCCGTGGTTCCTGCTCTCCATCCCGGCTACCGCTCAGGAACACCCTGCTGGGCAGACGTTCCAGCGGCGAACACTCGTGGTCCCCGCCCGACCCGGAGAGGTGCCTCCCGTGGAGCTGCACGTGGCGGTGGACGTGGCCACCCTCGTGCAGTTCGAAGCGCCGCTGAAGCCCGGGGCCCCGAAGCTCCCGGAGCACGAGGAGCGCATCCAGCTCGGTCCGACGAGCGATGACTCGATGGTCATCCTCCTCACCAGGCCCCTGGCCGACGGCGAGCGGGTGACGCTCACCCTGGACGCCGGACCCGGCGCTGCCCCCCTCCGCTTCGTGCTCGTCACCCGGCACGACGTGGTGGACGCGAGGGTGCGAGTAGTGCACGCCTGGGGCTCCACCGACGAGGACGGCGCGGAGTACATGGCCCGGAGCCTCCTCGGCGCGCCGGACGCCCGCGCCACTCTCGACGTCCCCCAGGAAGCAGTGAAATACAACACACAGGTCTCGCGCGGTCGGGTCAAGTCCATGCTTTGGGTGGGCCGACGCCTCTTCGCCACCGTGACCGTGCGAAGCCGCAAGCAGGGCACCCCGCCCTGGAAGCTGGTGCAAGCACGGCTGCGGGCGACACTCGCGGACGGCGTCCTGCTGGAGTGGCCTGCCCACCTGCTCTCGGGAGCGGCAAACCCCACACGCCAGCAACATGTCCTTACCAGCCTGGTTCCGGAAGGGGCCTCACAGGTAGAGCTGGCACTGGATGGAGAGGACTCGCCCGGAGTCTTCCGGCCGCTCTCCCTGGAAGAGGAACCGGTGCGCCCATGAGCCCGCCCCTGCACCCCAACCAACTGCGCGCGGGGGACATGGTGCGGGACTTCCGCATCGTGCGTCGACTGGGCGTCGGCGGCTTCTCCTTCGTCTATCTGACGGAGCGCGCGGGCAGCAGCTACTCATTGAAGATGGCGGCCCGGCCCGTCTCCGCCGAGGACGAGGACCAGGTGGATGCCTGGATGCGCCGCGAGGTGGCCTCGCTGGAGCACCTGGAGCACCCGAACCTGCTGCCCGTGCTCGAATGGGGTCGGTGGCCCGACCCTGAAACAGGCTACGCCTGGTTCGTCACTCCGTATGTCTCCGCGAGCACCTTCCACGAATGGCGCTGGAGCGAGCGTGCTTCCCTTCACCGCTCCGTGAGAGTGCTGTGTGAGGCATTGAAGCCCCTGGAATCAATGCACGAGCGCGGCATGTGTCACCGGGACCTCAAGGCCGACAACCTGCTGGTGCGAAAGGGCGATGACAAACCCTTCCTCATCGACCTCGGGTCGGTACACCTGCCGTGTGCCCGCACTCTGACGGACGGACTGGCACCGGGTACGCTGCATTGCCAGCCACCCGAGGTCGTCTCCTTCCTGGTATCCGAGGCCATGCACAAGGGCTCACGACTGAAGGCCCAGTCCAGTGCCGACCTGTATGCCTTTGGCGTGCTGCTGTACGAGACACTCACCAACTGCCGTCCCTTCAGCACCCGGCTGTCACTGGAGCAACTGCTGGTGGCCATCGCCACGGTGTCGCCCCTGGAGCCCGGGCAGCTCGCGCCCGACGCTCCCGCCTCACTGTCCGCGCTGACCCTGCGGCTGCTGGCCAAGGAGCCGGAACAGCGCCCCCCGAGCGCCCGCGCCGTACGCGAGGAGTTGGAGCTGTTGCTTCGGGAAGAAGGACATACCGCCCCCTGGCAGGCCCCGGCGGAACGGCCCTCCGAGTGCTCACGGCTGCGGGAGTCGTTCCCAGATGTGGACGTGATGGAGGAGGTACAAGAGGCCCCGTCGGCTCCAGAGGAAACTCCCGCCGGGCGCACGCAGCGGGCCGGAACACGATGGTCGCGGTGGCTCATCGCGCTGGCCCTCGGACTGGGACTGCTCGGGTTAGGGTGGACACTCCTCCGCGTGACAATGGCCCCTCCCCGGGAGGACGGCTCACGCGCGGAGTCCACCGCGCCAGCCACTCTGGTGCCCCCCGAGAAAGGAACCCAGTCCGTGCCATCCTCTACCCCTCCCGACACCACCCTCAGAGATTCCACCGAGTCGGTCCAGGCGCCCTCGCGCTTGTGCGCACTGCTCACCAGCCTGCTGGGAGCGGCCGTCGCACAGCTCGCCGGATGCGCCACCACTCCCGTGCGGCCGGATCCCATCGGCTACCTCGCCAGTTGCTCCCCCGAGGCCCGCGCTACCCCCGTCACGCTGGGCATCAAGCCGGATGAGCAGGGCTCCTTCCTGAAGACCGGCACCCCGGCGTCGGACAGATCCATTGAGGACGGAGGCTCCCTCAACCTCAAGCCCGGTCCCGTCACCGCTGACATGCTCGTGGTGATGAAGGGGCAGGAGCTGTACCTGAAGATCACGGGCGAGGCGGTGACGACCCCCAACCGTGTCTACATCCAGTTCGACCGCCTCTACCTGCCGGATGGCACCTTGATGCCCATCTGCGGCGTGGCTGTGGACGACCTGAGCCAATACGGCATCCCGACCTACGCGAAGCTGCCCATCGAGGGCGGCAAGGTGGACCCGGCGATGGTGGACAAGAGCCCCGGCAGCGTGGTGCTCAACGACCCGGCCTTCGAAACGGTGTTGCAGGGGCCCAAGGGCTACTACGTCCCCCGCGTCAACATGGCCCCACCGGACTGGCGCTGAGTCATTCCTCTCAAGACGGGTGAGACAGCGGCGCTCTGTGCGCCGCGTGTCTCCAGGAAGAAGACCGAACGCCGGGCACGAGCCTCATTCGTCGAAGTCGAACACGCACAATCCCGGGTGGTCCTCGCTCAACCCCACACACTCCTCCATCGGCCCGCAGGTGCCTGGCGCATTCGAGTTGCAGCGTTGGATACAGCGGCCACTCATGCACGAGAACCCTTCGGGGCACGGTCGTGCCTGCGTGTCACATGAACGCATGCACTTCATCCACACGCCATTCTGGAGTTTTCGGGCCGCAGCCTCGCACACCAGATCCTCCGGGCAGGGATTGAGCTGGCAATCCATTCCATGCACCCGCGCGCAAATCGATACTCCATGTTCCAGTGCCACGCATCGTTGCCCATCGGGACACGAGCGCCCCTCACAGGTTGGCAGACACACGGGGCCTTTCACATCCGCGGTACTACAGAAGAAACCCTCCGGACAACTCCGGGGCTCCTGGGGCTGACAGGGGCGGCGGCATTCCTTGTGGGTGCACACCAGGCCCGGCGCACAAGCCATGTTCCGTTTGACGGGCAGTTCCATACAAAACGCCCCTTCTGTCGCCATGCCTGGGGCCCCGCACATGCGGACCACACGTTCGCCTGCTGCAATTGAATGGCAGGAAAGACCCTCGTTGCAGTCCACGTCCGTCGCACAAGTGCTCGCCACGCACGCCTTCTTCAACATGAACTGGCTGCGCAGGCAGACGAGTGGGGCATCGCAGTCCTCGTTTCTCTGACAGGACCGCTCAAAGGTGGGCAACCGTCTCGTCTCGTCGGGCGGAAGTATGGGGACGATCCTGCTGCCATCCTCGTGCGTTTCGGACGCATTCAGTCCACCCAGCAGCAGCGTACTCGAGACCCAAATCAATGGGATCGGCAGCAGAAATCCCAGCATGATGGCAAGCCGAGCACGCCACTTCATCTTCGGGCCTTCCTCTTCATCTCCTCCTTACATGCAGCCATGCACCCCTCGAAACGGTCGGGCCCACACTCGTCCCAGAGGTCTGCCTCTGGGCAACTGTCTTCGGCAAATTTCTCGATGGTGTCCCTGAGCATGGCTTGATGGAGCACCCCCGCTCCGCCGCCCACGGGACATCCCGTCCCGAGCACCAGCATCGCGGCCACCGCGCACACGCGTGTCATCAATCCGGCCCCCTGGATCCTCTGAGACCCGAGCATACAGGCTGAACCGTGGGGACTCCAGCTAGCTACTATGCCCCGCATCAATCTGGCCCCGCCAGACTGGCGCTGACTCATTCCTCACGAGATGGGTGAAACAGCGGCGCTCCGTACGCCGCGTGCCTCCGGCGCGTGCCTCACTTCTTCTCGGTGTCGAAAATGCAGATACCGGGGGAATGCTCCGAGAATCCCGCGCACGTCTCCATCGGACCACAAGAGCCCGGCGCATCCGAGCTGCACTGCTGTCGGCAGTGATCGACCATGCACGAATAGCCCTCGGGACACGGTTTCCTCTGCTCGTCACATGAAGGCGCACACTTCATCCACACAGCACCTTGTGATTCCAGGGCCGAGATGTGGCACACTTGGTCCACCGGGCAGGGATTGAGCTGACAATCCGTTCCATGCACCTGCGCGCAGATGGAGATTCCGCGCTCTCTTGCCACACAGCGCTGCCCCTCGGGACAAGAGCGTCCCTCGCAGGTCGGAAGACACACAGGGCCTTTCGTATCCGCGGTACTACAGAAAAATCCCTCCGGACAACTCCGGGGCTCCTTTGGCTCACAGGGGCGGCGGCAATACCTGTAGGTACACAGCAGGCCCGGCGCGCACCCCAGGCTCCGACTGCGGGGCAATTCCATGCAAAACTCCCCCGCGGCCAATTCACCTGGGGCACCACACCTGCGCAACACACGTTCGCCTGCTGTGATTGAATGGCAGGAGAGGCCCTGGGCGCAGTCCGCATCCGTCGTACAAGTGCTCGCCACGCAGGCACTCTTCCACATCAACTGGTTGCTCAGGCAGACGAGCGGGGCCTCACATTCCTCATCCTCCTGGCAGTCTTTCTCAAAGGTGAGCAATCGTCTCGTTTCGTCTGGCGCAAGTATGGGAACGAACCTGTTGCCATCATCGTGCGGTCTAGAGGCATTCAACCCCGGAAGCAACAAGCCGCTCATGGTCCAAATCAGCGGTACCGGCAGGAGAAATCCCAGCAAAATGGCGAACCGAGCATGCCATTTCATTTCCGGGCCCTCCTTTTCATTTCCTCCAGACATGATGCCCTGCATGCCTCGAAATCGGGCCCACACGCCTTCTTGATAGCCGCCGGCTGGCAACTGTCTTTCGCCAGTCTCTGGATTTCGTCCATGAGCATGGCCTGATGAAGTACCCCTTCTTCCCCGCCCACGGGGCACCCCGTCCCAAGCACCAGCATTGCTGCCACCGCGCACACGCGAGTCATCATTCCGGCCCCCCGAAACCTCGAAGGATCGAGTGTACAGACCGAAGAGTGGGGACTCCATCGTGCGCCGGAAAAACCGAGCGCCCGCGAGTACCGGCCCTCCCTGGCCGGCGCCCGCGAGCGCCTCATCGCTCAACCTCATTGCTCAACTGGTGCTCAGCACCTCGCCACTACGGATGCCGCGAGTTCCCGTCGGGAGCGTTCTCCACCAGGTCGCGGCCGATGTTGCGCCGGTCCCTGTCCACCCCGTCATCGTCCCGCAGACCCCCGCTCGCGAAACGCCGCGCCGCCTCCGCCAGGTCGCGCATCACGTCTTCCCGGGACTGGTACTCCTCCCGCGGTAACGACTTGAGGACGTTGATGATGTCCACGTACGCGCCGTTGTCCGCCGCGGCCGAGACGAGCTGCTCTCTCGTGACCGGGTAGTCCACGGAGTCCAGGTGCGGCGTGATCGAGAGCGCCGGGTTCTCCGCAAATCCGAATGCCATCGTGCCATCTGCCTTTCCGCCCGGGACCGCCTCCGCTCCCGGGGCTTTGCCTCAAGCTGGGGATGGAATGTCCGGGGGGCTACTTCGACCTCGCACCGCCCGCCATGCCTCCCGGGCAACCAACCAGCCAGGGGCCAGGGTAGATTGGTGCTCCCCTGTCCCCGGGGTTACTGCACCCGGGCGAGGAGACACGTGCGATGACGGAAGAGACCGGGTGGGAGATGCTGGAGATTGCCGGCAAGCTCTTCGAACGGATGATTTCCCAGCAGCAGGCCAAGGTCCTCCGCCTGGCCCGCGAGGTCGTCCCCAACATCACCCCGGAGGAGCTCCGCAACCCCCACGATTTCCCGCAACTCAAGCAACACCCGACTTTTGAGTTCGAGGACGGGCTCCTGTCGGGGCTCATCTCCGCCCAGGTGGCGATGAACGCCGAAATCAAGGGCCGGCTGTTGCCCCCCGAACCCCCGGGGAGCTGACTGCCTGCCTGCCTTTGCCGTCCGCCCCCGCCTGGGTTAGTCCTTCCCGCCGTGAGCATCACCTCGACCTTCAGCCCGTCCGTAGCCCGCGAACGCCTCGTGTCCGCGCTCGCGGCCGACCCTCCGCGGTTGGACCTGGCGGCGCTGGCCATCGCCACCATCAACCGGCCGTCCCTGGATGCCTCGGCCTACCTGCACACCCTGGACGCGCTGGCCGCCCGGGTGCAGCTGGAGATGGAGCGGGACGCGGGCCACGGCGAGGTGCTCGCCGGCCTCACCGCGCTGCGTCACGTGCTGGCGGACATCGAGGGCTTCCGCGGCAACGAGGACGACTACCAGGCCCCGGAGAACAGCTTCCTGGACCAGGTGCTGGAGCGGAAGGTGGGCCTGCCCATCACCCTCTCCGTGGTGTACCTGGAGGTGGCCCGGCGCGCCGGCATCCCCCTCTATGGTGTCCCCTTCCCCGGCCACTTCCTGGTGGCCTGCGAGACGGGGGACGACCACAAGCTGGTGGTGGACCCGTTCCACTGCGGCGAAATCCTCACCGAGGAGGGCTGCCGGGAGCTGCTGCAGCGCGTGGCGCCGCAGCTCAAGTTCAACCCCTCCATGCTGGCCCCAGCGCCCGTGGAGCTCATCACCTACCGCATGCTGTCCAACCTGCGGCGGGTGTACCTGGAGCGCGACGAGGGCGAGCGCGGCCTGGCCGTGGTGGACCTGCTGCTGATGCTGGCCCCCAACCATCCGGGCGAGCTGCGGACCCGGGCGGCGCTGCTCGCCAACCTGGGAGCCTACCGGGCGGCCCTCAAGGACGTGGAGCGCTGCCTGGAGCTGTCGCCGGACGCACCGGACAGGGATCGGCTGGAATGGACGGCTCGGGAGTTGCGCGAGCGCGCCGCGCTGTTGAACTGAGCCGATGAACCCCATCCAACCGTGGCCCCGCCTGCGCCGGGGCCTCGAGCACGACTACCGCGTCATCAAGGTCCGCCAGGACGTGGTGGCCGACCCCCGCACCGGCCACGAGCACCCCCGGGTCGTCATCGACAGCCCGGACTGGGTGAACATCATCGCGGTGACGAAGGACGAGCAGCTGGTGCTCATCCGCCAGTACCGCTTCGGCATCACCGAGACGACGCTGGAGATTCCGGGCGGCATGGTGGAGCCCGGAGAGGACCCCGCGGAGGCCGCCGCGCGCGAGCTGGAGGAGGAGACGGGGTACGTGCCGGGCCGCGTGGTGAGGCTCGGGCAGGTGCACCCCAACCCCGCCATCCAGAGCAACCGGTGCCACAGCTATCTGGCGCTCGACTGCGTGAAGGCGCACGAGGGCAGGCAGGACGCGGGCGAGGACATCGCAGTGGAGCTGCATCCCCGCTCGGCGGTGCCCCAGCTCATCCTCGGCGGCGCCATCAGCCACTCGCTGGTGGTGGTGGCCTTCTTCCTGGAGCACCTGAACGCCGGGGCCACGAGCACCCGCTGAAATTGTCGGCTGGTCAGCCGCGTTCGACCCGGACTCCCGTGACACGCATTCGGGGTGGGATTAGCCTCCTACCCCGAGGAGAGCACGCCATGGCCGAAAGCCTGACGCACCCACTCGAGGAGCCCTCGCCGCGGCTTCCCGTGGCTCCAACCCCCGACGCCGGCCCCGCGGCCGCGCACTCCCCCGAGAGCGCCCCCGGCCTCGTCTCGCTCCACGACATCCTCCCCGAGGAGGACGTGTTCGCCTACGTGACACGCCTGCGCGGCGCCTTCGAGCACCGGCTCTACCAGCAGGTCGTTGGTGCCGCAAATGAGTTCAAGGAGGGGGATGCCTCCATCGGGGTCGCCGCGGCCGACGAGGTGTCGCGCCGCAACGCCCGGGCCCTGCTCGCGCGCACGCGCATCGGGGATCTGGACGCGCACCCGCTGGTGGAGGAGCGGCTCTACTCCTACATGCAGGGCGCGCTCGACACCGAGGCCCAGGCGCGCACCGCGAGCTGGACGCTGGGCGAGCTCAAGTCCTTCCTGCTCTCCGCGAGCGAGGAGGACATCCACGAGCTCAAGGACGGGCTGAGCAGCGACACCATCGGCTGCGTGGTGAAGCTCCTGTCCAACGAGGAGCTGGCCGCCGTGGGGCGCAAGGTCTTCAACCCGCTCCCCGGCAGCAAGGTGGGCGCCAGGGGTTACCTGGGCGCGCGCATCCAGCCCAACTCGCCCACGGACCACCCGGACGACATCCGCTGGCAGGTGTTCAACGGCTGGGCCTTCGCCGTGGGGGACGTGGTGCTCGGCACCAACCCGGTGTCCTCGGCGCCCGAGTCCGTGGCCGCCGTGGAGTCCGCCCTGCACGAGATTCTGGTGACGTTCAAGCTCCAGGACGTCATGCCCCACTGCGTGCTGTCCCACGTGGACGTGCAGGCGGTGGTGGAGGCCATGCAGCCGGGCACCACCGGCATCTGGTTCCAGAGCCTGGGCAGCACCGAGGCCGCCAACCGCACCTTCGACGTCACCCTGGAGAAGATGGAGGCCCACACCGCCTCGCGCACCGGGCGCTGGGGCATGTACTTCGAGACGGGCCAGGGCGCCGACGCCACCAACGGCCATGCCGCCGGCGCGGACATGGTGGTGCACGAGTCGCGCAAGTACGGCTTCTCCCGCGCCCTCACCCAACGCGTCGCCGCCGCGCAGGCCCGCGCCGGACTCGAGCCCGCCCCCTGGGTGCACGTCAACGACGTGGCCGGCTTCATCGGCCCCGAGGTGTTCCGCACCCGCGAGCAGCTGGTGCGCTGCTGCCTCGAGGACATCGTCATGGGCAAGCTGCACGGCCTGACGATCGGCCTGGACGTCTGCTCCACCCTGCACATGGACGTGTCGCTGGACGACCTGGAGTGGTGCCAGGAGCAGCTCATGCCGGCCAACCCCGGCTACCTCATGGCCCTGCCCACCCGGAACGATCCGATGCTCAGCTACCTGACCACGGCGTTCCAGGACCACGTCCGCCTGCGCGAGAAGCACGGCTACAAGGTGGATGACCGGATGTGGGCCTTCTTCCAGCGGCTCGGCGTCATCGACGCACAGGGCCGGCCCACCGAGCACTTCGGAGACCCCGCCTGGGTGTACCTGCAGTACCGCCGCCACCAGGGCGACACACGCCCGGACGCCGACGTGCTCGCCGA
The DNA here is from genome assembly GCF_016887565.1 of Archangium violaceum. Lineage (NCBI taxonomy): Bacteria > Pseudomonadati > Myxococcota > Myxococcia > Myxococcales > Archangiaceae > Archangium > Archangium violaceum. The sequence goes on from NZ_CP069396.1 coordinate 9,576,972, forward strand.
GGCCTCGCGGCAGATGGCCGACGTGCGCGCCCGGGGCGTCCCCCTCGCCGTGGGCCATGGCGAGCACCCGTGGGCGCTGGAGCCCACGCTCGACCGGGAGCTGCGCCAGCTCTACGACGACGCCAAGACCGGCCTGTGGACCGACTTCTCCGCGGACTTCGTCGCGACGATTCCCGACGCCGTGCGCCTGCGCACCCGCGCCGCGGACCGCCGCGACTACATCCTCCACCCGCCCTCGGGCGAGCAGCTGGAGCCCTCCTCCGAGCGCGTGCTGGAGGCGCTGCGCGCGCGCCACGCGGGCCGCTTCAACGTGCAGCTGGCCATCTCGGACGGGCTGGACGCGCGCTCGCTCATGGACGAGGGCCACCTGCGCCCCTTCCTCACCGCGCTGCGCACCCGGCTGGAGACCGCTGGCTACCGCGTGGCCCCCGAGCACCTCGTGCTGAGCCTGGGGCGCGTGCGGGCCGGCTACCGCGCGGCGGAGCTGCTCTTCGGGGACGCGGCCCTGGAAGCCCCCCGGGCCCTCATCCACGTCGTCGGCGAGCGCCCGGGCTCCGGGCACCACAGCTTCTCCGCCTACGTCACCGCGCCCCCGGCCCGCCTCTGGGCCCGGCCGGGAGCGGTGGACCACAACATCACCCGCGTGGTGGCCGGCATCTCCGACACCAGCCTGCGGCCCGAGGCCGCGGCGGTGGAGGTGGTGCGCTTCCTCGGCGAGCTCACCTCCGCTTCCTGAGCCTCACCGCGTCACGAGGCGCAGCCACGCGTCGATCCCCGCCCAGCTCCGCTCCCGGGTGGAGTGGCCGTTGACGGCGTGCCCGGTGTCCGGGAGCGTCCGCACCACCACCCAGGGGGAGTTGGGGTAGGCCTTCGCCTCCTGGTGGGCATAGGCCGCCGACGCCAGCAGGTCCTTCTCCCCGAGCTGCACCAGCAGCGGCACGGTGATGCCCTGCACGGGGATGGACTCCGGCGAGCCCAGGACGGTCAGCAGGTCCAGGAACTGGCCGCGCGGCACGGTGTCCGCCACCTGGTTGTCGTAGGCGACGACCGACGGGTCCGTGTGCTGCGCGTCATAGAAGAGGCCTCCGCGCAGCTCGCCGGGGATGGTGATGTAGGGGCCCTGCTCCGCGAGCGCGATGAGGAGCGCGGGATCCACCGGCACCTCGTGGAGGGTGTTCAGCCAGCCCGTCATCACCACCGCCTGCGCGTCGTGGTACTGCGCCTGCGCGACGGTGGAGATGAGCGCCCCGTTGGAGTGCCCCACGTAGATGAGCGTCTCGAAGGTGTTCTTCTCCGCCGTGGCCCGCAGCCGCTGGGCCACCTGGTGCAGGGCGCTCGCCGACTGCTCCAGGTCGATGAAGTCCCCCTGCGGCCTGTCACTCTCCCCCACCCCCGGCAGGTCCAACGCGAGCACCGCGTAGTGCTGGCGGGCCATGTACCGCGCGTACGAGTAGTCCTCGCCGTTGATCTCCGGCAGGTCCCAGTACTCGTGGTTGTAGGTGATGCCGTGGGTGAGGATCTGCACCGGGCGGTTCTTCAGACTGCCCTGGTAGTAGAGGTAGCCCACCACCGTGTACGTGTGCCCGTCGGACAGCCGCACCGGGAACTCCCGCCGCTCCACCTTCACGCCCTGGGACGGCTTCGCCTCCGCCGTGCCCGGAAGCGCCAGTGCCGCCCACACTCCCAACAGCAGGGCTCCCCAGACCGCGGTGAAACGATTCGTCCTCATGTCCGACCTCCCAGTACTTCCTCGCTGCAAAGCTTGACTCCCGTGGAATTCTTGGAATCTCCAGATATTCGCGGCTGTCCGAGATATCCAATGAAAATAACTTTTCTAAGAAAACACAATGTGCGGGGAAGTATCAGGCCACATGGACGCCCATGGGGGCGGGATATCTGACACGATGGCGCGCCTCGAACCCGGAGGGGGCGTGAAGCAAGAGGACTCGGTGCAGGCCCGGTTGGATCGGATGGAGCTGCCGTTCAACGCGTACGGGGTGGACCCCTACGGCGTGTCCAAGTGGCACCTGCGCATCGTCTTCGAGGCGATGAGCTTCTTCTACCGGCAGTACTTCCGGGTGCGCTGTCACGGAATCGAAAACGTGCCGGCGCGCGGGCGGGCCATGCTGGTGGGCAACCACTCGGGCGGGGTGGCGGTGGACGGGGCGATGATCGTCACCTCGTGCTTCCTGGAGATGGAGCCGCCGAGGCTGGCGCAGGGCATGGCGGAGAAGTTCATCAACGCCATGCCGGTGGCCTCGACGTGGACGAGCCGCTGCGGCCAGTTCCCCGGCCTGCCAGAGCACGCGGTGCGGCTGCTGGAGGAGGACCGGCTGCTGATGGTCTTCCCGGAAGGCGCGCGCGGCACCGCGAAGCTCTACCCGCACCGCTACGACCTGGTGGATTTCGGCACGGGCTTCATGCGCCTGGCGCTCAAGACGCGCTCGCCCATCGTCCCGTTCGGCTTCCTGGGGGGCGGGGCCGCCATCCCCACGGTGGCCAACCTCTACGGGCTGGGACGGCTCCTCGGGGTGCCCTACGTCCCCGTGACGCCCTACCTGCTGCCACTTCCCCTCCCCGTGCCCCTGGAGATCCACTATGGCGAGCCCATGGTCTTCGAGGGCACGGGCAACGAGGATGACGTGGTCATCCAGGGCTACGTGGAGCAGGTGAAGAGCCGCATCGCGGGCATCATCGAGCAGCGCCGTCACGAGCGCTGGGAGGGGCGTTGAGCCATGAGGGTCCTCATCCTCGGCATTGGTGGAGCGGTGGCACAGCGGGTGGCGCTGGCGCTGCGGGACAAGGGGCACACGGTGCTCGGCATCGACACGCGACCGTGGGAGGACGCGCCGTCGGACATCGAGCTGCACGCGGTGGATCTGCGCAAGCGGGCGGCGGAGGACGTCTTCCGCACGCGGCGGCCCGAGGCGGTGGTGCACATGGCCACGGTGACGTCGCTGCGCGTGCAGGGCGAGGAGCGCCACCGCATCAACCTGGGCGGCACGCGCGTGGTGTTCGAGCACTGCCGGGCCTACGGGGTGAAGCACGCCGTCTTCGTGGGCCGGCACACCTTCTACGGGGCGGCGCCGGACTCGGCGCTGTACCACACGGAGGACGAGCCGCCGAAGGAGCTGGCCTCCTTCCCGGAGCTGGCGGACCTGGTGGCCGCGGACCTGTATGCGTCCACGGCGCTGTGGCGCTACCCGGAGCTGACCACGTCGGTGCTGCGCGTGTGCTACACGCTGGGGCCCTCGGCGCAGGGCACGCTGGCCACCTTCCTCCGAGGCCGGCGCGTGCCCATGGTGGCGGGGTATGATCCGCTCTTCCAGTTCATGCACGAGGACGACGTGGCGGCGGCCATCGCGCTCACGGTGGAGAAGCGCGTGCGCGGCGTCTTCAACATCGCGGGTCCGCAACCGCTGCCGCTGTCCGTCATCATCCGCCAGGCCCAGCGCCAGCCGGTGCCGCTGCCCATGATGGTGCTGCGCCAGCTCCTCGGCCGCTTCGGGCTGCCGAGGCTGCCCCCCGGAGCGCTCTACCACCTGCAATACCCCATCGTGGTGGACGCTCGCGCCTTCAAGGAGGCCACGGGCTTCGCCTACCGCTCCGACGAGGTGCAGACCATCCAGTCCTTCCTGGAGGCGCATCCCCCCCCGCGTCCACGACGGGAGGAACTCTTCGACCGGCTCGAAGCCCTGGGGGTGCTGCGATAGTCGTCAGGAGTGCTCCAGACACGCCTCCTCGTACTCCCAGTGCTCGGAGGCATCCCCCGCTTCGAGCAGGTGCCTCACCGCATCCAGGGAGACGGATGGGGGGACATCGACAGCGAACAGGTTCGGAATGTGGCTCTGCTCGGTGTCGCACCCGAGCGCCTCCAGCTGGCGCCGCAGCTCAGGGGCCTTGGAATCCTCATAGGCGATGACCCGCAGCGTGCTGTGCCCGGAGGGGCGCACGACCTCGACGAAGCCGAGCGTGCCATCGTCACGAGGCACCGCCGAGACGACGTCCTCGTAGGCGACTCCACGAGCGAAGAAGGGGATGTTGCCGAGCCGGTAGAGCCCATCGCCCAGGGGCGTGGCCCACATGCTCTCGCACGTCACGGGCGGATAACCATCCTCATCCTGCTGTAGTTCGAAGAAGACCTTGACCGAGTGCTCGGAAGCATCACCAGCCATTTCGCACCCTCATTCCTGCTTGTCGCCTTTCTTGATGTTGCAGTCACGGCATAGAACCTGGCCGTTCTCGGGGTCACCCTTACCGCCCTTGGCTTTTGGGATGACGTGGTCGACCTGTGCCTCGTTGGGCGGAGGAGTGGTGTCCTTGGTGTGCTTCTGACCTGGAACTGTCTCCACCTTGCAGTTCTCGCAGATGATCTTTCCGTCGTTCTGCGTGGCGTTCTTCTCCTTGACGAGCGACTTCCCCTTCTTCGTGAACGGAAGGCGGCTTCGATCCTTGCCGGCAATTGCTTCGACCGTGGGGTGCTGCTCCAGGCCGTCCGTCCCCGTCTCTGGCAACGATGGCCAGGAGCAAACCAGAGCACACGAAGGAATCGTATGGGTCTGGTCGGGAGCGGGGGCGAGCACCCGCACCTCGATTGAGCCCAACAGGGTGAGCAGGGCGAGCAGAAGAGACTGAATCATGGGTGGACCATAACGCACCGCATTCCGCTGTCCTGGGGGCTCGCGGTCAGGCCCCCATCCCGGCTAGCCTCCCGGTCCAGTCTCGACCGAGGGGGATTCGATGGTCGTCGTACCGTCCGTTCTGGATGCGGTCACCGTCCACGCCGAGGGCGCGCTCTGCACGCGGCTGGCGTCGGTTCCGTCCGACAACGGGAGATTTCCCGTGCAGGTGCGCATCGCCGGCCTGCCGCTGGGTCTGCGCACCGGCTCGCTCCGCGCCTCCGTGCTGAAGGGCCCCCACGGGCTCCGCGTCCGTGACATCCGCCCCGCCTTCGACGTGCGGCTGCCTCCGGAGACGGACATCCCCGCCGCGCAGCGCGCCCTGGAGGAGGCCCAGGAGAAGCTCGCCGTTGTCTCCGCCGAGCTGGAGCGGGTGCAGCGCGACATCGCGGCCCTGCAGAAGCTCAAGCCCTCCTTCCCGCCCCGCAAGAAGGAGGAGCCCTCGGAGCCGCGCGAGGCGTCGCTCACGGCCATCCTCTCGCTCGCGGGCTTCGTCGACACGGAGCTCGCCGCGCTGAACGCCCGGCATTTCGAGCTGGAGCGCCAGCAGCGTGACGCCATGGAGGAGGTGGAGCTGCGCCGGCAGCGGCTGGAGGAGGGCTCGTCCGCGGTGCGCGGTCAGCGCGCGCAGCTCTTCCGCGCGGCAGTCATCACGCTCTCGGACGTGGGCCAGACGACCGAGGGCGCGCAGCTCGCGCTCGAGTACGCGGTGCAGGGCGCCCGCTGGGTGCCGGGCTATGACCTGCGGATGCCTCGCACGCTCGATGGAGGCACGCTGCGCATGCGCGCCTCCATCATCCAGCTCACCGGCGAGGACTGGAGCAACGTGCGGCTGTCCCTCTCCACCGCGCAGCTGGAGCGGCGCGCAGAGGTGCCCGAGCTGAAGGCGCTGCGCATCGGCCGGCGCCAGCCGCCCCCGGCCCGCTCGGGCTGGCGCGAGCCTCCGCCGGGCCTCGATGAGCTCTTCGCCGGCTACGACACGGCCCGGCCCTCGGGTCCCTCTTCCCTCCCTCCGTCCGTGAAGCGCGAGCGCTCCGAGGCGCGTGAGTTCGCCATGCCTCCACCGGCCGAGCCCATGCCACGGGATGAGCGCACCACGGGCTCGATGCCCGCGCTTCCTTCCAAGCCCCAGGCCGCGCCCGCGCCACTCCGTGCGTCGCAGGCCATGCCCGCGGTGAGCGCCGCGCCCGCCCCGGGCAGACCCTCGCCCACCATGGCCGTCGGGAGGGCCTCCGCGCCCCCTCCGCCTCCGGGTGCGCCACCTGCCCGGGCGAAGTCGAGTCCCAACCTGATGAAGCGCCGCCATGTCGCGGACGAAGCGCCCATGGAGATGCTGGAGGAGGCCGAGGCGGAGGCTCCATCGCTCGACATGGGTTACGACGATGACGAGGGAGCGATGGCCGGCGGCGGCGGTGGTGCCTTCGGTGGCATGCAGCCCCCGCCCCAGCCCGCCGGGATGGAGCCGATGGTCGACCTGCTCGACTACGGCAACCTGGCGCTGGGCGCCGCCGACCAGCCCGCACGACGCGGACGCCTGATGCCCCAGCCCGAGGGCCTGTCCCGCGAGCTGCTCGTGCTGATGGGCGTACACGTGCAGGTGGACTTCTTCGCGCTCGTGGCCCAGTACGAGCGCACGGTGGCCTCCGTCCAACAGGTGGCGCCGCCCGCCTGGTCCGTGCCACCCCGTCAGTCCTCGCCACACTTCGACTACCGCTTCGACGTGGAGACGCGCGCCGAGGTGCCCTCGGATGGCGTGTGGCACACCGTGCCGGTGTTCTCCGCCCCCGTGGGGCTGAGCGCCGAGTACGTCTGCGTGCCCTCGATGGAGCCGCGCGCCTTCCGCACCGTGAAGGTGGAGAACCGCACGCCGCACGCGCTGCTCGCCGGCCCGGTGGACGTCACGCTCGGTGACGAGTTCCTCATGACCTCTCCCCTCCCCACGCTCGCGCCCGGCGCCACGCAGCGGTTGGGCCTGGGCGTCGAGGAGTCCATCAAGGTGTCGCGCAACACGCGCTTCGACGAGGCCTCCGGCGGCGTGTTCGGCGGCTCCAACGTGCTCACCCACCATGTCTGCGTCGAGCTGGCCAACCGGACGGCGCAGCGCATCTCCGTGGAGGTGCTGGAGCGCATGCCCGCCATACCCTCGGCGGAGAAGGACATCAAGGTGGAGGAGTCCGAGGTGAAGCCCGCCTGGAGCAAGCGCTCGCTCCTGCCCGGCGAGACGCCCGTGGAGGGCGAGCGGGCCTGGAAGGTGACGCTGCAGCCGGGTGAGACGCAGGCGCTGAACGCGACATGGGTCGTACGGATTCCCTCGAGCAAGATGCTCGTGGGCGGAAACCGGAGGACGTGATGAGCACCCCCATCCATCTCCCCGTCATCAAGGTCACCGTCCTCGAGGACCGCGCGTTGGTGGAGCGCGGCGGAGACGTGGTGCTGCCCGCCGGACCCCAGCGGCTGCGCGTGGAAGGGCTCTCGCCGCTCGCGGTGGACCGGTCCCTCCAGGCCCAGCTCACCGGCGGCACCGTGGCGCAGGCCCGCGTGAGCCGCATCTGGAAGGAGAAGCCCCGCGAGGGCGCTCGCGAGCGGAAGACGGAGCTGCGCCGCCGGGTGGAGGACCTGGAGGCGGAGTGGAAGCGCGCCCAGGCGGACATGCAACGGCTGCGCGCCCGGCTCGAGGTGGTGAACGTGGCCCATGAGGACGTGCTGCGCGCCATCGCCGAGCTCTCGGGTGTCGGCCGCGCGAAGCCGGAGTCCTGGCACGAGCAGCTCGAAACGGTGCGCAAGGAGTCGGCCTCCACCGAGGAGGCACTGCGCCAGTCACGCAAGCACGTGGAGGTGACGAGGCAGCGGCTGGTGGAGGCCCAGGCCACGCTCGCCCAGGGGGAGTTGCCGGAGCCGCAGCTCCTCACCTCCGCGGAGCTGGAGGCGAACCACCCCTCGGGCGGCACCGTGTCGCTGCGCGTGACGTACCTGGTGCCCTGCGCCGTGTGGCGGCCGGCGTACCGCGCCACGCTCGCCCCTTCCGAGAACGGTGAGACGGTGGCGCTCGAGTGCGAGGCCGTGGTGTGGCAGCGCACGGAGGAGGAGTGGAAGGACGTGGAGCTGCTGTTCTCCACGTCCCGCCCCACCCTGGGCGCCTCGCCTCCACGGCTGGTGGAGGACTGGCTGCGGCTGCGCGACAAGAGCGAGCAGGAGAAGCACACGGTGGAGGTGTCCGTGCGCGAGGAGGTCATCCAGACCACCGGCGAGGGCGGCGCCAGCCAGACGGAGTCCATGCCGGGCCTGGACGACGGCGGCGAGGCGCTGACGCTGCGGGCGCCCCACCGGGTGACGGTCCCCTGTGATGGCGAGCCCCACCGCGTGCCGCTGTTCCAGTTCCGCGCTCCGGCCACATCCGAGCTCATCGGCTACCCGGAGCACTCGCCGCTGGTGCACCGGGTGGCGCGCTTCGACAACACGGGGCCCTCGGTGCTGCTGGCGGGCCCGGTGGACCTGGTGCGCTCGAGCGGCTACGTGGGCCGCGCCCAGCTCAAGTTCACCGGCGTGGGCGAGCGGCTCAAGCTGGGCTTCGGCAGCGAGGACACCCTGCGAGTCGCACGGCTGGTGGACTCGAAGCAGGACACCCAGCGAATCACGGGCCGGCGCACCCGCACACACCAGGTGAAGCTCTTCCTCTCCAACACCGGCACCCGCTCCGAGAAGGTCGTCCTCGAGGAGCGCATGCCCGTCTCCGAAGTCGAGGCCGTGGAGGTCAAGCTGCTCCAGGACCAGACGAAACCCGCCCCCGCGAAGGTGAGCGAGGACGGCATCGTGCGCTTCGAGCTGGCCACCCCACCCCGCTCGCAACAGGAGCTGGCCTTCGCCTACTCTGTGGCCAGCTCCGCCAAGGTGGCGGGGCTCTGAGCCCGGGCCGCTGGCACATGCCGCGGCCCGGGAGGACACACCACACATGAACCGCTTCATCGCCGCTGCCTCGTTCTTCGTCGCCGCCCAGTCGCTCGCCGCCGAGCCTTCCGCCAGTGCCCAGGTGGAGCCGAAGGCCGCCTTCGAGCGGCTCAAGTCGCTCGCGGGTGACTGGCAGGGACAGGCGGGCCATGGGGACAAGTCGTTCCCCGCGGTCGTGACGTACAAGCTCGCGTCCAACGGCACGGTCGTGATGGAAACCCTCATGCCGGGCACGCCGCACGAGATGATCTCCATGTACCACCTCGATGGTGGCGAGCTCGTGATGACGCACTACTGCGCCGCCGGCAACCAGCCCCGGATGAAGCTGGACACCGCCGCCTCCACCAAGGACGAGCTGAAGTTCGCCTTCGTGGGCGGCACGAACCTGGATCCGGCGAAGGATGGCCACATCCACTCCGGCACGCTGAAGTTCGACGGCGCGGCGCTGCGCGCCGACTGGTCCTTCTGGGCGGGCGGCAAGGAGCAGGGTCACAACCTCTTCGACCTCAAGCGCTCCAATGCCGCCGCGGCCAGCGCTACGCCCCCGGCCGCTCCCGCCCGTCCTCAGTCGCCGGAGAAGAAGAAGTAGTCAGCAGGCCCATGACGTGCGGCTGCCCATCCTCGGACCGCACGCGGTAGGCGACACCGCCGGACGGTGCCTTCACCGTCTGGAACACCACCTTCGAGGGCAGCAGCAGCGGGCGGCGGAACTCCGACGTGAGGGTGAGGGAGGGAGCCTCCGCCGCCTCGCCCATCTCCGCCACGCAGCGGCCCACCGTCCACATGCCGTGCGCGATGGCACGCGGGAACCCGAACGGGCGCGCCGTGAGGCCGTACAGGTGGATGGGGTTGTAGTCCCCGGAGGCACGCGCATACCGCCGGCCGGTGTCCTCGGGCACCGACCAGCGCGCGGGGCGGCTGCTGGCGAAGAGCTCCTCCTCCTGGGCCAAGGCCGCCTTGGCCTCCGCGGACCGCTCCTCGCGCGGGCGCTCCTCGTTGCCCGGCAGCCGGCGCAGCATGGTCGTCACGGCCTCCCAGACGAGCACGCCCTCCGCCTCCACGCGGGTGTGCAGATCCAGCTCGCGGCCGAGCCTCACCTCGCGCTGACCCTCCACCCACGCGAGCACGGAGAGCGTGGCCCCCTCCTCCAACCGGCGGTATTGGCGGATGTGGTTGCGCACGTGAATCATCCCGAGCAGTCGATAGGGGAACTCGGGACGGTTGAGCAGCGCGAGGTGGAGCGGCGCGGCGAGCACCTGGGGATAGGCCAGTGGCAGGTGACCGTCCTCGGGGAAGCCGCACACCTCGCGGTAGAGCGCGAGCCGCCGCGGGTCCGGAGGGAGCTGACGCACGCGCACTTCCAGCCGAGGCACCTCGCCGGGGCGCGCGGGGCGGCGGGCCACGGCGGCGCGCAGGAGCTCCACGGGGAGTGGCGGAGGTTCGGCGAGCTCGAGGGCAGGCGGAGAGCTGGACACGGGAGTGACTCCTGGGGACCGCGAAGTGGAACTCAAGCGCCCGGACGCAGGACCAGGCGGATGGGATTTCCTTCCTTCTTGATGAGCCGCTCGACGCCCAGGGGGGCATCGCGCAGGGGAAGAATGTCCGAAACGGAGGAGGAGAAGTCGAGCCGGCGGAAGCGCGAGAGGTTCACCACCTGATGCAGGTGGTGCGGGAAGTAACCGTAATGGCCGCGCACCTGCAGCATGGCGTAGCAGAAGGGAACGTCCTGGCCGAGCGTCAGAGGGGCTCCGGCGAGTCCCACGAGCACCATCCGGCCCATGGGAGCGAGCACCGACTGAGCCTGCTCCCGCACCTGAGGCACGCCCGCGAGATCCAGGGCGACATCGAGACCGCGGCGGCCCGTCAGCTCCTTGATGCGCTCGCGGAAATCCGGCTGCTGGGGATCCAATGCCGCATCGGCTCCGAGCTTCAAGGCGCGCTCCCGCGCATCGGGCAGCGGGTCGATCGCCACGATGGGCGCCGCGCCGAAGGCCCGGCACAGCTGGACGGCATGCGCGCCAAGTCCACCGACACCCCAGATGCCCACGGCCTCGGCGGGCCTGAGATGGGCCGTCTCGACGATGGCGGCGTACGGCGTGGACACCGCGTCGGGAAGAATGGCCGCCTGTTCGAAGGGAAGCCCGTCGGGGACGGACACCAGCGTGTCGAAGCGCGCCAGCGCATACTCCGCCCAGCCGCCGTCGTAATCCACGCCGCGCGTCAGGATCTTCAGACACCGGCCCGTGCGGCCCACGCAGGCGGGACACCTGCCGCAGCTCTGCCCCGCCTGCAGCAGGACCCTCATGCCTGGCTGCCACATGGGAGGCACCGCCGAGCCCAGCTTCTCGATGACGCCGGAGACCTCGTGCCCCAGGGTGACGCTCGTGAAGCCCTCACGCGGCTCCAGGCGCAACGTGCCGTCGATCAGATGGATGTCCGACAGGCAGATGCCGGCGGCGTGGACCTTGATGCGCACCTCGTCCGGGCCGGGCTCCGGAATGGCCACGGTCTCCATTGCGAACTTCCGGGTCGTGAGGTCGAGACGTCCTGCGAGCATGGTGGATGGCATGACACCCTCCTTTAGCAGGCTGTCACGAGGATTCGCGCGGCCGTAATGGCCCCGTTACGGTCCTGTCTCCACGGAGTCCTCCACGGGCACGGCATGGGGCTTCCCGCGCCCCAGGCCATGACGCCGCGCGGCCACCTCGACGATGTGCTGGATGAGCTTCGGGTAGGACAGGCCGATCTCCCGGGCGCCGAGCGCCACCTCGCACTGGGCCTCGAGATACGGATTGGGGTTCACCTCGAGCAGGTAGGGCTCGTTGGTGTGCTTGGACACGCGGAAGTCGATGCGCGCGTAGTCGCGCAACTTGAGCGCGCGAAAGGCCGTCACCGCGGCCCGCTCGATGCGGCCCCGCAGCTCGTCCGACAGGTCATGCGGCATGACGAGCCGGGGACTGCCGGGCGCCTCCGGCGCGAACTTCACCTCCCGGTCGGCGATCTTCATCCGCTTGCGGCTCCACTTCTTCCCGAAGTCCAGCTCCACCGGCGGGAGCACCTGGGGATGGGCATGGTCGCCCAGCACCCCCACGTAGATCTCCCGCCCCTCGATGAACTCCTCCGCGAGCGCCTCGTCGTCGTACTCCTCGTGGATCTTCCGCACCCGGCGCGCCAGCCCCTCCATGTCCTTCTCCACGCCCAGGCCCATGGAGGCATCCGAGCGGGCCGGCTTCACGATGAGCGGGAAGGACAGGTCCCCACTCGTCTGGAACGAGGAGCCATCGAAGGTGGCGAAGCGCGGGGTGAGCACCCCGTGGAACTGGAGGAGCTGCTTGGCCAGGATCTTGTCCTGCGCGAGCAGCAGGCCCGCCGTCGCCGAGCCGGTGAAGGGCACGCGCGCCAGTTCCAGCACGGCGGCGACGTTCACCTCCAGCCGGTAGTCCTCCGCGAAGGTCTCGCAGATGTTGAAGACGAGGTCGCATCGGGACCGGGTCACCTGCCGCACCAGGTCCGTGATGCTCTCGTCCACGGCGATGCCCACCGGGGTGTGCCCGGCATCCTGGAGCGCGGCGCTCACCTGGGCCACCACGGGGTCGGGCGGTTCGCCCTGGGGCTGGTAGTGGAGAACCGCGATGCGCAAGGGTCGCAGGGCCATGGTTCAGTCCTCGAAGAAGCGGTCGGTGTAGAGGTAGTTCATGGCCAGTACCGTCACGAGCGAAGTGAGCTGGACGGCCGCCTCCCGGCTGTCATCGGGATGGAGGGTGAGGCCGAGCGCCGCGGTCCGTTCGGCCAGGTGGTCGAGCAGCGCGCGCACGGCGCCCCGGCTCACGCCCGAGTACTGGCTCACCGAGGAGAGCAGACGCTGGCGCTCGGCCTGGATGAGCGTCTCCGCGCGTACGGGCGCCTCCCCCGGGCCATAGAAGATGTCCGCCAGGATGTGGTCGAAGGCGTTGCGCAGCTCGACATCCACCTTCTCGTCCAGCTCGCGCTGGCGGTAGTGGTCGAGGACGGTGCCCTCCATCTCCTCGGTGGTGAAGTCCGGCTCGGCGAGCTGCACGAGGGGCGGCTTCCGGCCGAGCCGCGCCATGGTCTCCTCCACGTACTGGAGTTTCCGGAGGGCGCCCCAGCCCTGGTACTGCTTGCGCCAGTCGATGTTGGGGGTGAGCCACACCGCGAAGGTCTCGGCGAAGTCCTCGTCCGGGTGCTTCTGGGCGTACCAGCCGGAGATGTGCAGCACGTAGCGGCGCGAGAAGGGCTGCGGCTTGTAGTTGTCGCGGTAGGGCCGCGAGTAGTCGCCGAACACGCGCAGCCACTCGTCCGTCTCGTAGAGCCGGTAGGCGTAGTTGATGGCGTGGCCCGCCTCGTGACGGAGGTACATGAGGATCTCCGCCTCGCTCTCCACGCCTCCGCCCAGCTCCGCCTCGATGGAGTGCAAGCCCGGGTCCGCCAGGTAGAACGGCAGGCCGATGACCGGGACGCCCGAGGGGCAGCCCCACTCGTCCGACAGGTAGCACTGGGGTTTGAAGGAGATGCCCTTCGCCTCGAGCTCCGCGTGGAGCTGCGCGATGTGCCGCTCGAGCGGCGTGCCCGCCAGACGCAGCGAGAGATCCTTGATGCGCGCCTGGAGCAGTGCCTCGCGCTGGGAGGAGAGCTTCCCGCGACCCTCACCGTGCTCGGTGGGGTGCTTCTCTCGCATCACCAGCAGGTCGGACTGGGGTGGTTGCATCATGACCTTCCTAGGTAAGAACCGCGTCCCAGGAAGGACAGACGTCACGGCCGTAGGACCAGGCGGCGGAGCGAGCGCCCGGGTGTCCCCTCGCGGTTCGGCACCGCTTGGAACAGCCCGGACGCTTCAGCCCACCCCGGTCAACCCGCGGCGTAGATGCGGCGGTGCTCGCGGATCTCCGCGAGGCGGAACTCGCCCGGTGCCGGGGCCAGCTGCTCCGGCGCGTCCGAGGACAGCCGCATGATGCGCTCGTACTCCTCCACGGAGACGCGCTCGCGGCGCGCGAGCACCGCCTCCACGTCCGTCTGGGCCATCCGCCGCGCGGCGCCCTCGCCCACCACGCCCGAGTAGAACTCCGCGGCGCAGCCACTGCCGTAGGACAGCAGACCGATGCGCTTGCCGGCCAGCGCGGCGCTCTCGCCGTTCAACAGGCCCGCGAGCGCCAGGTACAGCGAGGCGGTGTACACGTTGCCGATGCGGGCGTTGAGGCCCAGCGACGATGCCACCTGCGCCTCGTAGCTGGCGGAGGACTTCGCCGCCTCCTCGCGCGCCGCCGGGGTGCTGTCCCGGGTGCCCGGCGCGTCCTCCAGGTCGCACAGCCGCAGCTGCGTGTGCGCCTTGCGCGCCATCTTGCAGAAGGGCACGTGGTACAGGATGCGCTCGAGCTGCTCGCCCGGAAGCTTCTCACCCCAGCGCACCACCTCGTGCGCCAGCGCGCGCTCGCGCCAGCCACGGTACGCGCCCGAGAGCGCGTCCAGGTAGCAGCTGATGGAGTAGTGCCCGTCCACCACCGCCTCCCGCCGGCCGAGCGGCCGCCAGAAGTCATACACATCCATGGAGCAGGCGCCGTTCAGCCCGAGGTCCACGGCGAGCAGGTCCGGCTGCTCCGACACGAGCAGGGCCACCGCGCCGCCGCCCTGGGTGGGCTCGCCCGCGGTGTTCAGCCCGTAGCGGGCGATGTCCGAACAGATGACGATGGCCGAGCGGCCCGCCGCCGCGCCGGAGGCGATCCACTCGGTGGCCGCCATCAGTCCCGCGGTGCCGCCGTAGCAGGCGTGCTGGGTGTCGAAGGTGCGCATCGTGCGCGGCAGCTTCAGCAGGCCCTGGACGTGCGAGGCCACCGGCTTCGAGTGGTCCACGCCCGTCTCGGTGCCCACCACCAGCATGCCCAGGCGGGACGGGTCCACGCCGTTGCGCTGGATGAGGCGGGCCGCGGCGGTCGCGGCGAGCGACACGGAGTCCTCTCCCGGATCCGCCACCGCCATCTCCTTCGCCCCGAGGCCCGCCGTGTACTTGGCGGGATCCACGCCGCGCGCCCGGGCGAGATCCTCGATGTCCACGTAGCGACGGGGTACGGCGATGGCCAGCGCTTCGATTCCAACCTGCTTCTTCATGGGAAAAGCTCCTCGCGTCCTGCTCGAGTGGGAAAGGGGGCTCACTGCACGTCGGGGGGAACCAGCACCAGCCGGCCCGCGATCTCGCGGTTCTCCAGCCGGAAGTGCGCCCGCCCGGCCTCGGCCAGCGGCACCGACTCCGCCACGAAGGGACGGATCTTCCCGTCGGCCACCAGCTGGAGCGACTCGTCCAGCTCCTGGCGCGTGGTGGCGTAGGCCCCGAGGATCTCCAGCTCCTTCACGATGACCAGGCCCGGGTTGAGATCCACCGTGCCCGTCTCCAGGTTGCCCACCACCACCACCCGGCCGCCCGGCGCCATCGCCTTGAGCGTCTGCCCGAAGGTGGCGCTACCGACGATCTCGATGGCCACGTTGACGCCCTCGCCCCCCGTGCGCTTGCGCGCCTCGGACGCGAACTCCAGCCCGCGCGAGACGATGACCTCGTCCGCTCCCGCCTCGCGCAGGGCCGCCACCTTGGCCTCGCCCGACGTCACCGCGATGACGCGCGCCCCGTCCAGCTTCGCCAGCTGCACCGCCGCGAGCCCCACGCCACCGCTGGCGCCGGTGATGAGCACCGTCTCGCCATCACGCACCCGGCCGCGCGTCCGCACCGTGTGCACGGCCGTGCCCAGGGTGCAGCACACCGTGGCCGCCACCGGCCAGGGCAGGTTCGCCGGCACCCGGCCCAGGCCCGCCACCGGCGCCGTCATGTACTGCGCATAGCCGCCGGAGATCTCCTCTCCGAAAAAGCGGTTGTCCTTCTTGCACAGGCTGTTGCGGCCGCTCTTGCACAGCGCGCACTCGCCGCACGAGAGCCGCTGGAGCGTGGCCACCCGGTCTCCCACCTTCCAGCCCGGCGTGTCCGGACCCACCTCCACCACCTCGCCCGCGGCCTCGTGGCCGAGGATGGCAGGCACGTGCGTGCGCGGCAGGTTGCCCCGGCGGTTGATGACGTCGTGGTAGCAGACACCACAGGCATGGACTCGGATGAGCACCTCGCCACGGCCCGGACGCGGGTCGGGCATGTTCTCCATGCGCAGATTGCTCGCCTCACCAAATTCACGCAGAACGACGGCCTTCATCCGGGAACTCCCAGGCTGGAACGACAGACAGAGAATGGAAAACGAAAGGGCTCAGGCCCCCACGAGCTGATCGCGGAGACCTCGGGAATCGATCGCCCGGATCGCCGCGAGGGTGCGCGCGTCCGGAAGCGGGGTGACGGGCACCGACTCCTCCACCTGGAAGGAGAAGCCCGTGCGCTCGCTGATGGTGTCGAGCGTCGCCCAGGGGTGACGGGACAGCAGCCGGGCCCCGCCGGCCCCGACCTCGAAGACTCCGAGGTCCGAGATGATCTTCACCGGGCGGCTATCGTCGCGCGTGGTGGCCACCTGCACCTCGGGCACGAGGTTGCGCTTGGACTGGCGCGGCACCACCAGCACCGGCCGGCGCACCCAGCGCCGCAGCGTGGCCGCACCCGCCACACCGGGGAACTTGGTCCGGGGCTTCTCCAGGCTCCCCGAGGCGGTCATGTTCGTCCGCCCCAGGGCATCCACCTCGGCGGCACCGAAGAAGACGGTGTCCACCCTGCCCCGCCGCGCGTGGTCGAAGAGGTCCGGGATGGTGATCTCCGCCGAGCGCCCATCCAGGTAGCCCAGGTCCTCGGACGAGGGCAGCAGGCTGGGCAGGTCCGGATCCAACGAGCCGACACACGCCAGGTACGTCAGCCCCGGCGCGTGCGTGGCCCGGGCCACGGCGATGGCGAGGATGGCCAGCGGCGAGGCCACGCCCGTGGCCACCACGGCGTCGTCCTCGATCTCCTGGGCCAGCAGCGAGACCACCACCTCGGCGGGGGTCGCGGAAGTCTCGGCGCTCATGCCGCGCTCCTGCGCTGGAGGATGGAGTTCAGGAACTCCTGCTCGCGTCCGGCCTCGGCCAGCGCGAGGTAGCTCGCCAGCATCTCGTCATCGTGCGGGTACAGCCCGACGCAGCCCGTGGGCAGCGCCCCCTGACGCGCCAGCGCGACGCGCTCCACCTGGAAGCCGGGGATCGTCACCCGGGGCAGCTTGGACACGCGCTCCTCGGCCGTCGCCAGCACCCGGCGGGCCGCACCCGCCACCAGCAGGTCCGTCGTGGGGTCCTCGATATAGAGGTTGCCCCGCTCGTCCGCGGCGCGCGCATGCACCAGCGCCACGTCCGGATAGAAGGCCGGCTCCACGGGGACCGGCTGCCCGGTGAACGGGTCCACGACCATCTGGAGCGGCTCGGCCCGGGACAGCTCGGACACGTCCGCGTCCGGCGCCGGGATGAAGGGCAGCCCCATGGACGCCGCGCGCAGCCGCTGCACGACGCGGTAGCCGTCATGCTCGCGCCAGGCGATACGGCCCTGCTCGATGGCCCGCTTGAGGCACGGCATGGGGCGCACCCGGCCCTCCAGGTTCAGCGCCCCGAATGGCAGTTCCACCCGCGACAGGCACCCGCCCGCCACCAGGAACTCGGCCGGCAGCGGGTTGGGCAGCGAGATGAGCTTGAGGTCCTTGCGGCCCTGGGCGATCAGCTCCAGCACCATCGCCATGGGCGCGCGGCCCAGCATGAAGCCACCCATGGCCAGCCACGCCCCGTCCGGGATGGAGGCCACCACCTCCGACAGCGAGCCCCAACGCGCGGACTTCATGACTCACCTCCCACCACGGTGGGGGGCACGAGCGACAGCACGGGCGCCTCCCCCGGAGCCGGAACCGGCAGCGTCCCCGCGGGAGCCACCACCCCGTTGAAGAGCAGGTCCACCATGCCCTCGGCGATCTGCTGCACCGACAGCCGCCCATCGGGCTGGAACCACTTGTAGATCCACAGCACCATCCCGAGGAACGCGAACGCGGCCACGGTGGGCTGCACGGGGCGGGCACGCCCCACGCGCACCGCCTCGGAGAACGAGTCCTCCAGGAACCGCACGTAGCGCTTCTTGCGGCCGTCGATGAAGGCCCGGGCCTCGCCGGTGAGCGTGGCGTGCTCGTGGAGGATGATGATAACCTCCTTGCTGAACCCGCACGTCACCAGCTCGATGTTCAGCCGCATGCACTCGCGCAGCCGCTCGATGGGATCCGGAATGTCGCGCACCTTCTCGAGCACCTGCCCCTCGAAGGCGTCCATCCCGTAGCTCATGATGTCGAAGAGCAGCTGCTCCTTGTTCTGCACGTGGTGGTAGAGCCCCGCCTTCGTCATCCGGCACGCGGCGGCGATCTCCTGCATGGAGGTGCCCTCGTAACCGCGCTCGCAGATGAGGCGCGCGGCCGTCTCCATGATGGCCCGGTAGCGCTCGTCCCGTTTCTGCCCCGAATGCGTCACGTGTCGTCCCTTCCGGCCGGTCACTCGGTTCCCTGTCGACCCTCGACCTACCGACCGGTCGGTAACGTCGCCGAAGTGACACGGCGGGTCAAGGGAAAATCCGCTGTAAGGCGAAGTAGGAGCCCGCCTCCCCAGCGAGCGGACCGGAGAGGGCCGGCTGCGGCGCGCACGAGCAGGTGCCCACCTTGGTGGCGCCACGTGCCCCTGAGGAGGCGGAACATGGTGCTCAACGTGAAGACCCGGCTCGTGCTGGCCGGTGCGGTGGTGGGGGTGTCGCTGCTGGCGCTGGCGAGCGCGAACGCGCAGTTCGATCCCAGTACGGGTGCACCGGTATCACCCGGGACTCCGCAGACGTCGCCGGGCGTGTCGCCCACGACGCCCCAGCCGTTCCCGGACTACAACAGCATGAATGGCGATGGCGGCATGGGCGGCTCCGGACTCGATCCGATGCCCTCCATCCCCTCGCTCTTCGGACAGGACGCGGGCACGGGCGGCTCCGGCGGGCTGCTCCCGCCGCCCACGCTGGAGCCGCTGGACGCGGGGCTCCGCTAGCCCTGCTCGCGGTCCCAGGTGCCGGAGCGGCCGCCGGACTTGTGGTCCAGCTGCACCTGCTCCAGCACCATGCCCCGGTCCACGCTCTTGCACATGTCGTAGACCGTGAGGGCCGCCGCGCACGCGGCGGTGAGCGCCTCCATCTCCACGCCCGTGCGGTCCACCGTCCGGACCGTCACGCGGATCTCCAACGCATCCGTCCGGGGCTCGAGGTGCACCTCCACTCCGGAGAGCGCGATGGGGTGGCACAGGGGGACGATGTCGGGGGTCTTCTTGGCCGCCATCACGCCCGCCAGGCGCGCGGCGGCCAGGACGTCCCCCTTCTCCACCTTCCCCTGGAGGATGCGCTCGAGGGTCTCGGGGAGCATGCGCAGGCGCGCGGTGGCCACCGCCACGCGCTCCGTCTTCTCCTTCCCTCCCACGTCGACCATCTTCACCGCTTCACCGCCTTCGCCACCGCGGCGAGCAGGTCATCGGCGATGTCATCCGGATCCTCCAGGCCCACCGAGACGCGGATGAGGCTCTCGCCGATGCCGGCCGCCTGCCGCTCCTCGGGGGTCATGCGCCGCGCGCTCGCGCTGGCCGCGTGCATCACCAGCGTGCCCACGTCCCCGAGCGACGGAGCCGCCCGCGCCAGCTTCACCGCCTCCAGGAAGCGGAAGCACTCCGGCCGGCCGGCGCCCTGGATGTCGAAGGCCACCATGCCGCCGAAGCCGCCCTCCAGCATCCTCGCCGCCACCGCGTGGTCCGGGTGGCTCGCAAGGCCCGGGTAGTGGACACGGGCGACGAGCGGGGACTCGGAGAGCCGCTTCGCCACGTGCGCCGCGTGCTCGCAGTGGGCCTTCATGCGCACCGGCAGGGTGCGCACGCCGCGCAGGGTGAGCCACGCCTCGAAGGGCCCGAGCACATCACCCGCGAACAGGCGCGCGGCCCGCAGCGGCGCCATCTTCTCGCGGGTACCGCTCACCGTGCCCCCCAGCGCGTCGCTGTGGCCGTTGAGCCACTTCGTCGTGGACTGGACGGCATAGTCGGCGCCCAGCTCGTGCGCCCGATGCCCGTAGGGTGACGGGAAGGTGGCATCCACCGCGAAGGCCGCCCCCACCTCCCGGCACGCCCGCGACAGCGCCTGGATGTCCGGCACGCGCAGGAGCGGGTTGGTGACGCTCTCGGCCAGCACCAGCTTGGGGCGCAGCGCGACGATGCGCTCGGGCGCCGAGGCCTCGGAGAGCAGGAGCGCCTCGATGCGCACCCCGGAGCGCGCCGCCAGGCTCTTGAAGAGCGAGCGGGTGACGCCGTAGCCATCCGCCGGCATCACCACCACGTCGCCGGCCTTCAGGTTCTGCACGTCGAAGACGGCCCGGAGCGCGGCCATGCCGCTCGAGTAGGCCACGCACGCCTCGGCGCCCTCCAGCGCCGCCACCGCCTCCTCCAGCAGCGCCGCGTTGGGGGCGGCGATCCGCGAGTAGACGTAGTCCTTGCCATCCAGCGCCGCGTCCAGCTCGTCGCTGTTGTCGAAGAAGCTCACCGCCGACACGTGGATGGGCGGCACCACGGGCTGGGACTTGCTGCCCGTCAACTGCGCGCCCGCGTGCACCGCCACCGTCTTGCGCTTCGTGCTCATGATGTCCTTGGGTTCTCCTGGAGGCCTCGAGGGGACGCGCTACTGGCCGTGCTCGATGAGCCAGCGCTCGGCGTCGATGGCCGCCATGCAGCCGGTGCCCGCCGCGGTGATGGCCTGCCGGTAGTAGCTGTCCTGCACGTCGCCGCAAGCGAACACGCCGGGGATGTTGGTGCGGGTGCTGCCCGGCTCCGTCTTGAGGTAGCCGTTCTGGTGCGTCTCCAGCACACCCTGGAACAGGCCCGTGTTGGGCGTGTGGCCGATGGCCACGAACAGGCCCGTGGCCTCCACCAGCTTCGTGTCACCCGTCTTCAGGTTGCGCACCACCGCGCCCGTCATGCCGCGGTCGTTGCCCACCACCTCGTCGACGGCGCTGTCCCACATGAACTTGATCTTCGGGTTGTTGAGGGCCCGCTCCTGCATCACCTTCGAGGCGCGCAGGGTGTCGCGCCGGTGCACCAGGGTGACGCTGTTGACGATCTTCGCCAGGTAGGTGGCCTCCTCCATGGCGGTATCGCCACCGCCCACCACCAGCACGTCCTGCTTCTTGAAGAAGGCGCCGTCACAGGTGGCACAGGCGGACACACCGCGGTTCTTGAAGGTGTCCTCGCCCTTCACGCCCAGCCACTTCGCCGTCGCGCCCGTGGCGATGATGACGGTGTCCGAGTAGCAGCTGGCGCTCTCGCCCTGGATGAAGAAGGGGCGCTTGGAGAAGTCCACCTTCACCACGTTCTCCATGTGGATGACGGTGCCGAAGCGCTCGGCCTGCTTCTGGAAGCGCTCCATCATCTCCGGGCCGGTGATGCCCTCGGGGAAGCCGGGGTAGTTCTCCACGTCGGTGGTGACCATGAGCTGGCCGCCGGGCACGCGCTGCGGGTCATCGAGCGTGGGGCCACCCGCGAACATGACGGGCTGCAGGTTGGCGCGCGCGGCGTAGATGGCCGCGGTGTAGCCCGCGGGCCCCGAGCCGATGATGGTCACCTTGTTGATCTTCTCCGCCACGGGTCGTCGCTCCTGTTTCTCGAATGATGGGGCGCCACCGTACCAGAGCCCTCCGGGTCATGGTACGAACTGGCGCCACACATGGATGCCTCGCTCCTCAAGAAGGTTGCGCTCTTCGAGGGACTCACCCAGAGTCAGCTCCACCGCGTGGCGTCAATCGCCCGTCCCCGCGGCTACGAGGCGGGGGCCTGCCTGTTCCGCGAGGGAGAGGCCGGCCACGAGATGTTCATCATCTTGGAAGGCAAGGTGCGCATCTCCCAGCAGGTGCCCGGGATGGGCGAGGAGGCGCTCGCCATCCTGCAAAAAGGCCAGTATTTCGGGGAGATGGCCGTTATCGAGGACATTCCCCGTTCGGCGGATGCCTACGCCCACACCGCGTGCACGCTGTGGGTCATCGAGCGCGAGCACCTCGACCAGCTGATGTTCACGGACAAGAACCTGGCCTACGTGCTGCTGTGGAGCTTCGTGCGCACACTGTCCGTGCGCCTGCGCGAGACGAACGAGAAGATGAAGACGTTCCTCGCGCTGTCGCGGTTCTGACGGACGGGCCCGGCCCGCGTCCAGGGTGCCCTCGCCAGCCGGAAGGGGGCCCGAGGGAGCACCCGGGAGCCAGGTGCGACCTCGCGGGGATTCGCGCTGCTACACTGAGACTCCGAGGCTGTCCGCCCCGCTCGAGCCCCCCGCATGATTCCACCGCCCCCGCCGGCCGACGAACCGAGGCGCCTCCGGGCCCTCCATCGGCTGTGCCTGCTGGACACCCCCGCCGAGGAGCGCTTCGACCGCATCGTCCGGACGGCGGCGCGGATGTTCCGCGTTCCCATCGCCCTCGTCTCCCTGGTGGATGAGTCCCGGCAGTGGTTCAAGGCGCGGGTCGGCCTGGATGACACCTCCACGGCGCGCAGCCTCTCCTTCTGCGGCCACGCCCTCCTCACCCCGGACACCTTCGTGGTGCCGGATGCGCTCGAGGACGTGCGCTTCTTCGACAACCCGCTCGTCACCGGTGCGCCCCACGTGCGCTTCTACGCGGGCCAGCCGATCCATGCGCCGGACGGCAGTCCCGTGGGGACGCTCTGCCTGATCGACCGCCGGGCGCGAGCCTTCAGCGGAGAGGAGCGCCAGCAGTTGGAGGACCTGGCCTCGTGGGTGGAGCTGGAGCTCAACGCCCTCACCGTCCAGGAGGCACGCACCGCGCTGGCCCGGCAGGAGCGCTTCTTCGAGCTGTCCGTGGACATGCTCTGCATCGCCGGGGTGGACGGCACCTTCCGGCAGCTCAGCCGGGCCTGGTCGCGCTCGCTCGGCCATTCCGAGGAGTCCCTGCGCGCCACGCCGCTGCTGGCCCTGGTGCACGAGGAGGATCGCGCCGCCACCACCGAGTGGCTGGCGCGGGGAGCCCGGGGCGAGCCCCTGCCCTGCTTCGAGCACCGCTGCCGCGACCGGGACGGTGCCTGGCACTGGCTCCAGTGGAACGCCGTCGTCAACCCGGAGGAGGGCATCCTCTACGGCGTGGCGCGCGACATCACCGAGCGAAAGCGCCTGGAGGCCGAGCGCCACCAGATGGAGCGGCTGAAGAACGAGTTCGTCTCCACCGTCAGCCACGAGCTGCGCACGCCCCTCACCTCCATCCGCGGCTCGCTCGGCCTGCTGGAGGGTGGCGTCCTGGGCGAGCTTCCCTCCCAGGCCCAGGACATGGTGCGCATCGCTCGCACCAACACCGAGCGCCTCATCCGCCTCATCAACGACATCCTCGACCTGGAGAAAATGGAATCCGGCAAGCTGGACTTCCACCTGGAGCCGCTGGAGCTGAGGGTGCTGCTCGCCCAGGCCGCCGAGGCGCACCACGGTTACGCGGAGGAGTGCGGCGCCCGCGTGGAGCTGGCGGTGGAGGCCCCGGACGCCTGGGCGATGGTGGATGGGGACCGCTTCCTCCAGGTGCTGGCCAACCTGCTGTCCAACGCGCTCAAGTTCTCCCCGCGCGGGGAGCGCGTGACGCTGCGGCTGGCACGGGTGGGCACCCGGCTGCGGGTGAGCGTGGAGGACCGGGGGCCGGGCATCCCCGAGTCCTTCCGCGCACGCATCTTCCAGAAGTTCGCCCAGGCGGACGGCTCCGACAGCCGGCGCAAGGGAGGCACGGGGCTGGGGCTCTCCATCACCCGGGCCCTGGTGGAGCGGATGGGCGGCACGCTGGACTTCGTCACCCGCGAGGGGGCCGGTACCACCTTCCGGGTGGAGCTGCCCGAGTGGCGCGCGGAGACATGTGCCAGCACCCCGCCTCCGCGGCTTCCGGTGGAGTCGGCCGCGGAACCGGCACCGGGGCTCGTGCGCCCGCGCGTGCTGCACGTGGAGGCGGACCCGGACAACCGGCGCGTGGTGGCGGACGTGCTGCGGGACGTGGCGGACGTCGTCCCCGCGGGCAGCCCACCGGAGGCCGAGTCCGCCCTGCGCACCGGTCCCTTCCCGCTCGTCATCGCCGAGCCCGTCCTCCCCGAGGGAGGGCTGCTCCCGCTGGCGCCGCTGCTCGCCGCCGCCCCCGTGGTGCTCTTCTCCGTGCGCGAGGCGGAGCCCGAGGTGGCCCGCCAGGTCTCCGCCGTGCTGGTGAAGTCCCGCGCCTCCAACGCGGAGCTGCGCGCCGCCGTCCTCCGCTTCCTCCCCCTCCGAGGTTCCCCATGACGATTCGCAAGGTGATGCTCGTCGATGACGAAGACGACATCCGCACCATCGGCCAGCTGAGCCTCGGGCGCGTGGGAGGCTGGCAGACGGTGCTCGCCGCGTCGGGGGCCGAGGCCGTCACCAAGGCCGCCGCCGAGCAGCCGGACCTCATCCTCCTGGACGTGATGATGCCGGGCATGGACGGGCCCACCACCCTGGGCAAGCTGCGCGCCCAGGAGGCCACCGCGAAGACGCCCGTCATCTTCATGACGGCGAAGATCCAGAAGCAGGAGGTGGCGCGCTACCTGGAGCTGGGCGCCGTGGGCGTCATCGGCAAGCCGTTCGACCCCATGACGCTTCCGGCGGAGATCAAGCGGCTGCTGCCGCCCACCTGAGGCCGCGACACGCGATGACGACACCCGCCGTGAAGACCCGTCTCTCCAGGCGCTCCGTGGTGCTCGCGGCGGGGGCGCTCGCGCTCCTGTGCGTGCTCTTCGCGCTCGGCCGTCCGCTGCGTGCCGCCGAGCACGACAACTACCGCACCCGGCTGCGAAAGCTCCGCGTCCAGAGCGCCGAGCTGGAGCAGGACATCCTCCGGGCCCACCTGGGGCTGCCGGAGGCGCATGGCCCCTCCTCGGAGAAGCTCGCGGAGCTGCGCGCGCGGGCGGCGGATCTCCGCATCTTCCCGACCTTGCTGCCGGAGCAGGAGCAGCGGACGCTGGGCGCCGTGCTGGATGGCTATGTCCGGGCGCTGGTGGACGAGGAGATGCTGATGGGGCGCCTCCACGAGCAGGACACGCGGAGGGCCGAGCGCCGGGAGTCTCTCGAGCGGCGGGCCACCGCCCTGACGGAGCGGCTGCCTCCGGGCGAGCCACGCGGAAGGGCGGAGGCCCTGGCTGGCGCCGTGCTGGCCAGCGCGGACGCGGGCCGTGCCCCCCAGGTGGAGGCGGCACTCGCCTCCCTGGCGGTGCTGACGGACGGGAAGCCGGAGCTGGCGGAACCTCGCGCAAAGCTGGAGGCGGATGCGCGGGCCCTCCTCGGCCACGCCCGGGAGGCAGAGGCCACGTTCCGGCTCCTGATGGACCATCCCGCCAGCCCCGAGGCCGAGCGGCTCATCTCCACCTACCTTCAGCTCTACGAGACGACGCTGGCGCGCACCGAGCGCTTCCGCATCACCCTCTTCGCCTTCTCGCTGTTGCTCGTCGCCTTCGTGCTGGTGGTGCTGCTGAGGCTGGCGCGCACGGGCGCCGCGCTCGACGCGCTCAACGCGGAGCTGGAGCGGCGCGTGGAGGAGCGCACCGCGGCCCTGTCCACCGCCAACGCGGAGCTGCGCGAGAGCGAGGCGCGCAAGGCGGCCATCCTGGAGAGCTCCTTCGACGGAATCATCTCCCTGGACGAGGCGGGCCGCATCCTGGAGTTCAATCCCGCCGCGGAGCACATCTTCCGATTGCCTCGGGCCCAGGCGATGGGCCGGGACTTCCTCTCCCTGGGGCTGGCCGCTTCCGTGAATGTCGGCCAGCGCGAGGCGGTGGCGCGCGCGCTCCGGGCCGACGCCGTGCCCGGCCGAGCCACCCGGCTGGAGCTGTCCGGCCTGCGCACCGACGGCGGCACCTTCCCCGCCGAGCTCACCCTCTCGCGGGTGCGCAGCGACGGTCCCGCGCGCTTCACCGCCTACGTGCGCGACATCACCGAGCGCAAGGAGGTGGAGCGGCTGAAGAACGAGTTCGTCTCCACCGTCAGCCACGAGCTGCGCACCCCCCTCACCTCCATCCGCGGCTCGCTGGGCCTGCTGGAGGGTGGCGTCCTGGGCGAGCTTCCCTCCCAGGCCCAGGACATGGTGCGCATCGCTCGCACCAACACCGAGCGCCTCATCCGCCTCATCAACGACATCCTCGACCTGGAGAAGATGGAGTCCGGCAAGCTGGAGCTGAAGCTGCAGCCGGTGGAGGTCTCCGAGGTGCTCGAGGCCACCTTCAGCGGCGTGCAGGCCATGGCGGACACGGCGCGGGTGAACCTGTGCGCGGAGGCCGCTGGGGCGGGCACGGTCCGCGCGGATCGGGACCGGCTCATCCAGGTGCTCACCAACCTCGTCTCCAACGCCATCAAGTTCTCCCCCGCGGACAGCCGGGTGGAGGTGCGGGCCGCCCGGGACGCGCGGGGCCTCGTGCGCTTCTCCGTGGTGGACCAGGGGCCGGGCATCCCTCCGGACAAGCGCGCCCGGCTCTTCGGCAAGTTCCAGCAGCTGGACAGCTCGGACACGCGCTCCAAGGGAGGCACGGGCCTGGGGCTGGCCATCTCCCAGGCCATCGTCGAGCAGCACGGCGGCCGCATCGAGGTGCTCTGCGAGCCGGGCCAGGGGGCCACCTTCACCTTCTCGCTGCCGGCGGTGCGCGTGGGCTCGGGCTCTGTCTCCCGTGTGATGGACGAGTCGCGCTACACCATCCTGGCGGTGACGACGGACTCGGAGCTGTCCGGCCTGCTGCGGGGCCTGCTCACCCACGAGGGCTACCGCCTGCTCCGCACCCCCTCCCTGGAGGAGGCGGAGAAGCTCATCGAGGTGGGCGCGCCCGACGCGCTGGTGCTGGACGCCCAGTGGATGGACGGCAGCGGGCTGGACTTCGTCCGGAGGCTGCGCGAGGAGCCGCGCACGCGCGAGCTGCCGGTGCTGATGCTATCGGGGCGCTCATCCGAGGAGGAAGGGGTCGTCCAACCGCTGCTGGTGGACTGGATGGTGAAGCCCTTCCAGGAGACGCGCTTCCTCCAGGCGCTGCGCCACGCCATCCGCCGGCCCGGGCAGGCCCGGGTGCTCATCGTGGAAGACGACGTGGCCACGCGCCAGGTGCTGCGCAACCAGTTGGAGCGGATGGGAGCGGCCTGCTACGAGGCGGGGGACGGGGAGAGCGCGGTGGCGCTGGCTCGCACGACGCCTCCGGACCTCATCGTGCTGGACGTGGGGCTGCCCCGGCTGGATGGCTTCGAGGTGGTGGACATCCTCCGCCAGGGCAAGGGCCGAGGCACCCCGCTCATCGTCTTCACCGGGAGGGATCTCTCCTCGATGGACCAGGGCCAGCTCACGCTGGGCCTCACCCGCCACCTCACCAAGGCGCGCACGTCCGAGGAAGAGCTGATGGCCTCCGTGAAGGAGCTGCTCGACGGGCTGCTGGCCCGCCGGGATGATGGCCAGCAACCGCGCAAGGAGGCTTCATGAGCCGGGGGACGCTGCTCTTCCTCGAGGATGACAAGGATCTGCAATCGCTCGTCTCCGCCTACCTGCGCGAGCGGGGCTACCACGTGGAGTCGGTCCGCACCGCGAGGGAGGCACTCGACGTGCTGGTCCGGGTGCGGGTGGACGCGGCCATCGTGGACGGATTGCTGCCGGGGATGATGGGCACGGACTTCATCCAGGAGCTGCGCCGGACGGAGCCGCACCTGCCCATCCTCTTCGCCTCGGCCTTCTGGAAGGACCTCAAGAGCCACGAGCTGCTCACCCGGCAGCTCAAGGTGGCGCGCGTGCTCCACAAGCCCTACTCGCCCCAGGAGCTCTTCATCTGGGTGGAGCAGGTGGTGAAGGTGAAGCCCCAGCCACCCCCTCCGCCCCCGCCAGCGCGGGTGGCGGAGCCCGATGACGATCTGGCCGCCGCCCTGGCGGCGCTGAGCGCCGAGTACGCGGCGGGCCTGGGCGAGAAGGTGCGGCAGCTGGAGCAGGAGCTGGAGCGGGCCCGGGCCGGAGATGCCGAGGCGTTGGAGGAGGCATACTCGATCGCCCACAAGCTGCACGGGACGGCGGGCACCTACGGCTTCCGCGCGGTGAGCATGGCGGCGGGGAGCCTGGAGGCACGGCTGCGCCAGGCTCGGGGCAAGGGAGAAGCGGCGGACTGGAGCGCCCCGCGGGCCGCGCTGCACGAGCTCTCCCAGGAGGCCTCGCGTGCCGTATCGCCCGCACCGCCTCCCGCGCCGGCACAGGGCCCGAGCACGCCAGCGGCGAGCACCGAGGGCGTGACGAAGTTCCTGGGCACGGTGCTGGTGGCGGACGACGACGCCGCGTGGCTGGCCGAGGTGGAGCGGATGGGGCGCGAGCAGTTGGTGCGCGTGGTGACGGCTCGTGATGCGGACGAGGCGGTGACGGCGGCGCGGCGGCAGTGGCTGGATGGGGCGCTGTTGAACGTGGACCTCGGGGGCCAGGAGGGCGGCTTCACCGCCGCGGCGCGGCTGCGGGGCGAGGACGGTTTGCAGTCACTGCCACTGGCCTTCTTTGGCACCCAGGGGGACGTCGCCTACCGGATGGCGGCCGTCCAGACGGGGGGTCTGCTCTACCTGCAGCGCCCCTTCACGGCGCAGGACCTGACGGAGGCGGTGGAGCGGATGGTGACCGCCCAGCGTCCCGAGCGCTCGCGCGTGCTGGTGCTGGACGACGATCCGGACGCGGTGCGCGCCCTCGGAGCCGCGCTGCTCGGCGAGCAGGTGGAGGTCGTGGGTCAGGGAGACCCCTATTGCCTGGTGGATGCGCTGGCCGAGCACCGGCCGGATCTGCTGCTGTTGGACGTGGAGATGCCGGGACCGAGCGGGTTCGACCTGTGCCGCATCGTGCGCTCCATGCCCGAGTGGAGGGAGTTGCCGGTGCTCTTCGTCACGGCGCACTCGGGAGTGGACTTCCGGGTAGCGGCCTTCCAGGCGGGTGCGGACGACTATCTCACCAAACCGGTGCTGCGCGAGGAGCTGCGGGCGCGCGTGAGGTCGCGGCTGGAGCGGGCGCGGCTGACGCGCGAGCGGGCCGAGCGTGACGCCCTGACGGGACTGCTGCTGCGCCGGCCCTTCTTGGAGCGCCTGCGGATACGGATGGCCGAGGCGCAGCGGCAGGGCAAGCCGCTGGCGCTGGCGCTGCTGGACGTGGACCGGTTCAAACAGGTGAACGATGCGCACGGGCACCTGGCGGGAGACCGCGTGCTGATGAGGATGGGACGACTGCTGGCGGCCCGCTTCCGTGAGGAGGACTTGCGGTGCCGGTGGGGCGGCGAGGAGTTCGTGGTGGCGCTGCTCGGAGAGAGGGCGGAGAGCGCGAGGGACATCCTGGCGCGCACGGCGGCGGAGCTGGGGCGGCTGGACTTCGAGGGCGACAAGGGAGAGTCCTTCCGGGTCACCTTCAGCGCGGGAATCGCGGTGGCCCCCCAGGACGGCACCGACGTGGAGGCCCTGCTGCGCCACGCGGACGAGCGGCTGTACCGGGCCAAGGCCAACGGCCGCAACCGCATCGAGAGCTGAAGAGTGGCCCTTCACGTATAATCCCGGCCCATGCACGGGCTTCTCCGAAGGTCGCTGCTCGCGGTCCTGCTCCTGTGTCTGGGGAGCAGCTGTGGTCCCTCCCCTGAGGTGGACACCCAGGCTCCGTCCAACGTCCAGATCACCAACGTGGCGCCGGGAGAGCTCATCACGGGCTCGAGAAAGCTCCAGGCCTCCGCCGAGGACGACTCCGGCCGTGTGATGCGGATGGAGTTCCGCGTCTCCGGCACCCTCGTTTGCACGGACGGCACGATGCGGGGCTCGGGGGCGATCTTCGTCTGCACCTGGAATTCGAGCTACACCCCAGAGGGAAGTTACCAGCTCATCGCCACGGCCTACGACGCGGCGGGCAATTCCACGGGCTCCGAGCCCGTCTCCTTCAGCGTCCCCCCTCCCCCACCCAATCAACAGCCCACCCTCTCCTCGGTGAAGGCCACGCCGGACACGCTCGACGAGGGCGCGAGCACCACCCTCGCGGTGACTGCCAGCGATCCGGATGGAGACACGCTCACCTACGCCTGGACGCAGACCCCGTCCACGCCCGCGGGCAAATTCAGCGACAGCACCGCGGCGAGCCCCACCTGGACCGCACCCGCACTCACCAGTGACCAGACCTTCACCCTCCAGGTCATCGTCTCGGATGGCAAGGGAGGCACGGACCAGGACAGCGTGGACGTGTCCGTGACGAACCTCCCCGAGAATCAAGTGCCCACGATCTCCGCGGTGAAGGCCACGCCGGACACGCTCGACGAGGGCACGAGCACCACCCTCGCGGTGACTGCCAGCGATTTGGATGGAGATACACTCACCTACGCCTGGACGCAGACCCCGTCCACGCCCGCGGGCAAATTCAGCGACAGCACCGCGGCGAGCCCCACCTGGACCGCACCCTTGCTCACCGGCGACGACCAGAGCTTCACCCTTCAGGTCACCGTCTCGGATGGCAAGGGAGGCACGGCCCAGGACGGCGTGAAGGTGCCGGTGACGAACGTCAACACCCCTCCCGACGTGGATGCGGCCATCACCGCGCTCGCCACGGTGGTCGCGGGGGACTCCCTGAATCTCTCCATCGGCGCCAGGGATCCGGACGGAGACCCCCTGACCTACGCCTGGACGACGACCCCCGAGAACGCGGGCACCTTCTTGCGCGACACGACCACCACCTCGACGAGGTGGCGTTCCCTGGACATCAGCGCCACCACGGTCGTCACCTTCCAGGTCACCGTGTCCGATGGAAGGAATTCCGTCACGCGCTCGAAGGACGTGCAAGTCACCGTTCCCACCTACGCACAGGTTCAGCAGGTATGGGATGCCACGTGCACGGGCTGCCACAAGGACGGCAACGCCTCGGGTGGATTGAACCTGGCCGCGGCCAGCTCCTACGACGCACTCGTCGACACTCCTGGCACCAGCTCGGCCTGCACCGCCGCCAAGCGCGTGGCACCGGGGCTCCCGAACGCCTCGCTGCTCGTGCAGAAGATCAGTGGCACCACCTGTGGCACGCGGATGCCGAGCAACGCCCCCGCCTACTTCGACAGCAACCCCGGCCTCCTCATCCGCATCCGCTCGTGGATTCTGGCCGGGGCGCCCAGCGACTGACGCGCTCCGCCAGCCGCGCTGACCCACTTTGGGAGGTGCTCGCGATGTCGTTTGACCCGTGGATGCCAGGCCAGGGCGTGTTGGCCGCTGCCTACTCCCCCTGGATGCCGTACTGCATGATGGTGCCCGGCCTGGCCATCCTGTCGTTCGTGGCCTACTACGGGATGAAGCTGGCGGGCTTCCTGCGCGGCGCTCGCAAGGTGACGGGCAAGGTGAGCTGGCTCCCAAGAGGGAAGGACTTCGCGCGCGTCCGCGAGAAGAAGGGCGGGATGGCGATGCTGCGCGACGAGGAGCTCATGCGCAGGTACAGGTTCATGCTCTGGGTGCGCATCCGTCCGCCCGACGGCGAAGAGCCCGTGGAGATCGGGCTCGTCACGAGCGGATACACCTTGTCCCGCGAGCTCGAGCATGGGGATGAGCTCGAGGTGCTCTACAACCCGGAGCGGCCCGAGGCCGTGTACCTGCCTGGGGAGAACAAGTGGATCGGCTTGATCCTCGTGGGGATCATGGGGCTCATCCTGACGGGCTTTGCCCTCGCCAACCTGGTGAGGACTCTTCGCTAGGGCCTGGCCACCCCCGTGGCGTTACTCCCCGGAGCAGCCCGTGGGCACCACCGCGTCCGCTCCTTGGAAGGCGACCCCATTCGAGATGTGGCCCGTGAGCACGGCCGAGGTGCTGGCGCAGGAGAGCTGCGTGTCCTGGAGCTTGAACACCAGCACCGTGTCGAGCCGCCCATCGCCATTCACGTCCGCCCACCAGGAGCGTACCTGCCGCGCCTCGGTACCGGTGGCCCCGAAGCGGATCGTCTCCAGTGCCACCTGGGTGGCGTCGAGGGTGTCCGACGACAGGAGGGCCACCTTGAGCCTGCCGTGGCCGCGCGGGTTGAGCTCGTTCGTGGCATCACCCGGGCTGATGTCGATGACGGCCTGGAGCACCTGGGGGCCGAGCGTGTACTTGTAGATCTTCTTGCAGTCGAAGTTGTCCATCAGGAAGAGGTCGCCGTGGGCGTCGAAGACGGCGCCCCTGGGCGAGCCGAAGGCCGCCTTGTCGGGAGGTCCGGGCAGGAGCCCGAGGAGCTGGCCGCTCGGGGCATACTTCGCCATGCCGTCCGCCCGGCTCCAGTAGACGTTGCCCTGGGCGTCCACGGCGACCGTGCCGTTGACCTGGAGGTCCGTCCCTTCGGCGAAGACGCTCGCCGTCCCGTCGGTGCCGATCCGGATGAGCTGGGGAAGGATGGTGGGATTGGAAGTGCTCACCACATACACGGTTCCGTCCGGAGCGCTGGCCATCGATCCCGGGACGACGATGAGCCCGCTGTCACTGAAGACTTCGAGTCCGGGCGGTGAGAGCGTCACCCGGTCGACCCGGGAGGTACCGTTCACGTTCGCCAGGAGGCTGTCCGCCAGCGGGCCTCGTCCCAGCGTGAGTTCATGGTAGGAAGTGCCGTTCCCCGGGACGAGCAGCGAGAAGGAGCTGCCCTCGGTGAAGGGCGCCTCGTAGACCCCTCCGACTTCCAGGCCGAAGAACCGGTTCCTGCTCTCATCCAGCACGAAGGCGCTGAGGGTGCCGACCCCGCTGACGGAGCCGGTGGTGAAGAGATTCACGTCACCGACACCATTGACGAGCGTCCCATCGGGAAGGATCCGGTAGACGCCCATGGCGTTGATTGGATACAGGTTGCCCGCGCTGTCGATGTCCAGGTCCATCCAGCAGGACCCGAAGCCGGACTGCCCCCGCGTTGGATAGACGATGTCGATGGTGGCTGGGATGCTCCCGGAAGTGGACGGCGGCTCCGTGCCAACCGGGAGCACGGCGGCCGTCTCGGGGCGGTAGACGAGCACGGGGGGCTGTCCAGGCGAGAGCACCTCGTATCGCTCTCCCGACTCCAGCCCGGCCGCCTGGCTCATCCGCGAACCCGCCAACACCACGAGGGCAGCCAGCACACACCAGACTCTCTTCGCGGTGAGTCTCTCAACGTTCATGTTTTCCCTCTCTGTCCACACCCACAGCGGTGAGCACACCGGGCCGTATGTCTAAGGCGCGAGTCCGCATCCGGCCCTCCTGACGCATGGGAAGTTCCGAAACTTCGCACTCAGGATGGGCGGACCGGTTCGCGGCTGAACAGCCGACCCAGCACCGGGACCGGAGAGGGTGTCAAAGAAGGCGGACGTGCCCCGTGCTCGGGC
The DNA here is from genome assembly GCF_016887565.1 of Archangium violaceum. Taxonomy (NCBI): domain Bacteria; kingdom Pseudomonadati; phylum Myxococcota; class Myxococcia; order Myxococcales; family Archangiaceae; genus Archangium; species Archangium violaceum. Next base: position 9,609,938 of record NZ_CP069396.1, read on the forward strand.
CTCGGCATCCACCTGCTCCACCAGACCCAAGAACAGTCCTTCGAGGCCAGCAGTACCGGGTGGGAGACTCACGGGAATGTCACACCACGAAGAGTGACTGTGCGTGGCCCGCTCGCCTCTCCCAATCGGAGCACATAGGCGCCCCGGGCCTGTTCCTCCGTGGCCTCCGCCTCCACCACCACGAGGCCTCGCTTCTTTCCGGGAAGAATGGGCTCCGGTTGCCACACGCGCAGCACCCGCAGCCGCGCGCCGCCCTTGCCCACCAGCACCACGCCTTCCGCATCCACCGTCCAGGGCCGAGCGCTCGTGTTCTCCACCTCCAGCGCCACCGCCACCCGTCCCTCGGCCCGGTAGCTGTAAGTCGTTCTTCTCTTGAGGGCCTCACCGGGGGGCTGCTGGGTGGTGCTGTAAATGTCCTTCGCCGCAATGCCTCTTGGGCCCACCACCAGCCCGGAGTCGATGAGCTCGGCAATACCTCCGGGACTCTTCTCCTCTGTCTGGGTTTGTGCCAGCCGCGCCTCACACCGCTCGGCCCGTTCGTGCGCCTGTCTCGCCTCCAGTTGAAAGGTTTCGGCCGAGCGCGGCTGGCGGTACACATTCACCTGTGGCTCGGCCTGGGTGGGGTGCACCACCAGCCGAAAGGTAGCGCTCGCCGGCACCGCGCCATCGGCGAAGCGCACCGTGAGGAGCGGTTGCGTCCCCGGCGGCAGCGCACCCGAGGGGAGGAACATGACGATGCCCGTGGCCTCGTCCACTGTCATTGCCCGAAAGCGCTCGCGCTCCTCCAGCACCACGCCCCCGTGCAGCAGCGGCGCGTTGAACACCAGGGTGGTGGTGAGGCCGGGGCTGATGCGCACCTCGTGCACCTGCCCGGTGCTGTCCGCCGTCAGCTCCAGGTGGCGCGCTACCACCATGTCCCATTCTTCGGACGGGGGCTCGGCGAGGACGGGAGTCGTGGCGAGGAGCGCGAGCAGCAAGGGGGCAGTGGGCGGCGGGCTGGGCATGGGCCGTACTACCTCCGGAGTGCTCAGGGAAACAAGCACCTCCTACGTCGCCCCTGCTCTTCGTCCACCCATGTCCGCAGCCGGACCCTCTACTCGAAACGCTCCACTGGAATGACGCCTTCTGAGTCTGAAATCAGCGCGGTACCCGGCTTCTCGCCCGGCTTCACGTCGTCGCCACCAACCCCTACGTAGCGGCCCCGGTCAACGAGCACCATGCAGATGGGGTACGTGTGCCCATCCGGCGTGTGGAGTTGGGTGAAGCGGCCGTAGATGCGGTCCGTGCCGAAGAAAAGCTCTCCGGAGATCATGGAATCTGCGGGCAGCTTCCCGATGGGCTCAATCTCCATCGTGGTGCCTGGCCCCTCGCGAACGGGAACGAAAGTCTCGCTCTCGTCCTGGTTGGGGAACATAGCCCACAGATTCCTTCCGATGCGCAGGCCCAGCTCCTCCATGGTCCGCAAGGAGCCAGGTGGGCACTCGGTGGGAGCGGGCAGAGGCCGCACCTGGACGGCTGTGGTGGAAGTGGGGCCGGGGCAGCCAGCGGCAAGGGTACAGCCGAGGAGGGCCGCCCCCGCCTTCGCGGCCGCGGAGCCCGTGCTCTTGGGTTGCTGCTGCGGGGTATCCTGGGGAGCCTTACGAAGTGTCCTCACGCGAATGTCCTGGGAGTGCGTCGCGCTGGCGACGGGCGCGGGGGTTGCCGCCCCTTCAGGCGCCGCGCCGCCGTCACCTTCCGGCCGGCGCCACGGGGGCGCCACTTCCTGGCCACCCGGCTCCAGGGTGATGGGGTGAAACTCCGGCGGTAGGACGGCTAGGGGTGTCCCTACTGGTGGGGTCACGAGACCGAAGGTGCGCGGAGGCGGGCGCGCGGCGAACCACACGCCCAGGCCCAGCACCAGCACCGCACTGGCCACCAGGAGCACCCGTCGCGCGCGCACGGAGGGCACGTCCGGGGTACGCGGTCGCTGCGACTGCTCGGCCTTGGCCAGTTCCGAGGCCGACGAACGCGCCGTGCCCTCGGACGAGGCTGGAGGCGAGGTCACCAGCGGAGCGGGCGGCACGGTCTCCCTCGTGGCCTCCTCGCCCGAGAGCGGAACCTCCAGTGCCTCGAGCCCGAGCGGCACTTCTTCAGGCTCGCCCTGGGTGGACACATCCTCCGGCGGACGCTGCTTGCCCCTCACGAGCCTCGGCTCGTAGGAGGCCAGGCGCGCATAGAGCGCCTGCAGGTCCGCACCTTCCCTCCACATGTCCTCCTGCCACGCGGTGGTGGCGTTGTCCGGGCCCCACGCCTCGCACAGCGGCACCTTCCATGCCTCGTCCGCCTGCTTCACTGCCTCCTCCAGCGCCGCCTCCACCGCCCGCGCGTCCGCGTACCTCTCCCCGGGCTGCTTGCGCAGCATGCGCCAGCACACCTCCCCCAGCGTCCTGGGCACCCGAGGGTTGAGCTCGTGCGGCACCCTCGGCTCCTCGTGCAGGATGGCGTGTACCAGCTCACCCTCGCTTCCCCGGAAGGGCAGCCCGCCGGTGAGCAGCTGGTAGAGCTCCACTCCCAGCGCCCAGAGGTCATCTCCTGGGCTGGCGCGGGAGTCCTCCTCACCGCGCCAGGAGCGCCACACCCGGGGGCTGAGATAGGGCCAGGTGCCTGGGGGCACGGGCCCCGTCACCCTGGGCGCGTCCTCGTACGTGGCCACCCCGAAGTCCACCAGCACCAACTGGCGCTCGCCGTACACCAGCAGGTTGGACCCCTTCACATCGCGGTGGACGACTCCGGCCGCGTGCACCGCTCCCAGCAACCGCGCGGCCTGGCGCACCAGGTCCGCCACCTCGAGCGCGTTGGGGTTGTGCTCCCGGGCCCAGGCGTCCAGCGACAGCCCGCGCACATAGGGCGTGACGAGGAAGAGGAAGCGGGGCTCGAGGGCGGGCCACTCGCCGTGTCCCACCAACGGCAACCCTCCCGCGCACCACAGCTTCACCATGACGTCCAGCTCACGCCGGGCCCAGGACGCAGCATGGGGCCGGGAGATGAACTTCACCGCGAAGAGCTGGTCCTCGCGCCGGGCGCGGAACACGGTGCCCTGGCCGCCGCTGCCCAGGGTCGCCTCCAGCCGGTAGCCGGCCACCTCCATTCCCACCTGGGGCAGGTGCTGCTCCGGCGCGTCGTGCCGCCGAGGCGGATGCGGCGGCAGCTGCCGCCGGGCTCCCTCATGTCCTGGCCGGGAAGGCTGGGCTCCGTTCATGCACTGCACCTCCGAGGTGAGGCAGCGTAACATGACCGCTGGAGACCAGTAGCCATGCGCGGGTGCCTACCGGACGAAATGAGCGGAGCTGCTGTCGCTCGTCGACGGCATGGCCCGGAACGAGTCCGAGCGCGGCTACATCGAGCGCTACGCGGCGCGGACGCGCGAGCTGCTCGAAAGCACGGATGCCATTCACTCGTGCTTCGCCGACTACGGCGCCCAACACGTCACCTCGAATGGCCCCGACATGGGCACGAGCACAACCCAGAGCACCGTCTTGCGCGATGCCATCGATGCCTTCTACCGGCGACCCTGCACACCTCAGCGGCGCATCGAGGCACCCATTGCCGGCGCGCCGTGAGCCCGCGGATCCGGAGCGCCGCGCCGCCCTGCTGTACCAGAGGGCGTTGGCATACTCCCAAGGACTGTCACGCTGTCATCGGCGACGCCACCCTGGCCGACGCCATCCTCGACCGGCTGGTGCACAACGCCCATCGCCTCAAGCTCACGGGCGACTCGGTGCGCCGTCCGGAAGGGAATTTGACCCGGGCCAAGAAGGGGGCGAAGTGAACCCCGGCCAACGTCGCTGACGCTCCGACTGTTCCACATGGCCGGAACGGGTGTTCCACTTCGCCGGAATACGCATTCGGCACCTCACCAGACCAAACGGCTTGACCCAGCTATCAGCCGTTTTCTGTAATCGGCGGGTTTGGCTTCCAACTCGGGCGGCTCGCCCGGAGAGGTGCGTAAATGTCCAGGGATGCCGTCGATACTCGCCCCGTGGACACACGGCGGCCCTTGCGCATGGGGGCGCTGGCCCTGGCGGCGTTGATGCTGGTTACAGCGTGCGCCACAGGGGCCCCCTCCGGCGGAGGGCTGACGGCGTACCGTTCCAGCCTGCCCACTCCCGAGGGCTCCTCCGAGGCGTGGACGCTGGGGGCGGAAGCCGACGAAGAAGACACAGGCGACGGCGAAGCCATCTTTTCCACCCTGCCCACGGACTTTCAGCCGGTGAGGGTCAGTGACTCCGAGCTTAGGGCCGCTCTGGCAACGTTTTGGCTCGAAGTCCCGCTGCGGGTGTCCACCTCATGCCCCCCGTTGTACGTCGGCCGGAAGCTGGCGCTAGCGTCCGCGCCTTTGAGCGGCGAAGCGTGGCAATCAGACCTGGCGCAGTCCTATGGACGATTTTGCGAGCGGCGCGGTACTCCTGGCAATTGTCTGACTTTGTTTGATGACGGACCCCGCCTGCAAGCTGACGATAAGCGCAGCATTGCCCTTGCCCTGGCGGTGGGGCCCGCCCTGGAAGGAGTGGACGCGGAAGTGCGGGCCATGCTCAACCCTACGCGGGTGCTGGCTACTCTCAGCTTCACGATCACAGCCTATATGGCTCTATTGCTTGCCCCCGAGCCCGTCACGAAAGGCGTTGCGCTCGCGTTCTCCGTGCTCATGTGGGGCTATCTCGGATGGGAATTCTTCGATCTGCTGCGAGCCTATGCGCAGCTTTACGAAGATGCGCCGCAAGCTTCTAGCTTTGCGGAATTGCGGGAGGTGGGTGACAGGTTCGGAAGAGTCATCGGCCCCAATAGCGTGCGAATTCTCGTCATGGTGGCGACGGCGGCGATAGGGGAAACGGCGGCGCTCATGTCGAAAGGGCCGAAGCTGCCGGGCTTCGGGCAAGCCTCGCGCACGGTCGAGGCAAACACCGGGCTTCGCCTGATGGATGCGGCAGCCGGTGCCGAGCGAGTCATTGTTTCCGTGAACGAGGGCACGATTCGCATTGTCCTACCAGTCAATGCCGTGTCCATGACTGCGCGGAACGGAGGAGGCGCGCGCCCTGCGCTCAAACCCAATGAGCCCACGAAAGGCGGCAGACTTCTCACAAGTGGTTATCGTGCCTTCAAGTCGTTCAGAGCCTTCAAACGTCACATGGGCAAGGCAGGCAAAGGGCTGGAATGGCATCATCTTGTCGAAAAGCACAAATTCAACCTCAAGCGTTTCGGCGCCGAGGCTCTTCATAACACTGAGAATATTATTCCACTAAACAAGGATCTGCATACAGAGGTCAGTGCATTCTATTCCTCAAAGAGGCCCAATATCACAAGCTCATATGGCTTGACCGTACGAGAGTGGATAAGAACTCAAAGTCATGAGAAGCAGCGCTCGTTTGCGCTGCTTGTCATAGAAAAGATCAGAACTGGGGAGTGGTGATGGCGAAGGAGCTAGAAAGGATTGTGGAGGAATTTGCGGAGAACGTGGCCGCGCAGACGGAAGCGATAAGGAGAGGAGACGCAAAGACGGGCAACAAGCACGCTAGTCGTTATATATCTGCGCTCAAGAAGCTGCGGTTGGAAGGTGATGCCGGACGTGATGCGCTCGCCGTTCTGCTCAAGCATCCTCGCGCGGATGTACGGGTCAGTGCTGCTGCGTTCTTGCTGCGTTATCGAACGGCAGAAGCAAAAGCAGTGCTGGAGGCAGCCGCCACCGGGGGCGGTGTTGCGGCCATTGATGCGATCATGGCCCTGAAACATTGGGAGGAAGGCACCTGGAACTTGGATCCCGGGTGATGCCCGAAGCACGGGCCGGTCGCGGACAGGGCCCGGCAGCAGAAGCTCGGGGCGATGGATGCTACCGGGGGGCCCGGCATTAGTGGCTAGGGGCATCGGCGCCAGAAGTTAGCCCGAGGGGCGGAGTGCTCGCCGCTCATCGCCCGGCGAGGGGTCCAAGGGGACCAAAGGGAGAATGGGTGGGTCCTCTGGGTCCCGACTGGAGGCGGAGCCACCCCTTGCGGCTTCGATTCCCGCCGCTTCCAACGATAGGCCGTGTACGGTTGCACCAACCGTGGCCCCGGCAACGCGCGGTCACTCGGGAGGTCGTATGCGACGTCGAGACGTCTTGGCTGGAGCGGCGCTACTCGCGACGGGATTTGCACCGTCGCGTCTTCGTGCGAGTACCGCTTCGGGTCGGTTGCAATCGCTCCTCGAACGCTGGGATCAGGACGAGCATCCTGACCTGCACGGAGTCGTCGTTCGCGTCAATGGGGCCGTGGTGGCCGAACGGCACTATCACGGCGCGGACCCACAGGCGCTGCACGATATCCGGTCGGCTGGGAAGAGCATCACCTCGCTCCTGGTCGGTGCCGCGCGCGATCGCGGACTCCTGGGCGCACTGGATGAGCAGCTCGAACGCTACTGGCCACGGGCGCGTGGCAGCGCGCTCGGTCGGGCCTCGCTCGCGGCTCTGCTGACCATGCGCTCCGGCCTGGCTGCGAACGACCAGGAGCCCGACTCGCCCGGCAACGAAGACCGGATGGATGCGGCAAGCGATCCGGTTGCCTTCCTGCTCGGCATTCCCGCCGTCGACCGACCCGGCACGCGCTACGTCTACAACTCGCTGACGGCCTATGCGGTCGGGTTGCTGCTGGAACACACGATGGGGAAAAGCCTGCTGGCATTCGCGCGCGAAGCGCTGTTCGAGCCGCTGGGAATCCAACGCGTCGACTGGGCCAGCGACGCAGCCGGCCATACCAAGGGACAGGGCAACCTGTCCTTGACCACTGGCGATCTCGCCCGGATCGGGCAGGCTCTTCTCGATGGCGGCCAATGGCAAGGGCGGCGGATTCTCTCCTCGAGCTGGATCAAGACGAGCATGCAAGCCCTCGTCCCAATCGGCCCGGTCGACCCATATGCCGACTCCTACGGCTATTTCTGGTACACGAAAACACACCAGCTGAAGCGCGGGACGGAGACAGTGCGGTTCGCGTCGGGCAATGGCGGCAACAAGCTCTATCTCGTCCCATCCCGGCGCATGGTCGTGGCGATCACCTCGCGTGCCTACGGGCACGGCTATGGACAACGCCGCTCCGAGGCGATTCTGAAGGCGCTCCTGTCCGCCTGAGCCCGGACGTGCGCCCCCAAGCATCCGGTGCTCCTCTGCCATGGCGATGGCCTTTCCCCAGGTGCAACAGCCCTGAAGGATGAGATGCAGGGCGATCACCCAGACAAGGACCGGCCGCGCTCCTGCGAGCAAGCGAGCCCTCGTTGCTCCTGATCCTCGCGATGCGCATCTGTCACACATGCGCGACACCCACGCACCAGCCTCCCGGGGCTTGCGCAAGGTGCTCCAGGAGAATGGTCTGACCCTCGTCCTGTTCGGACTCTTCCTCCTGTGCTGGCTCGGCCAGAGTCTGTCGGGCCTATACGCCTACAACGAGGAGCAGCGCGAGCACGGGCAGCCTCCGGTGAGCTACGGCCAGTTCCTCCGCTCCGGTGAGTTCATGGAGAGTACCTTCGAGAACTGGGAGAGCGAGTTCCTCCAGATGGCGGCCTATGTCGCCCTCGTGGCTGTCTTCAAGCAGAAGGGCTCGGGTGAATCGAAGAAGCTCCCCAACGAGGGGGAGAACGAGGTGGACAAGGATCCGCGGGAAGAGCTCCGCCCGGACTCGCCCGGCCCCGTGCACCGTGGCGGGCTCGCGCTCAAGATCTACTCCAATTCCCTCAGCCTGGCGCTGGCCGGCCTCTTCCTCTTCTCCTTCGTCATGCACGCGGTGGGTGGGCTGCGGCTCTACAACGAGGAGCAGCTCCAGCACGGCCAGCCAGCCTTCACTTTCTGGGGCTACGTGACGAGCGCCCGCTTCTGGTTCGAGTCCTTCCAGAACTGGCAGAGCGAGTTCATGTCCATCGGCGTGCTCGTCCTCCTCTCCATCTTCCTGCGGCAGAAGGGCTCGCCCGAGTCGAAGCCTGTCCACGCGCCGCACCGCGAGAGCGGAGGAGCGTGACGCATGGGAGGACGGGTGCGAGCCGTCCCGTTCTCCGACCCCCTCCTGTGAGCTCGATCGCCCACTCGCCCGGCTTCGTCTCGCCCGGCAGTACCCGTTGAGAGGTACAGACTGTTCCGTGACCGTGGTGCATCTTGCACATGGTCAATGACGAAGAAATCACTCCGCCAAGGCGGAAAAGCCAAGACCCGGCACCTGACCTTGCTGCTCATCCGCGAGGAGATCACGTCACCCGAGGCGGCGCTCAAGGAGCCCCAAACCTCGAGACGCTCGCGCTCCCGGCGGACTTCGAGTTCGCGGGCAGCCTTCATCTCTTGAAGCCGCCGCCCAAGGAGCCACGCTGGGCCCCCTTCCTCAGAGAGGGCTTCGCGGAGGACGTTCAGTTCGCCCTGAGCGCGACCGCAGCCGCGGTGCTCGTCGTCCAAGCGGGCGCACGGCTGTTCGCGGTGACCTTCGGACAGGGGCGCCACCTGCTCCATCCCGATGCCTTCGAGATCGACTTCGGCTTGAAGGTCACGTTGAACTCGGTGGGCTGGCCAGGCGGCTCACGGGCCGTGACGCGCTCTCCTTCATTGGCCCCCTGGCGTTCTCGGACCTGGGGCGCAAGTGCGAGAGCCTCCTCGTGCAGTACGGGGGCGCTCAGTACAAGGAGCAATTCTCCTGGGTGGACAACATCCGCATGGTCCGGGACGGCAAGACCTTCGGTGAGCTCAACGAGAAGCTGGTGCACCAGCTCAACAACCGCGACACGGGGAAGATCCACCTCGCGCCCCCCGAGGTCATCGACTGGGAGACGGTGAGTTTCCTCTACCCGGGACAAGCCTCCCGTCCAGACGAGGCGCATCCGGATCTCCATGAAGACGGGTTCTTCCACCCCGAGCGATGGTCCATCTACAACTGCCTCGTCGCGGAGCTGGCGAAAACAGACGCGCTCTACATCCTGTCGGCGGGCCAATGGTTCAAGATCGAGAAGACCTTCGCCGCCCAGATCCTCGAGAATACGAAGACGCTCGTGAGGGAGATCGACCATCTCCCCGCCGCCCAGGCCGGTGAAGACGAAGGGACCTACAATACGAACGCCGCGAACGCCTCCAAGAACCTGGTCCTCCTGGACAGGGACAACAAGAAGGCCAAGGGAGCGCGCACGGCCATCGAGCCCTGTGACCTGTTCTCCAACAGCTGTCAGTTCATCCACGTCAAACGCAAGCTGCGCTCGTCCTCGCTGAGCCACCTGTTCGCACAGGGAGTTGTCTCGGCGGAGACCTTCCTGAGCGACGAGAAGTTCAGGAAGGACGTCAAGAAGGCGGTCGAGAAGAAGAACCCGGCGCTGGCCCAACTCCTCGGGAATCCCAAAGACAGGCCAGACCCCAATCAGTATGAGGTCGTCTTCGCGGTCATCGCTCCGCCCACCAAGGAGAAGTGGCCCCAGGCCCTTCCGTTCTTCAGCCAGCTCAATCTCGATCGGACGGCCACCCGCCTGAAGCTCCTCGGGTTCCGAGTCGCTCTGCACCGGATCGACGAGAGAGCGTAGCGTGGACACCCTGCACGACCGACCTCACCGCTTCATCAGGACTCGGGCCATGATCGCTTTCCGCCCCTGGGTTTCCGCCTTGTCGTAGATGTTGCGCACGTGCACCTTCACCGTCCCTGGCGTACATCCGGCCAACTGCGCGATCTCCTTGTCCGACTTTCATCACCCGCTGAGCGATGCGGAGGCATGAGGCGGGCTTCGGCCTGTCTCACATCAGCTTGGGGATGGCGGGCTCGGCCTGCTCGGGCCCCATGACCGCACGGAGCACGCGGGCTCCGATGAGCGTGGCGCCTCCAGTGACGATGGCGACCTTGTCCTTCAGGCGGCCCGGCGGGCGCAGTCTGCCCCGGCATGCGGCATGGGAGAAGCCACCCAACACCGCGCCGCACCCGACCCGCACGGATAGGATCTGGCGGTTCGTCGTGAAGCTTCATGGTCCCGAGATCGCCGAGGAGGCGCGGGGCTTCGGCTCCTACCCGGAAGTGCTGGGTCACTGGAAGCGCCAGACGTGAACCTGGGTCTCGCCCCAGTCCACCGGACCCACCTTCCCAGGCGAGAACGGGTTGCGGGAATACTCGACCCAAGCCACCACGGGCAGCCCGCGCGGGTCCACGGCGAGCGCCCACTCGCCCAGCTTCGTCTCGCCCGGCAGCGCCTGAAGTGGCCCGCCCACGAGCTGCCATGCCTGTCCATCCCAGGTGTGAATCTCGAGCCGGTCTTCCCGCGCGAAGAGCAGGAAGACGCGGGACCCGAGCGCCGCGAGCACCGGCTCGCTCCTGGGTCCAGCCTCGAGGATACCCTCCCACCGCGCCCCCGAGGGGCGCCGGACCTGATTCAGCACGCGGGAGTCCTCCCCCTCGTACTGGGTCCACGTGAGGTAGGGGACATCCGCACCATCGAGCACGAGCGCGGGCGAATAGGAGTCGCCCTTCGAGGGCATGTCCTCGCTGGCGACGCCTCCTCCCACCGGCAGCCACCGGGTGCCATCCCACTGCCGCACGTGGATGCGGCTGATGAACTCCCGCATGGCCGACTCCTCCCAGGCCACGACGGGCAAGCCCCGGGAGTCCACGGCGAGGCTGGGACGAATTCCATTGGAGCCATCCCCGCGCACCCCATCCGGGTACGCGCTGAGCCGCTCCCCCACCCGCTGCCAGGACTGTCCATCCCACTGGCTCACGTGGATGCCAAGGGAGGGCTCGTCCGGGCCGATCTCGCCCCATGCCACCACGGGCTCTCCGGAACAGTTGAAGGCGAGGGACGCGCTGCTGACCTCCGTCAGCCGATTGTTGGCCGCCTGGAGTCCGAGCCCCAGAACCGACCAGAATCGACCCTCCCAGCGGCGGAGCCGGACCGTGCTCGTCGAGTGCCCGGTCGCCTCGATCAGGGCCATCACCGGACGGCCCTGGGGATCGACCGCGAAGACGGGGCGGCCAGGCGGGCTGAAGGTCGACGCGGGCAAGGGGAACACGGAAGTCGCCGCCTGCGACCACACGTTGCCCTCCGCGCGCCGGAAGAAGTAGCCCCACACCGCGCCATTGTCCTCGCCCCACGAGACGATGGGCGCTCCCGTTGGATCCACCGCCAGCCCCAGCCGGGCCTGCGGCGTATTGGGCTCGGGATTGGCCTCCAGCGCGGGGCCCACGGGCACCCAGGAGCGGGGTTGCCCCTGCTCATTGGTGAACAGGGGCGCGGGCTGTGCCGGCCGTGGCATGCAGCCAGCCGACTGTGGCGGCGGCTGTGGCGGTGGGGGTTCACCCAGTGAAGAGGGAGGCGACGCCTCCAATCGCGTGGGAGACACCTCCGTCCCACCGCCGCATGCCGCCAGAATGAAAAGAGCCGCCCACCCACTCCGTCCGCCAACGCACCTCATCCCGTCCCCCAGAGCGCCCGCCGCGCCAAAGGTAGAGATGAAAACGCTGCGAGCAAGGCCGGCACCAGAACGCCTGGGAGGTTTACGTTCATGAGCGCACCTCTTGAAGCGGTACTTTCTCGCTGCTCGTGCGAGCCCGCGCCCGGTGAAGTGGCAGGCCCCTCATGCGTTCCTCTTCGGGTTCGCCATCACCTCCCGGGCGGTGTCCATGAAGGCCCGGAAGGCGGGGCCTCTCGGGTGTGCCCAACGGAGTACCTGATGCCGAAGACTTCCGCGTATGCGGCTCCTTCCGCGACGACATGGTCGACTCCTGCCGCGACTGAGCTTCGTGCCGGGACAACGTCGAGCAGTTCTGCGAGAAGGGCACCGCCTTCACCTACAACGGCACCGAGATGGCGGATGATGCGGGGTGACGTCTGATCTCGACGGGCGTTGCCTCGGAGGGCACGTCGAGGCGCCAGAGCGTGCCCTGAGGCCATGCCCGCGGACGCAGGAGAGCCGTATCCTTCGACTCTTGAGGTAGCATCATGGCCGCACGGAGGGGTGAGCCATGATCGAATCCCTGGAGCTCCAGTTCGGAAACAGCCCCGATTCCGAACCCCTTCGGTTCGAACCCGGGCCAGTGACTGTCTTCATCGGACCGAACAACTCGGGCAAAAGCCTGCTGCTCCGCGAGCTCACTCAGTTTCTGGGCGTCCTTCCGAGGTTCCAGTCCCGACAAGCCCCCAAGGTACTCAAGAACCTGTCCATCAAGAGCCCAGGCTCCGCCCAGGCACTCAGAACGGCTTTGATGGCACTGGGCGGCTACGAGGAGCAAGGTCATATCATCCTGCCCTTTCGCCTCGAACACGATCACCAGCTGCGTTCGAGTGTCGGCAAGGATCCGCGGGTCATCGGTCCACAACTCCTCGACGAGAAGCATGCCGATCCCAGCTTCCTCCTGGACGTACTCGGCTCCACATCCTTCGTCGCGCTCGATGGCGTGAAGCGTCTGTCGCTCGTGGAGCCCCAACGCACCGAGGATCTCTCACAACCACCACAGAGCGCGGTCCAGGCCCTCTTCGTCGACGACACTTCTCGCGAGCGGTTACGCAAGCTGACGCACGAGGCATTCGGCCTCCATGCCGTGATCGACCCGACGGCGATGCGGCATTTCCATATTCGCCTCTCGAAGAGAGCCCCCTCGGATGCGGATGAGGAGACAGCCCTGGGCGTCCGCGCCAGGGAGTTCTACCGGGACGCCATCGACATCCAGGACATGAGCGATGGAGTCAAAGCGTATACCGGGCTCCTGGTGGCGTTATTGAGCCGTCAGTATCGCATCATCACCATTGACGAGCCGGAGGCATTCCTCCACCCGGCCCTCTCCAGGCGTTTGGGGGTCGAGCTCTCGCGCCTGGCCGCGGAACGGCAAGCCAATGTCTTCGTTTCCACGCACAGCGCGGACTTCCTGATGGGCTGCATCGAGTCCGGACATCCTGTTCAGATCGTACGGCTGACCTACCAGGGTGGACTCGCGACGGCCATGCACCTCCCGAGCAGTACGCTCTCGAGTTTGATGAGGAATCCGCTCCTCAGGACCACCCATGTGCTCTCCGCGCTGTTTCACGTGGGAGCAGTCGTGACCGAGTCCGAAGCGGACCGGGCCTTCTACGACGAGATCAATCACCGCCTGTGGAGCACGGATGGTTCAGGCATCTCCGGCGCGAGCTTCCTCTTCGCGCAGAACAAGCAGACGGCCCACATGATCGTCCGCCCTCTTCGACAGCTCGGCATTCCCGCTGTGGCGATCGTCGACATGGACTTCATCAAGGACGGGGGAAGGAACTTCACCCAACTCCTCGAAGCAGCAGGCGTCCCCACCGATTGGCATCAGCCACTGGGAAGCGCACGCGTCAAGATCAAGAACGCCTTGGACGCGGCCAATCCCTCCTGGAAGACTCAAGGTGGCCTCTCCGTCCTGAGTGGCGCCGAGGCGCGGACGTGCCGGGACTTCCTGGAGCATCTGGCGGAATATGGCCTCTTCATCGTCCCGGGTGGTGAGCTCGAAAGCTGGCTCCCCCAACTGGGTGCCAATCGGTCGAAGCATTCATGGCTCTATGAGATCTTCGAAGAGATGGGCTCGGATCCCACGCAACCCGCTTACGTCAAACCCTCGGAGGGAGATGTCTGGACCTTCATGCGCGGGATCGCCAGCTGGCTCCAGAATCCCCATCGAAAAGGAATGTCCTCCTGAAGCAGGTGGAGGACGGGAGACGGATGAGCCATGGAAACGCGTGAGGTAGTGTGGAGATGTCGACGGCCTCCACCCGGGCCGTCACCACCTATGGGACCCGGAGGGTCGAGGTGCTCGGCCCCACCTCCGCCCGCCTCGTCTTCCGGCGCGAGCTGATGGGTCCGCTGTGGATTCGCGGCATCTTCACGAAGAGCTTCCAGGCGCTCTCCGGGCTCGCCTCCGTGTCGGCCACGGTGGAGCGCTACCGCGAGCCTGGCGTGGACTTCGACCTCGTCTTCACCTGGCGGTTGCTCTGACTCGACGACACGCCCGATTCAGGCTTCGCGGGTCGCGCACATGCGCATACCTGTCCACGCGAGAGTCCATGGTCGGGCGCGCAGATGCGCGATGAAGCGCCAGTTCCGCTTTCAGCTGATCGCCGACTTGCCGTTCGGAATCGATGACAAGCGTCCTGCTTCCCGTGGGGTCCGGGTTGGAGCTCAGTCGGTTCGAGCCGAACTGACATCCCCGTCCCGGACGTGTCGGAGGTGCGTGCGACAGTCCGGGGCACCATGAATGAAAGGGATGCTGCCTATACGGAGGGCCCCACTGTCATGGGGCTCTACGTCTTCTGTTTCGCGCGAGCGGACGCCGCCGGGTCGACATCGGGCCGGGGACTCGCGGAAGACTCGCCGCTCCTCGCGCGAGTGCACGAGGACATCGCGGCCATCTGCTGTGAGGTGCCGCTCCACGAATGGACGGGCGAGGCGGGCGAGGACCACCTGAAGGACTTGGGCTGGCTCGGGCCTCGCGCCATGCGTCACGAGGAGGTCATCGAGCAGACGATGCGCGCCTCGCCGGTGCTGCCGTTGCGCTTCGGCTGCCTGTTCTCATCGGCGGAGCGGCTCGAGGAGCTGCTGCGGCGGGAACGGACACGAATCAAGGCCTTCATCGAGAAGGCGGAGCACGAGGAGGAGTGGTCGCTCCAGGGCTCCGTGCATCTCCAGGCCTGCGAAGAAGTCCTGTTCACCGCCGATCCGCGCACGGCGAAGCTGCCGGCATCGCCCGGGGCACGCTATCTGCTGGAGCAGAAGCTGCGAAAAGACGCGGCCCGAGCGGCGCAGGTCTGGCTCCAGGAGGCCCAGACGACGATCGCGCAAGCGCTCGCGGGGCTGGTGCTCGCGCGGCGCGTCCTGCGGCCTCCTTCGCACGGCCCGCGGGAGCCCGCGTTGGAAGGGGCTTTTCATTGGGCACTCCTTGTCCCGCGCGGCGCGGAGGAGGAGCTCGTCAGGCGCCTCGGACCGCTGGCGGAGCAACTGTCCGCGCACGGCCTGCACCTGTCCGCGCGAGGGCCCTGGCCGGCCTACAACTTCGCGCCACGCCTCGGGGAGGAGCCGGGCGGCACGCCCGAGGAACAGACGCATGGCTGAGAGCGACGCGGGGCTGCTGCTCTATTGCATCACGGGCGCGTCCTCGACGTCGCCGGTCGAAGGGACTGGGGTGCGAGGCGGTGGGCTCCGGAACATCGTGCACGGCGGGCTCGCGGCCGTGGTCTCGCCCCTCGAGGAGCGCGAGTGGGTCGCGACCCCCACCACGGCGGAGCTGCTCGAGTACGAACGCATCATCCATTCGTGGCACGCCATCGCCGATGTCCTGCCGATGCGCTTCGGGAGCGTGCTCCCGGACGAAGCGGCGGTGCGAGCGCACCTCGACGAGCACCGGGCCACCTATCCGCGCGCGCTCGAGCGTGTCTCCGGCTGCGTGGAGATGGGAGTACGGGCACTGCTCCCCACGCCTCCCCCGCCCTCCGCGCCAGTGGAGCCCGTCAAGCCGATGAGCCGCTCGGGCGCCAGTTACCTCGAGGCCCTGCGGCACCGCTATTCCGCCGAGAATCGGCTGAAAGACGACTGCGCGGCACTGGAACGGGCCGTACTCACGAAGGTGGCGCCGCTGTGCAGGGAGCACCGTGCGGAGCTCTCGCGCCCGCGCCCGGGTGAGCCCGCGCTCTGCTCGCTGTACTTCCTCGTGCCGCGCGACCGGGTGCCCGCGTTTCGCGCCGCGTTGTCACCGGACTCCGGCGAGTTGCCCGCGAAGCTCGCGCTGAGCGGGCCATGGCCTCCCTTCAATTTCGTGGCATGAGGCCGGAGTACATGTCGGACTGTTCTGTTCAATGACAAACATGTCGGACACTCCTGCTACTCGTGAAGGCAAGCATGGACGGGAAAGCCAGACAGGCGCGCCGCGCTTGCGAAAGCTCCACCTGGACAGGCTCAACCGAGGTGACACGAGGAGGCAGCAATGGCGAACATTCAGAAATCGACGGATTCGTCCAGCCTGGCGGAAGTGGTCAGCATCATCCTCGACAAGGGAATCGTCATCGATGTGTGGGCCACGGTGTCGCTGGTCGGCATCCAGCTGCTGGCGGTGGAAGCGCGTGTCGTCATCGCCTCGGTCGAGACGTACCTGAAGTACGCGGCGGCGATCGGTCTGACCGGCGGCAGCCAGGCGGCCCAGTCGCTCAAGAACGCGGCCCTGCCGGTGGCGACGGGCGTGGCCATGCCGGCCATGCCGGGCGCGGCGATTCCCGCGCCCGCCCTGTAACCAGACGAGCCTGAGCACGACACACGAGGAGCCAGGGACATGACGAACGTTCAGGCAGGGGGCACGTATCTCTATGCCGTTCTCGCCGGCCCGGAGGGACTCGGCCAGGCTGGGGCGATCGGCATCGAGGGCGGCGAGGTCTACTGCGTCACCGTGGGGGACATCGCCGCGGCGGTGAGCCGGGTGAGCCGTGCACGCCTCCGGCCTGAGCGCAAGCACCTCCTCACGCATCAGGCCGTCCTGCGGCACTTGATGGAGCGAGGCACCGTGCTGCCGGCCGCGTTCGGACTCGTCGCCCGGAACGACGAGGACGTGCGCGGCCGGCTGCTCGAGAACCATGCGGTGTTCAAGGAGCAGCTCGAGCACGTCGCGGGCAAGGTGGAGATGGGGCTCAAGGTGAGCTGGAGCGCTCCGGACCTCTTCGGCTACTTCGTCGAGACCCACCCGGAGCTCGGCGCCATCCGCGACCGGATGAAGGGCCGTCACGACCTCCACCGCGAGGAGCTGCTCGCCGTGGGGAAGCTGTTCGAGGACATCCGCGAGACGGATCGGCAGGCACACTCCGAGCGCGTGATGGCGGTGCTCGGGGAGCACGGCATCGAGCTGAAGTGGAACCCGCCCCGAGGAGATCGCGAGGTGATGAATCTCTCGTGTCTCGTGCCGCGCGAGGGATTGGGTGCCTTCGAGAAGGTGATCGAAACCGCCGCGGTGGGCTTCGATGACCATTTCACGTTCGAGTTCCACGGACCGTGGGCTCCCCACAGCTTCACGGAGCTGAAGCCCACGCATGGCTCCACGGGGGAGTGACGATGCTGCTCATCGACGACATCCTGCTCGCGCCGCTCCATGGCCTGCTCTGGGTCGCCAGGAAGGTCGACGACGCCCTGGGTCAGGAGCAGGAGAAGGAAAAAGTGGAGCTCGAGACGCGGCTGCGGGAGCTGTATCTGCGGCTCGAATCCGGACAGCTCGGGGAGCAGGAGTTCGAGGCCCAGGAAGCGGAGCTGCTGGATCGGCTCGACGCCATCCTCGCGCCCGACGAGGAGGAGCGGTGACGATGGAACGGGAATCCGAGTCCATTTCGCTCTGTGAGGCGCTCGACCGGGTGCTCCACAAGGGCGTGGCGCTGCGAGGTGACATCGTGTTGTCGGTGGCGGATGTGGACCTCGTCTACCTCGGCCTGCAGCTCATCTTGTGCTCGACGGATACGGCGCGGCGGGTGGGGCTCGTTCCCCCCTCACCTCTCAAACCCCTCTTCGGTGGAGGAGGGAAATGACCGGCGAGGAAAGGGAGCTCGAGACGGCGCTGCGCGGGCAGCTCACCCGGCCCGCGCGGCGGCTCTCGCTCGACGAAGGCACGCTGAAGAACGGGCTCGGGCAGCTGGTGCTCACCCTGGTCAAGCTGCTGCACGAGCTGCTGGAGAAGCAGGCCATCCGCCGCATGGAGGGCAACACCCTGAGTGACGAGGAGATCGAGCGCCTCGGGACGGCGCTGATGCGTCAGGCGGAGGAGATCGAGCGGCTCCGGGTGGAGTTCGGGCTCACGGAGGAGGACCTGAACCTCGACCTGGGCCCGCTCGGCAAGCTGCTGTGAGGAGGAGACATGTCGACTCAGCACATCGTCCAGAGCCCCCGGAGCGCGACGCTCGCGGACGTATTGGATCGCGTCCTCGACAAGGGACTGGTGGTCGCGGGTGATATCAAGATCAAGCTGCTGGACATCGAGCTGCTCACCATCCAGGTGCGTCTGGTGGTGTGCTCGGTGGACAAGGCCGCCGCGATGGGGATGGATTTCTGGAGGAACGATCCGCATCTGTCGCCCCGGTTGGCCGCGACGAGCGAGCCCGAGGGACTCGCTCGCCGGGTGGCGGAGCTGGAAGCGGTGGTGGCGAAGCTGGACGGGGGACGGGACCCGTAGCGCCCGTTGCCTTGCCGCCGGAGTTGCCTGGCTCGACTACCGAGGGGTGCAGGTGGCGTCGGGCGTGGAGGCCACGACCGAGAGCAGGTGCTGGAGGTAGTCGTCGCGGAGGGGCATGGTGCCCTCGGCGCCCGCGTTCTCGCCGATGATATAGGTTTCGGACTTGGGCAGGCCCACGGCCGCATAGGCGCCGATGTCCGTGGTCGCGTTCCCGTACACGCGGACGATGTCGAGCCCGACATCCTCGAGCAGGTAGGTGAGGTAGTCGGTCTTGTACTGCTCGGTGTCCGGGGGGATGGGACCCTCCCCGTAGGGGTTGGTGTGCACGTGCCCGTCGACAAGGCCCTGGTAGTCGATCCACTGGCGCGTGTCCTTGCCAACCCAGTAGGGGCGGCCCGTGAGATAGATGATCTGGTAGCCCTTGTCGGCGTAGCTGTTCACCACGTCGACCGCATGCGGATAGGCCTGGGCCGTGCTGCAGCCGAGGTAGTCGCCGACCATCTCGAAGTCATTGAGGGTCAAGGTGCCGTCGATGTCGAACAGGACGGTCTGGCGGCCCGGCTCGACCACGGAGACGAAGCCGGTGGCGGAGCTGAGATCGCCCTCGACGATCATCGTCACCCGGTACTCGCCCACCGGGCGGGTGATGGGGACGAAGATCTTGCCATCGGAATCCGTGCGGAACTCACCGACATACTGCCAGCCCGGCGAATTCGTTCCCATGATGTAGACGTGGACGTCCTCATCCTCGAGGTCCTTGTGCAGGACGCTGCTGTAGTCGAACTTGCCCACGACGATGGCCTGGGTCCCCACGGGCACGATCTGATCATGCACCATGTGGTAGGGCGGATAGGACCAGGAGAGGATCTGGCTACCCGTGTGTCGGAAGCTCCGACGCGCCGGTCCCTGGAGCGTGGGTGGATTCGCGACCGAGCCATAATCCGGGCACGTCAGCTGCGCGAAGGCGGACGCGGGAACCGCACACAGAATCAAGACTGACAGCGCGACGAGTCGAGCAACGGTCCGTATCAAGGTGGCCTCCTTGGCCAAGGGGGGACCGCCTTATATAGCATCTCCTTCATCGGCGCCTTCCTTGCCGCTGTCTCAGGCGCTGCGCTCACCTCCTCCGCTCCCGCTTGCGGGAACTGCGTTGCTCTTCTGCCCTGTCGAAGAACGTGCCCAATGTTCGCGAAGCCGGAGGAAGGGTCGCTCAATCGTGAGGTGCAGCAACGCAGAAGCCCCAAGGAGGCAGGCAACAAAAGCAAGCACTGTCGTCAGATACATGCAGTAAGTGATTGCCGCGAGCCAACGCGCGCCCGGCAATCGCCCGATTGATCGCGCTCCGGTGTTCGAGGCCGCGAAAACAATTGACCCCCCGGAGGGCGCGCGGCGCCGCCGACCTGGCCCAGGCCGCCACGGTGCTGGACAAGCACCTGGCCAACCGCCGTTGGCTGGTGGGCGAAGCCGTGACCCTGGCCGACTACGCGGTGGCGGCGCCGCTGATGTACCGCGAGCGGACGCGCCTGCCGCTGGACGACTACCCGCATCTGCTGGCGTGGTTCGACCGTGTGCGAGAACTGCCGGCGTGGCGCAACAGCGAAGCGGTCTGGTGAGCGCCATCGCAGCGAAAATCTTTTTTCGCGCGCTTGTCGATTTCATGCGTCATCATTCGTCGTCCGGATGCAGGACCCGTTATTCAACTCACCTTTCGACATGGGGACGTCATGAACAAGCAGATCATCTTCAACCTGCCGGTCAAGGACCTGGACAAATCCAAGGCCTTCTTTTCCGCTCTCGGCTTCAGCTTCAATCCAAAATTCAGCAACGAGAGCGCGGCATTCATGGTCATCGTGGATGGCAGCATTCATGCCATGCTGACGACCGAAGCGTTCTTCAAGACCCTCATCGACAAGCCCATCGTGCAGGCGAAGGAGGCCAACGAGGTCGTCATCTGCCTGAGCTGCGAGAGCCGGGAAGAAGTGGACAGACTGATCGCCAAGGCCGTCGCCGCCGGCGGCCGTACTCCGCATCCGCCCGAGGACAGCGGCTTCATGTATGACCAGGGCTTCGAGGACCTCGACGGCCACCTGTGGAACCTGGTCTGGAGCGCGCCGCAGGCCTGATGCGGCCGGCCGGGCTGCTCAGCGCTCGTCCCAGGAGCGCCTGAGCAGCCCGTAGTTCACGGTGTCGGCCATCTCGCCGTGCACGATCCAGCGCTCGGGCATATAGCCTTCCTTCCTGAACCCCAGCTTTTCCAGCACCCGCGCCGAGCCGATGTCGCGCGGGTCGATGTCGGCCTCGATGCGGTTCAGGTTCAGGGCGTCGAAGCCATGGCGGATCGCCGCGCGCAGCGCTTCGGTCGCACAACCTTCACCCCAGTGGCGGCTGGCGAGCGCGTAGCCGATCTCGCAGCGGCGGTTCTGCTCGAAGAAATCCATCGCCCTGCCCACGGGTTCGATTCCCGCCGCCTCCACGCCTCAGAGCCCGGTCTTAGTAGATGTCGACGGCATCGTAGGCATAGCCAGCACTGAGGAAGCCGGTGCTGCCGGAGCCGCTGGCGACGGAGATCGTCATCGTGTTCGTCCCCGTGACGAAGGCGCTCGCGGGCACATTGAACGTGTAGGTGGTGTTGTTGCCGCGGTAGGTGCCTACGGTGAGCGTGCGGGTCGTGGGCTGCGTGGAGATCGCGGGGATGGATGAGCTCCAATTGTTGACGGTGAGAATGGGGCGGGCTCCGCTGTAGGCGACGGTGAGGCCGACGCGCACGGTGCGGTTGGCGATCTGATTCGAGGCGAGGTTGAACCGGATGGTCGTCGGGTTGTTCACGCCCTTCCACTGGTAGGCGGGGAACGCGCTCGTGGCGCTGTTGCCCACGGTGAACGTGACCAGACCCCAGCTGCTCATGCGCGCATCAGAGGGGTGCATGGTGGTGATCTTGTCCGCGTTGAGGAAACCGGCGGGGGTGCCGTCCCACTCGCCAACCCTCCAGAGATAGGCGGGCGTGGTCTCGGTGGAGGTGATGGACTTCGTCGTGGTGATGCCGGCCGTCACGGTCACGGTCTGGGAAGCCACGGCCAGCTCGCCCTTGTAGAGGGTCTGGGTGTAGGTGCCGGGAATCATCGCGGGACTGTAGAAGTTGCTGTTCACCACGGTGCTCCAGTATTGGGCCGTGCTGTTGGCGAAGCCGACGACGCCCTGGAAGCCGCTCGGAATGCCGTTGGCCTTGCCGTTCACGTAGCCGCGACCGGAGGCGGGGACGTAGCCGGTCAGGCCCATGTTGGAGAGCCACGAGGTGTCGATCGCGGGCGGATTCCCGCCGTTGGTGAAGGCGAGGATGTAGGGGCCGTTGAGGACGTTGGTGCGGAAGGCCTCGGTCTGGGCCTCGCCGTAGTTGACGATCTCATAGAGTTCCTGATCGTCACCGCACTGGTTGATGAGGGAGCGATAGAAGGGGCCGCCGGAGCCCCCCTCATGATTGCTACGAATCATGAACACGCCGACGCCGTTGCCAGTAGCACCGGTGTAGGAATAGTCGATGATGCGCTGGTTGGAGTAGTGCTTGGAGCGGGTGGTGCGGTCGCTCATGCCAAAGACATCCGAGGATTCGATGGCCCCGGTGTTGTTACGGATGTCCGACGGCCTCGGGCCGTTGGGGAGGAGCCTGGAGGGGATGCGGACCACATAGCGGACCTGGCCGTGTACATCCGGCTCGGCGGTGAAGTAGGTCGCCATGTAGATGTTCGGATGGCCGTTGCGCGCCAGGTAGTAATGGGTCAGGGAACCGGCCTGCACGGTGACCTTGACGTAGTTACCGTCGATGACCGAGGCGCTGACGGAGACGGACGACACGCCGTTATACAACCAGTCGAAGCCCGAGTTGATCTGAGAGCCGCGCGACTGGTTCTGGTACTCGACGCCGTTGTAGACCAGGCTCATGATGTCACCTGGCGACTGTGTGCTCACTCCGTTGTCCGTCCGTCGGACCTTGAAGGCGAGCCCGGCACCCGTATCCACCGTGTAGTAATCGGTGCTGATGGTCAGACCAAAGGCCGCGAAGGCGGTGGCCGGAGAGCTCAACACGACAGCGAGCAAGAGCAACGCGCAGCGGAACGGGGGGTTTTTGAAGGGAGGATTCATGGGAGAGGTGTTGGGGGTCCCTCGAGAAGAGTCATGGCTGGTACCGTATGCCTGGGTCGGAACCAGGACAAATTTAAAAACAAGAAAAATCCGCAATAGCGGGCCGTGAGTGTTCGCTCCCTCTTTCGGGGGAAGCGTCTCAGGCGCTTTCGGGTGATTTCCACCAAGGCCTGACGCGCTACCTTGCTCAACCGAAGAACCCAACCCGAAGAGGAGCAACACCATGCCCAAAGCCACCCCGACGCCCGGAAAGGGCCTCCTGTCGCCCACCGACCATGCCCTGATCCTGATCGACCACCAGTCGCAGATGACCTTCGCGACTCATTCGATCGACATCGCGTTGCTGCGCAACAACACCGCGCTGATCTCCAGGGCCGCCGCCGGATTCCGCGTGCCGACCCTGCTGACCACGGTCGCCGAAAAGAGCTTCTCGGGGCCGTTGTTCCCGGAGATCACCGCGGCGTTTCCCGAGTCGAAGGTCTACGACCGCACCAGCATGAATGCCTGGGAAGATGGGCAGGTGATCGCGCAGATCAACGCATTCGACAAGGAGCGACTGGTGTTCGCGGGACTCTGGACCGGCGTGTGCATCGTCGGCCCCGTTCTGTCCGCGATCGACCAGGGCTTCAAGACGTACGTCATCACCGATGCCTGTGGTGATGTGTCCGACGAGGCGCATGAGCGCGCGGTGCAGCGCATGATCCAGGCCGGTGCGGTTCCGATGACCAGCCTGCAGTACCTGCTCGAGCTGCAGCGCGACTGGGCGCGGAGCGCCACGTACGCCCTGACCACCGGCATCGCCGCGACCCACGGCGGCGGATACGGAATCGGCCTGCAGTACGCCAAGAAGATGTTCGGTGCTTCCGAGGGCGGTCACTGACGACCCCGCGGCCATGCGGCCATCGGACGTCGTAGGCGCTAATGATTGTCTCCGGCTCGAATCGCCGGACCTGAGAGGACCACACCGATGGCCGACATGATCGTACGAAACGCCAGGATCACCACCCTGGACCGGAGCAACCCGTCGGCGACGGCATTGGCCGTTGCCGACGGCAACCTGCTGGCGGTAGGCAACGATGCCGAGGTCATGGCTCATGCCACCCCCAAGACCCGGATCATCGATGCCGGGGGCCGACGCCTGATCCCCGGCCTCAACGACAGCCACCTCCACCTGATCCGCGGTGGCTTGAACTACAACATGGAGCTGCGCTGGGACGGCGTGCGCACGCTGGCCGATGCGATGGCGATGCTGAAGGCGCAGGTGGCGCGTACGCCGGCGCCGCAATGGGTGCGCGTGGTGGGCGGCTTCACCGAACACCAGTTCGCCGAGAAGCGCCTGCCGACGCTGCGGGAGCTCAACGAGGCCGCGCCGGAGACCCCGGTCTTCATCCTGCATCTGTACGACCGTGCACTCCTCAATCGCGCCGCACTGCGCGCTGTCGGCTATACCAAGGACAGTCCGAATCCACCCGGCGGCCAGCTCGAGCGCGACAAGGCGGGCAATCCCACCGGACTGCTGCTGGCCAAGCCCAATGCGCTGATCCTCTACGCGACCCTGGCGATGGCGCCGAAGCTGCCGCCGGAGTTCCAGCTCAACTCCACCCGCCACTTCATGCGCGAGCTGAACCGGCTGGGCATCACCTCGGTGATCGATGCCGGCGGCGGCTTCCAGAACTATCCGGAAGACTACGAGATCATCCAGAAGCTGCACGCCGACGGCGAGCTGACGGTGCGTATCGCCTACAACCTGTTCACCCAGAAGAAGGGTGGCGAGCTCGCGGACTTCGACCGCTGGACGAAGACGCTGAAGCCGCTCGAGGGTGACGGCATGCTGCGCCACAACGGCGCTGGCGAGATGCTCGTCTTCTCGGCGGCGGACTTCGAGGATTTCCGTGAACCGCGCCCGGAGCTGCCGCAAGGCATGGAGGGCGAGCTGGAAGACGTGGTGCGCCTGCTGGCGGAACGTCGCTGGCCGTTCCGCATCCATGCCACCTACGACGAGAGCATCAGCCGCGTGCTCGATGTCTACGAGAAGGTGAACCGCGAGGTGCCATTCGACGGGCTGCACTGGTTCATCGACCACGCCGAGACCATTTCCGAGCGCAATATCGAACGCGTGCGCGACCTGCGGGGCGGTATCGCCATCCAGCATCGCATGGCGTACCAGGGCGAGTACTTCGCGGAGCGCTACGGCAGTGCGGCGCTCCAGCGCACGCCGCCGGTGCGCAGGATGCTGGACGCGGGCGTACCGGTCGGCGCCGGCACCGACGCGACGCGTGTGGCCAGTTACAACCCGTGGGTGGCGTTGTACTGGCTGGTCAGCGGCCGCACACTGGGCGGTCTGTCGATGTACGGCAATGACAACCGGCTGGAACGAGAAGAAGCGCTGCGCCTGTGGACGCATGGCAGCGCATGGTTCTCACACGAGCAGGCGGTCAAGGGCCGTCTGAAGGTGGGCCAATACGCCGACTTCGCATTGCTGTCCTCGGACTTCTTCAGCGTGCCGGAAGAGGCGATCAAGGACATCTCCAGCGTGCTGACGGTGGTGGGCGGCAAGGTGGTGCATGGCACCGGCGATTTCGGCCCACTCGCTCCTGTGTTGCCCGACCCCATGCCGGACTGGTCGCCAGTGAGCCGGTTCGGTGGCTACCAGGGCGGTCCAAGCGCGCGGGCCGGTGCAGTGGTCTCTCACGCGCAACGGCATTCGCACCCGCATGGGACGTCGTGTGGCGTGCACGGTTACGGCAAGGATCATGCAGCACACCACCACACGCCTGGTGGAGATCCGCGCGGCTTCTGGGGCGCATTGGGGTGCTTGTGCTATGCCTTCTGAAGCGAGCGTGACCGCGGCTGCGCCCCCTGCTCAGGTGATTGGCGCATGGACACCGCTTCGCCATCCCAGCTTCCGTGCGCTATGGCTGGCGATGCTGACCAGCAACATCGGGACCTGGGTGCAGGATGTGGCCGCCGCCTGGTTCATGTCGGAGCGTACCGGCTCACCGCTCATGGTCGCGGCGGTGCAATCCGCGACGACGCTGCCGGTCGTGGCGTTCGCGCTCGTTGCCGGCACGCTGGCGGACATCGTTGATCGTCGGCGTTATCTGCTCGGGGTGCAGTTGTGGATGTTCTTCGTGGCCACGGTGGTCGCGCTGCAGGCACACGCCGGCCGGCTCGATGCATGGTCACTGTTGTGCCTGACCTTCGCGCTCGGCGCGGGGGCGGCCATGGCGATGCCGGCGCAGGCCGCGACCACCGCCGACCTGGTCCCACGCCCGATGCTGGCGCCGGCAGTGGCCATGGGCGCCATCGGCATGAACATCGCGAGATCCATTGGCCCCGCCCTCGGTGGGCTGATCGTGGCGCGATTCGGCGCGGCCTGGGCGTTTTCACTCAATGCGCTTTCATTCCTGGGCGTGGTGTTCGTCCTGTGGCGCTGGCGGCCGTCGAAGTCCGTCTCGGCCTTGCCCGCCGAGTCCTTCGGCGGAGCACTGCGCGCCGGGTTGCGCTATGCGGCACGAGCCAGCGAATTCCGGTCGGTGCTGATCAAGTCGGCCTGCTTCTTCGTGTTCGCCAGCGCCCTGCCCTCGCAGTTGGCGATCGTGGTTCGACAGCGGCTTTCCGCGGGAGCGGGCACCTATGGAATGTTGCTGACGTTCATCGGTGCGGGTGCGATCGGTGGCGCCATCGCATTGCCAAAGCTCCGGAAGCGGTTCGATGCCGACACACTGGTGCCAGCCGCGACCCTGCTCTATTCCCTCACCATGCTGGCCCTGGCGGGCCTGCGCGACCTGCGGCTCCTGTGCGTGGCGATGCTGGTCAACGGCGTGTCGTGGATCACCGTGCTGTCATCGCTCCAGACAGCCGCTCACGTCTCGGTCCCCGCATGGGTACGTGCCCGAGCGCTGTCGCTCTACATCGTGGTCTTCTCGGCGGGCATGGCGGGTGGCAGCCTGCTCTGGGGCACGATCGCGCAGCAAGCCGGCACGGGATGGGCGCTGACATCCGCGGCGGTATTGGCGGTACTCGCGGGTATCTTCTCGCTGCGTTTCCGGCTGAGCGTGGCCATGGCTCGGGATACCACCCCGTCCGCGCATTGGACGCAGCCGACCCCCGCCGCGAAGTTCGACCCCGAGCGCGGTCCGGTGCTGGTGACGGTGGAATACCTCATCGAGCCAGCGGACCGCGAAGAGTTCCTGCATCACATCCACCTGCTCGGAGGAACCCGCCGGCGCGACGGTGCGGTGCAGTGGGGTGTGATGGAAGACGTAGGACAGCCGGGTCGCTTTCTCGAATACTTCATCGTCGATTCCTGGCTGGAGCATCTTCGCCAGCACGAGCGAGTCACCCACGAGGAGAAACACCTGCAGGACAGGCTCCTCGCCCTGCATCGCGACGCGCGGCCACCGTCAGTACGCCACTTCGTCGGTGCCTCGCCCTCGAGCTCGCACTTCGTCCCCCTGGAGAACATTCCTTGAGCTGAAAATCAGGCGCTGCGCCACCCCTCCAGGGCGGTCAGAACAGCGGCGAACATCAGAAGACCGCCGACGAGCCGAGCGGCGGTGACATTGGCGGCGGGATTGGACTCGAGCCAACCGCGGGCCCCATCCGCGACCAGCGCGATGACGCCATACACGGCGGCCTGGATGAACGCGATGATGGCGCCGAGCACGAGTGCCTGGATCCAGAGGGGCCCATACTCCGGCCGCACGAACTGAGGGAACACGGCGAGCATGAAGAGGTAGGCCTTCGGATTGAGGAGGCAGGTCAGCACGCCGCGGCGGAACGTGACCGCGGGCGGGTGCTTTTCCCCGAGGGGAGCCGCGGAGAAGGCGGCGCCGCTCCTGAACAGGGAGATACCGATCCACGCCACATACAGGGCGCCGATCCACAGCAACACGTTGAAAGCGGAAGGGACGACCTTCAGCAACACGGCCACGCCGGTGGCACCGGCGGCCACGTGACAGGCACCACCGGCGATGATCCCCGCCACGGCCGACAGACCCGCTTTGCGGCCGCCCGTCAGGGAGCTGGCGAGGACGAACGCCATGTCGAGGCCGGGAAGGATGACGACCCCGAACACCAGGACGAAGAACAGCCACAGATGAGCGGTCTGCTGCATGAAGAAGGACTCCCGGCAATGAGCTGACCCGCCCCCACGCGGACGCGGCGGGTCAGATGACGGAAGCACGGTGGGGGGAATATAGGACGGAATCTGTCCTCATTCGACCCAGGCCCCCTCCCCTGTCCCGTCTCGAGATGTACGGCAGGGTCCTCGCGCGCGTCGCATCGACCGCCACGGATACGGGAACAGGGCCCCGCTGAGCCTGCCCCCCACAGCGGGGGCAGGCTCACACGTCAGTCCAATCGCGGCGTCGGTTCGTCCGTCAGGTGGCTCAATAGATGACGTAGGCGGCCGTGCCGCTGCAGCTGGTGCTGCGGAAGCAGCCGACTCGGATTTGATACGGCACGTTTTCGGCCCCTCCATTCACGCGGTAGACGACGTGCGAGAGGCTGCCGCAGGTGCCGAAGGCGTCGTCGTTCTCGGCCGCCACCAGGCCCGACGAGTCGTGCACCCGCAGGATGGTGTCACCGATGCCAGAGGCGCCCTCCACGCCACAGGTGCCCACATCGAGGACCTGGCCTGGCGACAGCGTCACGTCCCGGTTGGCGGTGTTGCGCGTACCGCTGCTGGTGTTGGTGAGGTTGAAGGAGAACGAGCCTCGGGTGAGGTCCGCATTCAAGGTCACCTTCCACACCACGGTGGCGCTGCAGCTCTCCGCACTGCCGCAGCCGGCGCGGAGGGTGTAGTCGCCGGAAGCCGACACCCTGAGCTTGAAGCCACACCCATCGTAGCTGGTGGCGACCTCGGTGCCCCGTGGGTCGAAGAGGCGCAGCTTGGGGTAACCGGTGGGGGGGAAGTCCTTCAGGCCACAGGTGCTCACCTGCAACACGTCGCCCGAGGAGAGCGTGAAGACCTTGTCCACCGTGTTCTGACGGGCGTCGTTGGTGTCGGCCGTGGTGTAGACGTACGAGTTCGCCGGGCGGGTCGGGGGCGGCGGCATACCGGCGCATAGCCGCGTGCTGCCGTTGTTGAGCTCGGTGCACAAGCCCTTGAGGGCCGGGTAGACGTAGGTGCTCTCCTGGCCGATGCAGCCCGTCTCGCTGCACGTGTTCACCACGTTGCAGCTGCCGTTGGCGACGTAGTCCTGACCCATACCGCGCACGAGGATGCCCGCCACGGTGTAGTTGCTCGTCTCGTACACGGCCGAGCCCGAGTTGCCAGGGAAGGTGTCCGAGTTGGACACGAAGTAGTCCAGGGTGCCCGAGCGCGCGTCACGCACCGAGCCACCGGAGTCGATCTTGAAGGGGATGCCGCTGCTGCTGCCGATGACGGCCACGTTCTGCCCGGCGCTCAGCGCGGTGTTGCCCGTGCGCACCGGTGCCGGGGCGAAGCGAGGCGTGGCCGGCCGGTCCAGGCGCACGATGGCGTAGTCCAGGAACTGCCCGTTCGACGTGCCATACTGGTGCGCCACGATGGAGGCGCACTTGAAGACGTCCTGCGTGGTGACCCGCTGCAGTACGCCCTCCGCGGTCCGGTAGAAATTGAAGACGATGTGGGTGTTGGCGCACTCCGCGACGTTTCCGACGCAGTGCCCCGCGGTGAGCACCAGGTCGTCGTCGATGAGCGTGCCGGTGCAGAAGGCCGCCCGCGGGTCATTCAGGAAGCGCTCGGTGGAGCAGAGATTGAGTCCGGCGCCCAGCGTCGGACCTGGGAAGGTGACGTTGTTGGGGTCCGTCGTATCGAGGAACTGTGGGTGCACCAACCCCACCGTGGCCTGTTGAGCCCGCGCGCGCAGCGTGGCGTCCGGGTGCGCATAGACGTCCTGACGGTCGTCCGTGCCATAGACGACCTCGCTCTTCGTGTTGCCAATGGCGGAGGACTTCTCGTCCTGCTCGTTCGCCGGGCCGCAGCCGGCCGTGAGCGAGAGAGTACACATCAGCGCGCCGATGAGGGGGCGTACCGGCGGGCCGAACCTGAAGTGTTTCATGGGAATTGATTCCTGTCTTCTTGGGGGGCGAGAAAACACGACAAAGACGACAGTGAAGCAAAACCAGGATACGCCCTTGAAGCCATACAGGAACCAATATCTGGGTGCCGCCTCCGAGCTGGAGCTGGCGTGGAAAGGCTGTCTCAACGCACCCGTAAGCGCGGCGGTTGGATGAGCCAGACGGCCCGGTCCTCCTGGAACGGGGCAAGGCCTGACGACTCACGGGCGCGAAGAGCCGGTTCACGGCACCAGCGGAGCGCCTCACTGCATGGCCAGGGCACGCACGTGCGCGGCTCCGTAGAAGTGGCCTCGCAACCCGGACGAACCGGTGTGCCCGTGGCACCGCCCCAGGCGGCCCCGGCCCTTCTCACACATTCCGAAATTCCCACGACAGGAGAAATCCATGTTCCGAAAGCTCGTTTCCCTCGCACTGCCCGCTGTCGCGCTGGGCCTCGCCGGCTGTGGCACCGACATGATGGAGCAGGAGCCCACCGCCCAGGCCGCCGAGCCGGTGGCCACCCAGGGGCAGGCGCTCACCTCGGTTGTCCTCAACAAGCCGTACCTGCCCTTCTTCGTGCCGCCGCTGCGCTCGGGCGACGCCGAGTTCGGCGGAAACGGTCCCGACATGGACATCGACTTCGAGATGGAGCTGCGCAACAACAACACCGAGCTGTGGGTGGGAATGGCCATCTGGGCGCGCGAGGTGGGGGGTGACACGTACGCCCAGGGCGATGTCTGGTACAAAGTCTTCACGGCCCCCAGCCCCATCCAGAGCATCACCCCGGTGGGCGTGAAGCCCGAGGGGCCGGAGTTCCACTTCGGCTACAGGGATTACGGCCACGCCACCGACACCTTCCAGTTCCCCCAGACAATCCCCGCCAGCCGGCTGGTGTGGCAGCTCTCCTGCGTGGGCGACACGGACGACAAGGAGGCTGGCTCGCGGACCGGCTGCTCGGCCATCCTCCACGACATGACCATCACCTACTGAGGTCCGCCTCCTCCAGCGGCGGCGCGACACGTGGCGCCGTCGCCGGGCCTTTCCCGTCACGCCTCCATCACCCCCGCGGCGACGAGGGCGATGTCTCCGGGCCAGATCGCGGCGAGGCGTTCCGCCGCCCTCCAGGCGCGGAGGCCGGAGCGGCAGACGAGCACGGCGCGCTGGCCGGGTTCGGGCAGCTCCATGCCGGGGCCGACCTCCGCCACGCTCAGGCGCCGCGCGGCGGGGTGGATCAGCGGGGCCTCATCCGCCCCGCGCAGATCGATGGTCAGGTCTCCTGGTTTGATCTCCGAGGGGGAGACGAATCGCGGCGCATGCGCGGGCTCCTCCGCCCCGTCGAAGCGGAAGCCGCCCGCGCGGAAGGTCGCGCCGTCGAAGGTGACGAGGCGCCCGAGGACGCCCGGCTCCCCCGCCAGCAACGCCAGAGCCATCTGCGCCTGCAGCGCACCGATCACCCCCACGACAGGGCCGAGCACGCCGGTTTCGGCACAGCTGCCCATCCGCTGCGGCAGGTCGGGGAAGACCGCACGCAGGCTCGGCGCACCGCCGCAGAAGCCGCCCGCATAGCCCTCCCGCCCCGTGACGGAGGCGGAGAGGAACGGAAGGCCCCGCTCGAGGCACACGTCCGAGAGGATGTAGCTGACCGCGAAGCTGTCGGCGCAGTCGAGGATCAGGTCGCAACCCTCGATGAGCCTTGGGGCGTTGGCGGGCTCCAGCGCGGCCACCACGGGCTCCACCACGCTCTCCGGGTTGAGCCCGGCCAGGTGACGGGCGCAGGCCTCGGCCTTGGGCTGGCCGAGGTCGCCCATGCGGAAGAGCGTCTGGCGGTGCAGGTTGCTCTCCTCCACCCGGTCGGGCTCGACGAGGCGGATGTGCCCCACTCCAGCCCCGACGAGATATTGCAGCACCGGCGCACCGAGGCCCCCCGCCCCCACGACGAGGAGCCGCGCCGCCCGGAGCCGCTCCTGAGCACCCTCCCCCAGCACGGCCGTCTGACGGGCATAGCGGCTCACCGCGTCACCTCCATCCATTCGGCGATCCGCGCCTCGGGGTCGGGGTTCAGCGTGATGTCGGTCACGACCGAGACGATGTCTGCCCCCGCCGCGAAGACGCCCGGAGCACGGGCGGTGCTCATGCCGCCGATGGCGACGAGGGGGAGGTCGCCGATCCGGCGTTTCCATTCCGTCACCCGCTCCAGCCCCTGCTGGTGCCATTTCATCTGCTTGAGGACGGTGGGATAGACCGGCCCCAGCGCGACGTAGTCGGGCTCGAGCGCGAGGGCCCGGTCGAGCTCGGCATGGTCGTGGGTGCTGATACCGAGGCGCAGCCCCGCGCGGCGGATGGCGGGCAGGTCGGCACCATCCAGATCCTCCTGCCCCAGATGCAGCCAGTCGCAGCCCTCCTCGATGGCGAGCCGCCAGTGATCGTTGACCACCAGCACGGCGCCGGCCTCGCGGCAGAGGTCGCGGGCGGCGGCGATCTGGCGGCGCAGCTCATCCGGCGCGCGGTCCTTGAGGCGGAGCTGGACGAGCTTCACGCCCAGGGGGAGCGCCCGGGGCAGCCAGCCCACGTCGTCGAAGATCGGGTAGAAGCGGTCGAGCGTCACAGGAAGGCCTTTCCAATCACGGGAGTGGAGGGTGCGGCCATGTCGCGCGGCGGCATCGGGCCGGCGCCGTGGGCGAGGCGCCCGGCCTCCAGTGCCTTCGCGAAGCCCTCGGCCATCGCCGCGGGATCGCCCGCCTTGGCGACGGCGGTGTTCAGGAGCACCGCGTCGAAGCCCATCTCCATCGCCGCGGCCGCCTGGCTCGGCAGGCCCAGCCCCGCGTCGATCACCATCGGCACGTCGGGGAAGTGCGCGCGCAGGCTGCGCAGGCCGTAGGGATTGAGCAGCCCCAGCCCCGTCCCGATCGGCGCGCCCCAGGGCATCAGCACCTCACAGCCCGCCTGCAAGAGGCGGTCGGCGAGCACCAGATCCTCCGTCATGTAGGGGAAGACCTTGAAGCCCTCGGTCACGAGGAGCCGCGCTGCCTCGACCAGGCCGAAGGGATCGGGCTGGAGCGTGTCGGCATTGCCGATCACCTCGAGCTTGATCCAGTCGGTCTCGAAGAGCTCGCGCGCCATCCGGGCGGTGGTGACCGCCTCGCGGGCGCTGTGGCAGCCGGCGGTGTTGGGGAGCACCCGCACGCCGAGCCCCGAGATCAGGCGCCAGAAATCCCGCCCCGCCCGCTCGCCCCCCGCCTCGCGGCGGACCGAGACGGTGGCGACGCCCGCGCCCGAACGGCGGAAGGCCTCGGCCAGCACGGCGGGCGAGGGATATTGCGCGGTGCCGAGCATCAGGGGCGAGGCGACTTCGGTTCCGTAGAAGACCGGCATCGGCTCAGCCCCCCTGCCGGGGCGTCACGATCTCCACCCGGTCGCCCGCGGCGAGGCGCAGCCCGTCGCGCGCGGCGGCGGGCACGAAGGCCTCGTTCACAGCGGTCGCGACCCTGGCTTCGCCATGGCCCAGTTCGAGGAGGAGCGCGCCGAGCGTCTCGCTCGCCGTCTCGCGCGTCTCGCCATTCACGGTGATCTTCATCGCAGGAGCTCCACTTGTTTGCCGGACAGAAGGTGGTCGGCCGCCATCCGCGCCAGAACCGGTGCCATCAGGTAGCCGTGGCGGTAGAGGCCGTTGAGGAAGAGCGTGCCGTCGCGCCGGATGAGGCGCGGGACGTTGTCGGGGAAGGCGGGCCGCGCATCGGCGCCAATCTCGAGGATCTCCGCCTCGCCGAAGGCCGGGTGCAGCGCATAGGCGGCGCTGAGGAGCTCCAGGACCGAGCGGACGCTCGCGCGCCCGCGCTCGGCGCTTTCGATCATCGTGGCGCCGAGCATGTAGATGCCGTCGCCGCGGGGGACGAGGTAGATGGGGATCCGCGGGTGGAGGAGCCGGATCGGGCGCGAGAGGGCCAGGTCGGGGAGGCGCAGCACCAGCATCTCTCCCTTCACGCCCCGGAGCTCGGGGAGCGCATCGCGCGCGGCGAGGCCCCGGCAGTCGATGCGCTGGCCCTCGGGCGCGGTCTCCGCGAAGGTGACGCCGAGCGCCGCGGCACGGGCGCGCAGGGTGGAGAGGGCCACGCGCGGCGTCAGATGCGCCTCGGTCGGGAAGAAGAGCCCGCGGTGGAAGCGGCCGTCGAGCCCGGGTTCGAGCGCGGCGAGCGCCTCGCCGCCCATCCACTGGTGCTCCCGCGTCCGGGCGGCGAAGCGGTCGAGCTCGGCCCGGTCGCGGCCCAGGGCGAGGACCAGCGTGCCGCGGCGGATGACATCCACCCCCTGCGCCACCCACCAGTCGGCGGCGGTCTGGCCAAGCCGGATCACCGGCTCTTCGGCCGTCTCGCCCTCGCAGAAGGGGGCGAGCATCCCGCCCGCCCACCAGGAACAGGCATGGGGACCCGGTGCGGGCCGGGGCTCGACCAGCGTCACCCGCCCACCGCGGCTCGCGAGCTCGACGGCGGTGCAGAGGCCCATGACCCCTGCGCCGAGGATGGAGAAGGCCGTGGGCGTCCGCATCGCGCTTCCTCTCTTCGCCACCGGCGGGGGTTCAGAGGGAAGCTCCGGGGCCACGACCGGGAGATCGCGCGCGCCCTTGCTGCTCTCCGTTCCCTACGCCGGTCCTAGCCGGATCAGGTTCGATGGGTTGGCGCCTGGCCTCTCAGCCCCGGGAAGGGGCACCCCAACGGAATGACTCATGGCTAGCAGCCGGGCGACGCAACGGCAAGTCTGGCGCGCGGGCGACCCTGGCCGCCAACGCTCCGCCGGGGCTCGGGCGTCCAGCGGCTGGGCTGGAGGGCTATACGGACTTCTGGGCCACGAGCCGGTTGAGCGGGTACTTGCTCCAGATCTGGATGGTGCGGGACTTCTCGTCGTACTTGAACACCAGCTTGCCGTACTTGCTCTTGGTCTCGGGATCCTTGATGAGGTTGACCTTGGTCTGCTGGTGTTGGAAGTCGATGGCCGCCTGTTGCAGGGGCTGCTGATGGGTCTGCTTCAACTGCATGGCCTTGGATTCCAGAGTGGGGAGCAGCTCCTCGCTGGCCTGGGCGGCCGAGAAAAGCTCTTCCAGGTACTCGGAGAAGTCCACTGAGCCCATGGCGGCCTCCTCATCGTTGCCCAGGGCCTTGCGCCGCAGGTCGCGCTCGATGATGTCGAAGACCAGGCGTTCGGACTCGACCTTCGAGTGCCCCGAGATGTCATCGAAGGAGAGGGCTCCGGTGCGAGCGGTCATCGTCACCTTCATCTGCTTGCACAAGAGGCTGTAGAACTGGAAGGCGAAGCTCGTGGTGAGGTCCGGACCGGAGCGCGTACCCAGATTCTCGGGGGCGTGGGACTTGAGGTAGTCCCGAGCCCGTCCGCCGTAACACATCACCAGCGTGAGCTTCAGGGGGCTGGCCTTGTAGCGATCCTCCACGAGCATCATGAAGAGCTCGTAGAGTTGGAGGTAGGAGATCTTCACCGTCCCCGACAGCAGCTTGCAGGAGCCGTGGGTGACGTCATCGTAGTTGCCGTGAACGCTGAGCATGATCTTGTCGATGCCGGCATTCATCGCGGTGTCGACCTGCTGCTTGATGCGATTGAACTCGGGCGTCCCCGTCTGGAAGTCCGGATTCTCGCTGGACAGGAAGTGGCGTACCTCACCGTAGCAGCGCCACACGTCCACCACGGTCACCGTGGACGGGCCGTAGACGAGCTTGGAGAGGAAGGTGTCCTTCGCCGGGTACTTCTTCCGCAGCGCCTTGAGCGCGGTCTCGTTCGCGGTTTCCTTCTCTCCAGCCAGGTTGAGGAAGAGGATCTTCATGGGCGGGCCTTCCAGGGGTTGGAGTATACCCTGACTGGGCGAGAAGCGTGGAGGCCGCGGACCCCTCCCGGCCTGCCCTCCCGTGACTTTGACAGGCTCCGTCCAGCCTCCCTATCGTTCCACGATGCGGAACAGGTTCAGGCGCTTCCTCATCACCACGCTCTCGGCATGCATCCTGCTGGGCGTGCTGCTGGTGATGAACTTCGCGTCCATCTTCTTCTGGTCCATCACCCCCGGCACTCCGTTCAGCGAAGCACGTCCCCCCGCTCCGCCCGACTACACCCAGGCCTCCGCCTGGAGCGCACTTCCCGAGCTCCACGATCTCGCGGACACGCTCCCGCCGTCGAGCCCGGGGGTCGATCAGTCCCAGGCGCTCGTGGACGTCTTCTACATCCATCCCACCAC
Source organism: Archangium violaceum (assembly GCF_016887565.1). NCBI lineage: Bacteria > Pseudomonadati > Myxococcota > Myxococcia > Myxococcales > Archangiaceae > Archangium > Archangium violaceum. Next base: position 9,645,500 of record NZ_CP069396.1, read on the forward strand.
CTATGTCGGCGCCGAGTGGAATGGCCCCATCGATGACCCTTCTCTCAACGCGGCGACCGACCGGGTGGCGACGCTCCTTCAAGCGAGCGCCTTCAATGCCTGTTGCGCCATCTATGCGCCTCGCTACCGGCAGGCGAACCTCACCGCCCTCACCGGACAAGGTGAGGAGAACCTGGCCGCGGTGGACCTCGCCTATCAAGACGTCGCCGCGGCGTTCCGCTACTGGCGGGAGAAATACAATCACGGACGGCCCTTCATCCTCGCGTCACACAGCCAGGGGACCGTGCATGCCAGACGCCTCCTGCGCGAAGCCGTGAGCGGGACTCCACTCCGGAACCAGCTCGTCGCCGCGTATCTCATTGGGATTCCCATGCCAGAGGGTGCGCTCCGGCAGAGCCTTCCCGACATTCCCATTTGCGCATCACCCGAGCAGACCGGCTGTCTCATCAGCTGGAACGCACGCGGCGCTGGCTACACGGAGCGCATCCAGGTGCGGGAGCCCGTGACGGACACGACCTCCGCGTCGGGCCCCTTCCTCTGCGTGAATCCCCTCACCTGGCGGCATGACACGCAACCGGCCCCGCGGGGGAGAAACGAAGGAGCCGTGTTCCTCGAAACGACCCCACCCCGGGTGATGCCAGGACTCACCGGCGCGCAATGCAAGGAGGGGAAGCTGGAGGTCCTCCTCGGCGAAGACCCGCCGCGCGACTTCATGAGCCGGCTGCTCGACCACACGCTGGGCCAGGGCAACTACCATCCCGTGGAGTTCCAACTCTTCTACATGAACATCCGCCGCAATGCGTCCGAGCGCGTGGCGGCGTTCCCGCGCACGGGAGCCACCGCGAACACCCAACGTGACCTCGCCCGTGAATGATCGTCCACAAGGCCCCGACATGAATGACCTCTCCGCCCACTTCAACCCGATGGCCCCCGACCAGCTCGCCAATCCCTATCCGCTCTATGCGCGGCTGCGGCGAGAACGGCCCGTCTTCTACAGTCCCACGTTCGACCTGTGGGTCGTCACCCGTTACGCGGACATCTCCGAGGTCGAGAAGGACACCGCGCGCTTCTCCTCGGTGGGAGCGCTCGATGCCAGGGCCGAGCCACACCCCGAGGTGCGCGCCGTTCTCGCGCAGGCGTACCCTCGATTCCTCTCACTCGTCCAGAGCGACCTCCCGGACCACACCCGCGTCCGAGCCGTGTTCGGCAAGGCCTTGAGCGCCCAGCGCATCGCGGCGATGGAGTCCACCATCCGAGCAACGGCGGACGCGCTCATCGACGGCTTCCTCCGCGAGGGCAAGGCGGACCTCATCCAACAGTTCGCCTACGCGCTGCCGGGCTTCATCATCTGCGACCTGCTCGGCGTGCCGCGCTCCGACATGGAGCAGCTCAAGCGCTGGTCCGATGACAAGACGCTGTTGATGTCAGCGACCGCCCCCATCGAGCAGCAGGTCCAGAGCGCACACGGCTTCATCGCGATGGAGCGCTACTTCCAGGAGCAGCTCCACGAGCGGCGGCGCCACCCGCGCGAGGATCTGCTGACGCTCCTCGTGCCCCAGTCGTTGGGTGGCACCGCGCCCCTGAGCGAGCAGGAGGCGGTGTGCAACGCCATGGACCTGTTCGCCGCTGGCCACGAAACGACGACGGGACTCATCGGCAACGGCATGTGGTTGCTGTTCAATGCCCCGGAGCAATTGGAGGCCGTGCGGAAGGACCCCAGCCTCCTGCCCAACGCACTCGAGGAGGTGCTGCGAATGGAATCACCCATCCGCGGCTTCTTCCGGACGGTGATGGCCGACACCCCGTTGAGTGGAGTCACCCTCCCGAAGGGCTCGCGGGCGTTCATCCTGTACGCGTCCGGCAACCGCGACGAGACGCAGTTCACCGAGCCGGACCGCTTCGACATCCACCGCGCCGATGCGAAGAAGCACCTGGCGTTCGGCAAGGGCATCCACTTCTGCGTCGGCGCCCCGCTGGCGAAGCTGGAAGGGCGGATCGCCTTCGAGCAGTTGCTGCGGCGGTTGCCCGGCCTGCGGCTGCGGACGGACGAGGCCCCGGTGTTCCGGCCCTACTTCATGTTGCGCGGCTTCGAGCACCTGCCCATCGCCTGGGACGTGAGCCCGCCGGGAGGGGGCACCTAGATCGCTACCGGTCGAAGAACGACACCTGCTGGAATCGCAGGCCGGCCAGAATCTGCTCCACCCGCGCGTCGGACAGCGACCCGATCCGTTCACCCAGGCGGGTCTTGTCGACCGAGGAGATCTGCGACACGACCACGACGCTCTGCTTGGGAAGGTTCCCCTCGCCCACCTCGAGCAGGACATTCCCCGGCTCGTTCGCCCGGTGGAGGTTCGACGTCAAGGCGCACACGACCGTGGTCGTGATGCGCGAGTGGTTGAAGACGTCATCCTGAACCACCACGTGGGGATGGGAGTAGCTCGGGACAGGCCCTCGCGAGTCATCTGGCCCCATCCAGAACACGTCACCGCGGTTGATCTTCACTGAGCGTGTGCCCGTGGGTTCCCCTGCGTTCATCTTCATCCGCCTCATTACGCCACGGGGTCTGCGTGAATTCCACGAGCCAAGGACGTGGTGCCGGCCACCCTGGTGCGTGGGCGCGCCAGGATCGCGGGGGGCAGGAGTCACGAGCCGGCGTTATCCTCCTCCCCATGCCCCTGCTTCCCCGCATCCACCTCTTCGAGTTCCTCGACCAGCCGTGGCTACCCAAGCTGTTGCGCCGTGGCGAGGTCGACTACCTGCACGTCGTGCTCGACCGCCTGCGGTCCTACGACAGCGTGGCGCCGCAACTGGCGGAGCTGCTCCGAACGGCGGGCACGGACCGGGTCGTCGACCTCTGCTCCGGCACGGGGGGCCCGTGGCGCACCCTGCTCCCGGCGCTACAGGCGGTGCACGGCCGGGCCGAGGTGGTGCTCACCGACCTCCATCCCACCCCGGAGCAGGAGCTGCCTCCCGGCGCGCATTACCGCGACACCCCGGTCGACGCCACTCGCATCCCCGAGGAGCTGACGGGGGTGCGGACCCTCTTCGATGGGCTGCACCACTTCCCCCCGGAGCAGGCCCGTGCCCTCCTCGGGGACGCCGCCGCGCGCAAGGTCCCCATCGCCGCCTTCGAGCTCACCCAGCGCTCGCTGCCGTACATCCTCTCCCAGATCCTGCTCGTCGTGCCCCTCGTGTGGGGCTTCACCCCGCTCATCCGCCCGATGCGCTGGTGGCGCCTGGCCCTCACCTACCTGGTGCCCATCCTTCCCCTGCTCATCCTCTGGGATGGCGTGGTGTCGTCGCTGCGGACCTATGCTCCGGCGGACCTCGAAAAGCTGACAACGGGGCTCGGCTCCGACGGGTACCGCTGGAGCAGCGGGGTCCATCGCGCGAAGGGGATGGCCATCACCTACCTCATCGGGCAGCCGCGTGCGTGAGGTGTGGGGGCAGGCGCGAAGGCTTCGGCCGAGACGCCCATCGCCGCCGCGATGGTGCGCAGGTCCTCCAGGCTGACTTCGAAGTGCCCGCGGCGGGCCAGCATGCCCCAGTGGGGGTTGCTCCTGATGAAGTCGAGGCTCTGGCCAAGCGTCGCCAGGGGCACCTCGCGCGCGGTGCGCTCGAAGCGCACGTCCCGGCGGTAGGGCACGAAGCCGCCTCCCATGTCGAAGGGCACCGTGCGTGCTCCGTGGACGCGGCCCAGCGCGGTGAACGCCCGGAGCGGCTCGCCTCCGCGCATTTCCGTTCTCGGCGAGTAGTACACGAGCCAGTCCCCCACGCTCATCTTCTCCAGCTGCAGGCGCTTGCCGTGGCAGAGCTGGGCGAAGCCGCCCTCCACTCCGCGCAGGACGTGCGCCCTCGAGACGACCCCCACCCAGGCGCGCGTCATGTGCGCTGCTCCGTGTGACGCACGGAAGAGTGCCTCGGGGGGCGTGGAGACGACGGGCTCATGGACGTGGCGGCGCATGGGGGGCTCCTTCGAGGTCGGCGGCGTGCCGACGAAGGACACCGTCTCACAGGGTGCTGCCAGTTTCTGTCAGGAGCCGCTCACCCGGGCCGTGGCTCGGGGATGGCCTCGCGCGCGCGCCACGGCGCACGAGGGCAAGGTCCACACCGTCCGGTGGGCGCTCCCGCGCGGGGCCGGCCAGGAGCGACACGTCATCCACGAGGGAGTGCAAGTCCCTGGGCAGCACGGCGCGCAGCTTGGCGGCCACGTCCACGCAGGCCCGGCCGAGCCCGCCATCCCCGTGCTCGGTGACCAGCCGCAGGCCGAGCACCAGGGCTTCGAGCTCCTCGTCGCTGAACATCAGCGGAGGCAGGAGGAAGCCCGGGCGCAGCAGGTATCCCACCCCGGCCTCGCGCGGGACATGCGCCCCATGCTGCCAGAAAATGGCGGGAGCCGGACATCCCCCAGGAGCCCTGGCCCGCTGGGGGATAGGCGTTCGCCACAGATGGCGGTCAGTCGCTGACCGCCCGCACGAGCCGGATGCCGACCCAGACCAGCCCCGCGGCCCCGACCATCGAGCCCAAGGTGACCCCCGGGTGGTCAGCCAGGGACCCGAGCTGAAGCCCTGTCACGGCGCAGAGCACGAACAAGGGAATCCCCGGGAGGCCCAACAGCACGAGCCATCCCCACCCCAGCCGCTGGGAGTTGGCCTGCGATGTCACCACCAGTCCCACGATGATCAGCAGGTACGCGGGAGGCAGCAGCAGCCGCCCAATCAGTGGGGTCGGGTCACTCGCGTAAGCGTCCCAAGGAAGAAGACCGAGCGCGAGCAGAAGCGCCCACGGGAACGAACCTCCCCTGCGCGCGGACGAAGTGGCCGATGCGGTGTTCATGGGCGCATTGTCAACGCGCCCCCTGCACATGCAACGGCAATCTCTTCCACCGGCTGTTCTGGCGCTCACGGGCGCGGCGCAAGTCGCGGAGCAGCGGCACCTCGGGGCGGTAGAGCGCGAGGACACCAGCGACAGCCGAAGCTCGGGGCCGGTGGATACGGCGGGGTCATACCGACAAACCGGCTTTGGGAAGCCGCAGGTGGAAGGTCGTGCCCTGCCCCTCGGTGCTCTCCACCCAGAGAGATCCTCCATGGGCATGGACGATCTGCCGCGCAATCCACAGCCCCAGCCCGAGACCCCCGTAGTGTCTCTCCGGCACGGCCCGCTCGAACCGCTCGAAGATCCGGGACTGGGCCTCAGGGGAGATGCCGATGCCCTGATCTCTCACGTCCAGCATCGCCAGCTCCGCGTCGGCATCCACCTTCACCTCGATGGGTTTGCCCTCGCCGAACTTGATGGCGTTGGATAGGAGGTTGAGGAGGACCTGCTCCAATCGCGACGTGTCCCACCACCCCTCCACCGGCCCTCGCGTTTCCAGAACGAGCTTCGATCCCAACCGGGCCGCCCTGGCCTCCTCCCGCCTCACCACCTCCCGCGCGAGCTCCGCCAGGTCGACCCGCTCCAGGTTCAGCTCGGGCCCGCGGGTGGCGAGCTGGGAGACGTCCAGGAGCTCGTTGATGAGCGCTCCCAACCTCCTGGCCTGCTGCTCCGCGAGGCCCAGATGGGTGAGCTCCCGGCCATACCGGGTGCTGACGAGCTCCTGGTGACGCAAGCCGCGCAGGCCCTGTTGGAGGGAAAGCTGGAGCGAGGTCAGCGGGGTCTTCAGCTCATGGGAGGCCACTGAGAGGAAGACATCACGGGCCCGGATCGCCTCCTGGGCCTCCCGGTAGAGTCGGTTCCGTTCCTCCTCGGCCCGCTTGTGCTCGGTGATGTCCTGGAGCACGGAAATGAAACACTCGATCCGGCCGGCCGGATTGTGCATCGCGACCGAGGAGAGGTTGGCCCAGACCACGGCTCCATCCTTGCGGATGTAGCGCTTCTCCCACCTCCTGGAGGGCGTTCCGGGCTCCTCCAGCAGTTGCCGCTGGGCCAGACTGGCAGGCAGATCCTCGGGGTAGGTGATGCCAGCCCAGGTCAGCTCCCGGAGCTCTTCGGCGGTGTAGCCAAGGATGTCGCACAGCTTCGGGTTGACCAGCACGAACCGCCCTTCTCGCGACACCTGGGCGATGCCGACGCCGGCCTGCTCGAAGATGATCCGGAACCGCTCTTCACTCTCCCGCAGCGAGTCCTCCGCGCGTTGTCGTTCCGCGAGCAGTCGGGCGAAGGAGCGCGCCAGCCGGCCGATCTCATCCCCGCGCTCCAGGTCGATGCGAGCCTGCTTCCCAGCCAGGAGGGACTCGGCATATTGCTGAAGGTCGCTCAAGGGCCGGATGAGCAACCTGGCGAGCCCTCCGGCGCACAGCAACGCGAGGACGAGCTCGATGCTCAAGAGCAGGGACGGAAGGCTCATTTCCGTGGACTTCAGACCGCCGTGCCGGGCGATCTCCGTCGAGGACAGGGCAATCACCGGGAGCAGCCCGACGAGGGACAGCCCGAGGAGCAGCTTGAGCCGGATGGGCATGTTCTCGAACCGCCGCAACACACCCGACCAGGAGGAGCGAGCGCGATGCTTGAAGCCCGCGAGTGGGTGCTCCTCTCTCATGGCCAGCGGTCACGGACCAGGAGATCCGCCTCCTCCCATAGAGGCGTGAGCACCCGGAGTGTTGGCACTCCCAAGAGCAGAGCGGCGAGCGTGTTGGACATGGCCCAGGTGCCTGCCAGCCGAGGGAACTCCCGGAGGAAGTCCACCTCTCCGAAGGCCCCCAATGCCGCTACGCCCAACACGGCTCCAACAGTGCTCGGCACGACAGCCCCCCAGAGACCATAGAAGGCCAGCCCCCTCCACCCCGGGATGCGAGGTGACATGTGGAAGCGGTGAAAGGCCAGCGCGGGGATGAGCCCCTGGGCGATGTTGGCGGGGATGAAGCCGATGACGGTCGCCGTGCCGCCTCCGGCGAGCAGGTTGTTGAAGATGGGGAATATGGCACCCGCCAGCACCCCCCAGCCTCCGAACCAGATGCCGCCAGCGACCTGCACCACCATGCCTGGCCAGAATTGGCTGATGCCAGAGCCGATGGGCAGTGAGAACGTGCCCAGGGTTCCGAGAAGAGTGCCCGCCAGGATCAGCCCCAGCGTGATGGCGAGGAACCTCGTTTTCATCGCACCCGTAGTGATGGGGACCCCCCGCGAGGATTCCAATCGACCCCCGTGAAGGAGCCTTGCGGAGCGACCCGATGGGCAAGCGGTCCGCCGACGTGCCTGTCCCCCATACCCTTCCCCTGCGCAGGCGACCGGTCGCCTTGGGCTCCGAGAGAGAGTGCATCCCTCAGCCGTGCGTCACTCCCACAGCGCCTGCTGCGGTGGCCCCTTGGCAGGTGCCTGGTCGGCTCTACCCCCGCTTGGGGGAGCAGAAATGGCTGGAGTTTCGCGCCCGGAGCGAAGATGCCGTGGAATCTCGTGAGGTTTGCTCGTACAAGATGAAACGAACTGCGGGTGCGCGAGGAGCGAATCGCTGAGATGCACCTCGCGCTCCTCCGTCTCGGATGCTGCCTCATCCTCTACCGAGAGTTGGAGCGCCACTTGCGAGATGGGCCCTGAGCAGGCAGGGCATGTTACCTGCCCTCTCTGGTCCATTTTTGAAACGAGTTCTTATCTGCCGGCTTCAGCAGTACCGAGGAGCGCGAAGACATCCACGGCCAGAAGGTCTGGTACCTGGCCAACTACTTCTGGTCATTGGAATGCCGCCGCTTCGTCGTCGACCCGGTGGACGAGGCGGCCCGCCGCTGAGCCAATGGGGTTGTCGCGAGAAGCCGGTGGAAATCATCGCATTCTTGGAAAACGACTCTCCTCCTCTCATCAGGGCCGCTGCGCGCCCCTGGGCTCCGCCCGATTCGCAACGGACACGCTATTGAAATGCCGTTGCTGATGCATTGACGCTTCCTTCGGGAATGGAGAATCCTCTAGACCTCAACTGGAGGAACGCAATGCTGCGAGACATGTTGCTCAAGAGCCTGGGGTTCGTTGCGGTCATCGCGCTGGTGGGCTGTGGCGGCCCGGTGGACGAGGCCACGGAGTCCCACCTGACCAGCCAGGAGCAGGAGCTGTTGCCCATGTGCAAGGTGGATGAGCCCCAGCCCTGTCCGGATGGGTACTACTGTGACGGCAAGACGTGCCGTCCGAACCTCTGAGCTGAACCTACGGAGTGGAGGCGGCGGGACTCGAACCCGCCGCTTCGTCACGCTTCGAGCTACGGCCTGGCGAGGAGCTCGAACTCGGCGAGCGACGTGCCCGCCGCGCCAGTCAGCTCGAGACGGTAGTACGTGTAGGAGCCAGGGCTCGCGACCTTGAAGGCGCGCGTCTGCGTGCGCCAACGGAACGTCTGGGCGCTGCGCTGATCAAGGGTCGTGAAGGTCACTCCATCGTTCGAGCCGCTCAGCGTCCAGCCGGTCGGGTCTGCCTCGGTGGTGCTCGACGTCAGCGTGTAGAAGGTGACCTGCTGCGCGCCCGATGCGAAGTGGTACAGCACCTTGGGGTTCTCCCCGGTGAAGCTCACGCTCGTGGCCGAGGTGTCGTCGAAGAGCGCGCTCGTATTCGTGCCGTCACTCGACGTGGCCTCGCCGCCCTTCGCGGTATCGCGCAGTGGCCGCGGGACATCGCCATCGGTGGTGATCGAGGGCGGTGCGTCCCCGGCGCCGGTCCCCCACGCGGAGGGCGAAGGGCCCATGTCGAAGTCGAGCGTGGCGCCAGCGGTGAGCAGCGCATGCGGCAGCCAGGTCTTCGTATACGCCTGCCCATTGACCTTCAGCGCCTGCACGTAGACGTTCCTCGGGCTGTTGTTCGGCGCGTTGATCGTGATGTCCTTGCCGTTCTCGAGGTGGATGATCGCCCGCGTGAAGAGCGGTGAGCCGATGGCGTAGTTCTCGCTCCCCACCCCGAGCGGATAGAAGCCGAGCGCACTGAAGAGCTGCCACGCCGACATCGCGCCGTTGTCCTCATCGCCGATGTAGCCCTGGCCGATGTTGCTCCCGACCCAGAGGCGCGCGAGCGCGTCACGCACCTTCTCCTGCGTCTTCGCCGGCTGCCCGGCGTGGAGGTACATGTACGGGATGTGGAACGAGGGCTGGTTGCTCAGGCCAAGCTGGCCCATGCGCACATCTCGCGCCTCGCGCATCTCGTGGATCACTCCGCCGTAGGAGCCGCCGAGGCTCGCGGTCTCCGGCGTGGCGAAGAACTGGTCGAGCTTCATGCCGAGCTGCGCCCTGCCACCGTACAGGTTGGCCAGGCCGAGGCCATCGTACGGCGCGTCGAAGGTGGTGTTCCAGCCGTTGGTCTCGGTGTAGTCGTGGCCCCAGATGCGCGGGTCGTACTCGTCCGCCGGCGTCGCGAACACGCCCCCCTCCGTCTTGCCCTGGAAGAACTGGATCGACGGGTCGAACAGGTTCACGTAGTTCCGCGCGCGATCGAGGAAGTACTCCGCGTTCTCGACGTACTCCTGGTGACGCGGGTTGCTCGTGTCCGAGGCCAGCGCGCTCGCCATGTTCGCGATGCCGAAGTCGTTCAGATAGCCGGCCATCGCCCACGACAGGCCGTAGCCAGTCGAGGTCGGCGTATAGCCGAGGAAGATCGACGACTCGAGCCCCTTGCGCCCGACGCCACTGTTGGTCGGCAGGACCATCGCGTTGCGCAGGGCCGCGTCGTAGATCGCCTCCGCGTCGAAGTTCCGGACGCCCTTCACGTAGGCGTCGGCGAAGGCGACATCGGAGCTCGTGCCGGTCATGAGATCGGCATAGCCGGGCGAGGACCAGCGCGCGATCCAGCCGCCTTCCTTGTAGTGCTGCGCGAAGCCGTCGATCAGCTCGCCCGCGGTACCCGGCGTGAACAGTGCATAGGCCGGCCAGGTCGCCCGGTAGGTGTCCCAGAAGCCATTGTTCACGTAGATCTTGCCGCTCACGACCTTGGCGCCCGTCTGCGTGGGCGTGCTGTTGCCGACCGGCGCCGCCACCGGGCTCGCGTGCGCGTAGACGGGCGCGTCCGCCGTGCCGGTGTTCTCGAATCCCGAGTTCGGATAGAGGAACAGCCGATACAGGTTGGAATAGATCGTGGTGAGCTGATCCTCATTGGCGCCCTGGACCTCGATGATGCCGAGCTTCTTGTCCCAGAGCTTCCGCGCGCGCGCCTTCACGTCGTCGAAGCCGTCGGCGTCCGCGATCTCGAGCGCGAGGTTCTTCCTGGCCTGCTCGACGCTGATGAGAGAGGTGGCGATGCGCATGGTCACGGTGCGGTCGTCCGCCGGGACGGTGAAGCGGAAGTAGCCGGTCACGTTCGCGCCCCCACCGTCGGGGAGCATGCCGCTCGCGGCCACCGGCCTGTCGAACGTGGCGTAGATGAAGATCCGCGTGGCCCCCACCGAGAACCCGCTGCGCGCGTCGGAGTAGCCCGTCACCACACGCGCGGCGGCGTCGAGGGTGAGCCCACCGTTGTTGTTGATGTTGTCGAAGATGAGGCTCGCGTCGTCGCCGGGGAACGTGAAGCGGAAGACAGCGGCGTGATCGGTGGGCGTCAGCTCGGCCCGGATGCCGTTGTCGAACTTCACGCCGTAGTAGTAGGGCCGTGCGAGCTCGTTCTCGTGCTGGAACGAGAGGCCGCGCGCGGTGCGGCCTGCGTTCGGCGCGTCCTTGGCCGCCGAAGGCATGACCTGGAAGCTCTGACGGTCACCCATCCACGGGCTCGGCTGGTGGCTCAGGGAGAGCGCCTGGAGCACCGGGTGGTTGTTCGCGTCGTTGCGGCGGTGGTACTCGTAGATCCAGCTCGTCGAGCCCGCGTTCGTCACCGGGGTCCAGAAGTTGAAACCATGCGGGACCGCCGTCGCGGGGAAGTTGTTGCCGCGCGAATAGCCGCCACTCGAGTTGGTGCCGCGCAGGGTGGTCACGTAATCCGACAGGTGCTCGGGCGTCGTGTGAACGGGCCTGCCCGTGATCCGCACGTCGTCGATCCAGCCGCCGAAGACGGAAACCGGCCCCCGCGGTTGGTCGTAGCCGATCAGGATGCGCTTGATCCTCTTGCCGGCGGCGACGTCACCGATGCGTGCGACCTTGTAGTTCCACTCGCCGGGGTAGAGCGTACGCGACGCCCCCTGCCCCGCCGGGCTCAGCACCGCGTGGTGCTGGTCGACGGCGTTCAGCTCGCTCAGGTAGGTGCCGTCGTCGAAGGCGAGATCGAGCGCCGCGTAGGTGCTCGGGTAGGAGGAGTCGTTCGTCGCCTCGTCGACGAAGATCAGATACGACAGCTCCGTCGTCGGCGTGACCCGCACGTCGACGTCGAAGATCTTGTTGTAGGAGTAGCCACGGCCGTTCGCCGTGACCGCACCCGCGAAGCGGAATGCGTGCGTGCCGGTGAACCCAGCACCGAGTTTGGCGTTCCACGAGGCGCCAGGGCCGCTGCCCACGACGCTCTTCATGTCGGTCACCGGCGGAGGCGTGTCGTCACCATTGGAGAGCTGGAGCTCGGCGATCTGCAGGAGGCCTCCGCTGTGGTTGGCGGTGACGTTGAGCCGGTAATAGCGATAGGGGGTGGTGTTGGTGAACTCGTAGGTGTTGGTCTCGAAGCGGGCGGAGAACGACTCGTTGCTGCGCTGGTCGAGCACGGTCCAGCTCGTTCCGTTCTGCGAGCCTTCGAGGCGCCAGGCGGCGGGGTCGCGCTCGGGCGCGTCGTTGGCGGAGGAGATGGCGTAGCGCTTCACGGCAATGGGCTGCGCGAGCTTGCAGAACACCCAGCCGGTGCTCGTGAACACCAGCCACTTGGAGGTCAGCTCCCCGTCGATGAGTTTGGTCGCGATCTCGTCAGGAGCGTTCTCGCCGCTCGCGAACACCTCGGTCACCTGATCCATGATGTTGCCGCGGATCCGCGTGTCCGGCTGCCCGGTGACCCCGGAGGACTTCTTCTGCCCCTTCGTGTCGGTCTCGACCGTGGAGATCCAGGTGGGCTGGGGATCCGTGTCCTCGAACGACGAATGGAAATCCAGGGGAGTGTCGGGTGCTCCACCATCGGTGGAGGCGTCAGGAATATCGCCCGCGTCGATGCCGGCGTCCGTCTCGATGCCAGCGTCCGCTTCGATACCAGCGTCCGCCTCGGGGGAGGGAGAAGGGCCGCAACCGATAATCGAGACATCAACGGTGGCGAGCAGGAGTGTGAGATACAGAGTGCGAGCGGTCATTCGTAAGTAAACCCTTCGGGACCTTGGGGGGAGCCGTTCATCCTAGACGAAGCGCGCTTTCGGGCTCGCCGCGAAGTGCGACGGCCGCTCCGCTCATTTGACGAGCCGGGATGAGGGAAACGCATTACATCCCCGCCGCTTCTTCACGTGAGGTGGGACAAACGCATGAATTACCGGATGCTGGGCCGTACGGGCCTCTATGTCTCGGAGCTGTGTTTCGGAGCGATGACGTTCGGCGGCGAGGGCTTCTGGAAGGTGGTGGGCTCCCAGGGGCAGGAGGAGGCGGACAAGCTGGTGGGCCGCTGCCTGGAGGCGGGCATCAACTTCTTCGACACCGCGGACGTCTATTCCAACGGTGTCTCCGAGCAGCTGCTCGGCAAGGCGCTGGGAGCGCGGCGCAAGGACGTCGTGCTGGCCACCAAGGTGCGTGGACGCGCCGGCCCTGGCGTCAACGACGTGGGCCTGTCCCGCGGCCACATCATGGACTCGGTGCACGCGAGCCTGAAGCGGCTGGGCACCGACTACATCGACCTGTACCAGATCCACGGCTACGACGTGGCCACGCCCCTCGACGAGACCCTGCGCGCGCTCGATGACCTCGTGCGCCAGGGCAAGGTGCGCTACCTGGGCGCCTCCAACCTGGCGGCGTGGCAGCTCATGAAGGCGCTCGGCATCAGCGAGCACCGGGGCCTGTCTCGCTTCGAGTCGTTGCAGGCGTACTACAGCATCGCGGGCCGGGACCTGGAGCGCGAGCTGGTGCCGCTGATGAAGGACCAGCACGTGGGGCTGATGGTGTGGAGCCCCCTGGCCGGTGGCTTCCTAAGTGGCAAGTTCCGCCGCGACCAGCAGGGGCCCGAGGGCTCCCGGCGCGCCTCCTTCGACTTCCCACCCGTGGACCGCGAGCGCGCCTACAACGTCATCGACGTGATGGACGGCATCGCCCGGGAGCACCAGAGCTCCGTGGCGCGCGTGGCCCTGGCCTGGCTGCTTCACCAGCCCCACGTCACGACGATCATCATCGGCGCCAAGACGGCCGAGCAGCTCGAGGACAACCTGGAGGCCCCCAAGCTGAAGCTGTCGGCCGAGCAGCTCGCCGCGCTCGACAAGGCCTCCACCCTGCCCCCGGAGTACCCGGGCTGGATGGTGCAGCGCCAGAACGAGGACCGCATCCCCAAGCCGCAGCCCTGAGCACGCCGTCCCACCCGTGAGCCGATCCGCTCGGAGTGAGACGGTGAAGCACGGCCGTCCCGAGGGAAACACCGTCGGCACGCGTGTTGCTCTTGTCGCGCCGCGTGGACGGAGGGCGGGATGGAGAGGATGGCGGCGGTGGCGATGGTGGAGTGGGCGGAGTCCGCGGGCGATGGGTCGGTGAGGGAGGAGAAGGAGACGCTTCTGGAGGCGGAGAGCCCCCGGGAGCGCCTCTTCAGGTTGGGGGCGGCGGCCCTCACCGACCCGGAGCTTCTCTCCGTATTGCTGGGCTCGGGCTCGCGCACGCGGGCGCTGGCGGAAGCACTGCTCGCCACGAGCGGTGGGCTCAAGGCACTGGTGCAGAGGGATCCGCACGAGCTTTGCACACGCATGGGACCGGCGCGGACGGCGCAGCTGCTGGCGGCGCTGGAGCTGGGGCGTCGCGCCCAGCGCGTCACCGAGCGGCGGCCCCGCCTGCGCACCCCGAAGGAAATTCACGCCTACCTCGCGCCCAACCTGAGCGCGCTGCGGCGCGAGGTGTTCCACGTGCTGTGCTTCAACGCGCGCAACGTGCTGCTGCTCGATGCCCGCGTGGCCGAGGGCACCATCAACGCGTGCCCCGTGGACCCTCGCGAGGTCTTCGCCGCGGCCATCAGCTCGCGCGCCACCGCCATCGTGCTGGCCCACAACCACCCCTCGGGAGACCCGGAGCCCTCGGGGCAGGACCTGGGCCTCACCGCCCAGCTCATCGAGGCGGGCCGGGTGCTGGGCATCAAGGTGTTGGATCACGTGGTGGTGGGAGACGGGACGTACTGCTCGCTGCTCGAGCGGGGCGAGATGCCGCTGCTGGGCGCGGAGACGAGGGGACCATGGAGCATGGAAGGAGGACGTGGATGATGCTGGGAGCGGTGGGCGTGGTGGCGTGTGGCGGTGAAGCGGTGCAGGTGGAGCTGCTGGAGGACGAGGTGGCACAGGTGGTGCCCCTGGGCGGAGGCCCGGCGCGCACGGTGCCTCGCTCCACCCTCCCCTCGAATGTGCGGGAGGGAGACGTGGTGCGGGACGGCCGCCTGGATGCCGAGCTGGGAGCCCGGCTGGCCCGGGAGGTGGCCGAATGGCGGGCGCGCCTGGCCGTTCCAGTACCTATCGGGCTGGACCTCGACTCAGGAGCCTCTGGGTCGTTGACGACCGGGAAGGAGTAGTGAATATGCGGCGGATGCCGGTGGCCCTGCCCTACTTCGAGCAAGCCCAGGAGGGTCTGGTCCGCCATTTCGGCCTGAGCGAGTTCAGGCCCGGGCAGGCCCAGGTCATCAGCTCCGTGCTGAGCGGGCGCAACACCGTGGTGGTGATGCCCACCGGCGCGGGCAAGAGCCTGTGCTACCAGCTCCCCGCCATGCTGCTGCCCGGGGTGACGCTCGTCATCTCCCCCCTCATCGCGCTGATGAAGGATCAGGTGGAGCAGCTCACCGCGCGTGGCATCTCCGCCACGTTCATCAACTCGTCCCTGTCGGACATGGAGCGCGCGGACCGCATCCGCCGCATGCGCGCGGGCGACTTCAAGCTCGTCTACGTGGCGCCCGAGCGCTTCCGCAGCCCAAGCTTCCTGGACGCCCTCACCCAGGTGGGGGTGGAGCTGCTCGCGGTGGACGAGGCCCACTGCATCTCCCAGTGGGGCCATGACTTCCGGCCGGACTACGCGCAGCTCGGACAGGTGCGCAAGCGTCTGCGCCCCCCGCGCACCGTGGCCCTCACCGCCACCGCCACCCCCGAGGTGCGCGACGACATCATCCGCTCCCTGCTGATGAAGGATCCGCAGGTGTTCGCCGAGGGCTTCGACCGGCCCAACCTCTTCCTCGAGGTGTTCGACGTGGGCGGGGACGAGGAGAAGCGCCGGGCGTGCGCGGGGCTCTCGTCCCTGGGCGGCGGCAGCGGCATCATCTACTGCTCCACCCGCAAGTCGGCGGAGAACATGCACTCCTCGCTGCTCGAGCGGGGGGTGAACGCCATCCTCTACCACGCGGGCATGGAGGACGACGCGCGGCACCGCGCCCAGGACGAGTTCATGTCCGCCAAGGAGGCGGTGGCGGTGGCCACCAATGCCTTCGGCATGGGCATCGACAAGCCGGACATCCGCTTCGTCGCCCACGCCAACATCCCCAAGGCGGTGGAGGCCTATTACCAGGAGATCGGCCGCGCGGGCCGAGACCGGGGACCGGCCTTCGCCGCGCTCCTCTTCAACCACGCGGACGTCTACACGCAGGAGCGGCTCATCGAGAGCAACCACCCCTCCGAGGCCGTCATCTCGGACCTGTGGAACGTGCTGCGAAGCATGCCCGAGTACGACAAGGGCCAGTACGTGCTGGCCGCCCAGGTGGGCGCGAGTGAATTCGAAGTCTCCGCCGCGCTGCGCATCCTGGAGCGTGAGGGGAAGATCGAACGCGGCAGCCGCGGCGAGGGCGAGTACGGCATCACCCTGACGGAGAAGGCAGCCCAGGCGCAGCCGCATGCCCCGGATGCCCGGAGGCTGCTGGCCTCGCTGCTGGAGACGTTCCCCGTGGGGCGCTCGGCCACCACCGAGCTGCCCATCCTCGCGCGGCGCACCGGGCTCTCCAGTGATGAGCTGCAGCACGCACTGAAGCTGTTGGAGCGGGCCGGGGCGCTGCAGGTGCGCCGTCCCTTCTCCGGGCGCACCATCCGCGCGCTGCAACAGGTGCCCTTCCGCGAGCTGGGCGTGGACCTGAGCAAGGTGCGCGAGCAGGAGCGGCGCTCCATGCTGCTGCTCAAGCGGATGACGGACTACGCCTACACGAAGCGCTGCCGGCGCGCCTTCCTGCTCCAATACTTCGGACAGCAGGACGTGGAGGCCACCTGCGGCAACTGCGACACGTGCGCCGGGAGCCGGTTGAGGCGGCTGGAGGGGCTCGGCCGCTCCTCCACCTCCGTGTCCCGCGCCGCGCCCGCGCCAGCACCGGGGCAGCCCAGGGGCTTCAGCGAGCTGGCCGCCACCGAGCTGCGCCGCTGGCGCAAGGAGCTCGCCCGCGAGCTGGAGATGCCTCCCTTCCTCATCTTCAATGACGAGACGCTGCGCGGGCTCGCCGCGGCCCTGCCCATCGACCGCGAGTCCTTCCTGACGGTGAAGGGCACGGGGGAGAGCCGCTGGGAGCGCTTCGGCCCCAAGGTGGTGGAGATCTGCCTCATGGCCCGAGCCGCTGGCCATGAGCCCATCCCGGTGGCCCCGGTACCGCCCCGGGTGCGCAAGGCCCGGAGCGCCCGCCGCTGAGGACAGGGGCCCGGGACAGGGGGTCTTCCTCGCGTCAGGGGCGGCTCCCGTGCAGAATCGGACCCGGAGACGCCCATGACATCCCTTCCATCCCCGACCCTGGAGCCGCGTGTCCTCGCGCAGCGCTTCGAGCTCGCCCAGGCGGAGCAGACCGATCGAACGCCCCACCCCACTCGCGAGGGAGTCCCAGCACTCCACATCGCGGGCGGACGGGCCATCTTCTTCGGGCCGCGCTCACCTGACTCGGTGGCGATCGGCGTGGGGCTCGCGGCGCCCGTGAGCACGGAGGAGCTCGACCAGATCGAGGCCTTCCTCGGCCAGGGAGGAGGCGCCGTGCGCATCGAGCTCAACCCGTTCTGCGATCCCTCGCTCGCCGCCAGCCTGGCCACCCGGGGCTACCGGGTCGAGCAGTTCCAGCAGGTCTGGTGGAATCAGCTCTCGCCCGTGCCGCCCCAGCTCCCCCCGGGCGTCGAGGTGCGCCCCATCCTTCCGGACGAGGAGCGCACCTGGGCCCGGCTCTTCTTCTACTCCTACGTGGGCTGGCCCGCGTTCTCCGAGGCGGACCTGGCCCCGGGGCTGGCCATCGTCCGCACCGAGGGGAACACCTGCTTCTTCGCGCTGGTGAACGGGGAGCCCCAGGCCGTGGGCGTGTTCTCCCAGACGGGGGGCGTGGCCGTGCTGTCGGGCGATGGCATCCCCCGGCCGTTCCGCGGCAATGGGCTCCAGGTCCCGTTCGTCCAGGCCCGGCTGGCCTGGGCGGCTCAACACGGCTGCGAGCTGATGTGTGCCGCGACGGAGCCCCTGACGGCCTCGGCGCGCACCTGCGAGAAGGTGGGCTTGCGCTGCGCGTACCCCAAGCTCGTCATGGTGCGCGAGCCGGCCACCTGGGCCTGAGCGGGCGGGGCCTCGCCCGGGGTTAACGCCGGGAGGCCTGGCGCACGACGAGGCCGCGCAGCGTGCCCATGAACAGGCCCACCACCACCGCGAGCAGGAAGATGATGACGATGGTGGTGACGCCGAAGACGAGGCGCAGGCGGAACTCGGAGATCTGCCCGTTGAAGTAGGCGTCGCGCAGCGGCTGCATCAGCCCCACCAGCTCCAGCGCCCGGGCCGGCAGCGAGTCGAGCGACAACGAGAACTGCAGCAGGAAGGGGGAGCCCGGCCACAAGCGCCGCGCGCCCTCCACCACGATGCCCACCATCAGGTAGAGCACGGAGAGCAGGAAGGCATTGCCGCCCATGATGCGCATGAGCGGCAGGGGCGGCAGCTCGGGCGGGGGGGATTGCCTCACGCTACCTGCCCCCTGCCCGGCGCACGAGGGCCGGCAGGGCCTTCCTCACCCGGCCCGCCTCCGGAGAGGCCGGGGCCAGCTTCAGGAAGGTCTGGTACGCCTGCACCGCCCGCGTCACCTCCGCGGGGTTGCGCACGAGCGCGTCCGCCTGGGCCAGCCAGACCAGTCCGTCCACGGGCTCCAGCTCCACCGCGCGGGCGAGCGCCTTCATCGCCGCCGCCTCGTCCCGCTGTTTGAGCGCCACCTGCCCCAGCACCAGGTGGTTGCGTCCGGAGAAGGGCGCCAGCCGCACCGCCTCGTCCGCGGCCGCGCGCGCATCCTTCGTCGCTCCGGCGGTGAGCAGCACCCGCGCCATGGCCGCCTGGGCGAACGCCTTGTCCCAGACGGTGGGCGCCTTGTCCGCGATGGCCTGCAGCGCCTTCGCCGCGGCCCGCCCACCCGAGTCCTTCACCCAGTGCTCGCCCACCTGGCCGCACGGAGAGTCCGGCCCCTCGCGCCGCGCCGCCTCGAAGGCCTTCTCCGCGTTGGTCTCCAGTCCCTGGCGCAGGAAGGCCAGGGCGATGTCGCAGAAGGTCTCCGCCGATCTGGCGTCCAGCCGGTTGGCGTTCTCCAGCGCGCCGAAGCCGCCCTTGGTGTCCCCCAGGGCGAAGAGCACGTCCGAGCGCACGCGGTGCGCCTCGGGATCGTTGGCCACCAGCTTCACCGCGCGCCCGGACGCCGCCTCCGCGTCCTTCATCCGCCCGGCGTGGTACAGCGCCATCGCGAAGCCCTTGTGGGCCGTGGCCGCGCCCGGGTTGTCCAGCTGCCACTCCTCGAACTGCTTGAGGGCCTCGTTGGTGCGGCCCAGCGCCAGCAGCGCCCGGCCGAGCGCCTCGCGCGCCTCGCCGTGCGCGGCATTGCGCTCCACCGCCTGCGTCAGCGGCTTCATCGCCAGGTCCGGCAGCCCCCGGGAGATGAGGAGCCGGCCCAGCGCGCACGGGGCCTCGTAGTCCCGCGCGTCCTCGGCCACGGCCGCCTCGAACAGGGAGCTCGCCTTGTCCAGGGCCTTGTCCTGCAAGTACATCTGCCCCAGCGCCGTGCGCACCTCGGCCTTGGCCCGCTTCGTCGCCGCGAGCGTCTTCTCCAGCGCCTCGCGCGCCCGGTCCCGCTCGCCCTCGGCCGCGTCCGCCTGGGCCAGGTAGACGATGGCCTCGGGGGGATAGTGGTCCTCCACGCGCGTGCGGGCCACCTCCACCCGGACGCGCTTCCAGTCGCCCAGCCGCGCGTACGCCGCGGTGCGCACCAGCGCCACCTGGCGGCCCTCACCCTCCACCCGGGTGAGCACCTCGCGCTCGCGGTCACGGTCCAGCATGGCCCAACCCAGGCCCGCCATCGCGTCCTCGCTGTCGGGCTTCAGTTTGAGCGCCTCCTCGAAGGCGCGCTGGGCGGCGGACATGTCACCGGCCGCGCGGTTCGCCTCGCCGAGCGCGAGGAAGGTCTCGTAGGCCAGCGGGCCCTTCATCCCCTCGGCCAGCAGCGTCCGCGCGTCGCGGGCCTTGCCGAGCGCCGTCATCAACCGGCCCTGCACCAGCCGCTGGCGATCTCGCAGCGACACGGGCAGCGCCGGGTCCCTGGCCAGCTCCTGCGCGTCCGAGAAGGCCGAGTCCAGCTCCTGGCCGAGCTCCAGCCGTCCCTCGGCGACGCCGAGCCGCGCCACCGGGTGCTCCGGGGCCAGCTTCGCGGCGGTGGTGTACACCGCGAGGGCATTCACCGGATCCCCCGCGTCCCGGTAGTACGCGCCGAGCGACACCAGGGCGCGCACGTTGCGGGGCGACAGCTTCAGGGCGCGCGAGAAGCGCTCCAGGGCCTCCTTGGCCTTGCCCTGCTCCAGCAGGATGCCGGCGGCCAGCGCCTGGGCCTCCGAGGTCTCCACCTTCGCGCCCAGGAGGGCCCGGCGGGCGGAGTCGCGGCCCTGGGTGTCGGCCACCAGCACGTCCACCACCAGGGCGAGCCCCGGCTGCTCCGCGCGCACGCCCGGGTGGTTCAGCGCGTCGAGCGCCTGCGTGCGCTCCCCGGCGGCGCCACTGTCGGCGTAGCGCAAGGCGTGGGTGTAGGCCGTGAGGGCCCAGGCCCGGGTGTTGTCCTCATCCAGCCGCACCACGTGGGTGAGCAGCGAGAGCGCCTCCTGCCGGGAGGGCTCCATGTCCTTCTCGATGAGCCGGGCGACATGGTCCAACGACGCGGCGAGCGCCTCGCCGCCCTGCTTCGCCCGGATGACGAGGAACACGCCGAACAGCACCACCAGGGCGCCCACCGCCGCCATCGCCTTCAGCGTGCGGCCGGAGAAGATGGTGCCGGTGCCCTTGGGGAGGAGCTTCTCGCGCAGCTCCCGCTCGTAGGCCGCGGTGAGGGCCGCCACGTCCTGGACGGGCAGGCGGGCCACCGGGGCGGCGACCGGCACGGGTGCCACCCGGTTCTCCGCCGTCGCCTCGGGCAGTTCCTCGAGCAGCCCGCGCCGGTTCCCCGCGGCCGTGAGACGCTCGGTGAGGGCCTGCGGAGGAGGCGAGAGGACGGGCCCGCGCTTCTCCTCCAGGGGAGGAAGATCCGCGAGCAGGCTCCCTTCACCCGACGCGGTGGACTCCTCCGACGCGGCGTCCCCTCCACTCCCAGCCTCGGAGGAAGCCTCCACGGGCGTGGCCGGCGGCTCCTCGTCGAAGGGCAGCTCCACCTCGGCGGTCAGGATCGACGAGACATCCACGGACCCAGCCGCCTCCGGAGCGCTCACGCCCAGGGCCTCGTCCGGAATGGCCACGTCCGCCAGATCCAACACCGGCCCGGAGTTGTCCTCCGGGGCCGGGGTGGGCGCCGGCTCGGCGGGAGCCGTCACCACCTCGGAGGCCAGGGCTTCCAGGACGGGCTCCTGGGGAGCCTCCGCGGCCGCCGCGTCGGGGGACGCGTCCGACCCGGACGCCTCGGCCTGCTCGGAGCCCTCGGCCCTGGCGGCGGCCTCCTCCGCGGACTGGGGCTCCAGGGCGTTCAGGTCGCCGAAGGCCGGCGCGGGCCCGCCCGCGAGCGCGGCCTGGGCCTGCTCCATCCACCCGCGCACGCGGCCGTCATTGGGCTGCAGCGCCAGCGCCTTGCGCAGGATGGGCAGCGCCGAACGGTAGAGGCCCCGCTGCAGCAACACCTCGGCGATGAGGTTGTAGGCGTGCGGGTTCTCCTTGTCGATCGCGACGGCCTGATCGAACTGGGCCATCGCCTCGGCGGGACGCCCCATGAGGATGAGGGCCTTGCCCCACAGCACCCGCCCCGTCACCGAGTTGGGGTGATGGGAGATGCCCTGCTCGCACACGGCGATGGCCCGGGCGTGCTCGCCCTTGGCGACCAAGGCCTTGGCCAGCTCGACGAAAACAGAAGATGCAGGATCCTGGGCGAGGAGCTGCTCGTAGCGCTCCACCAACGATTTGGCCATGCGGCCCGGGACCATAGCACCGGGTCCCCTTCCGTTTCGCCCCCTCTGGAATGGGTGCTAGCGTCCTCCAGGTGATTCGCCTGCTTGCTTTACTCCTGGTGTTCGTCCTGGGTGGGGCGTGTGCCCACACGAAGAAGACGTCGGACCTTCAGACCCTGCGTCCCGTGGTGGAGGGATTCCACCAGCGGGTGCGCTGGAAGGACTACCGGTACGCCATCCGCTACATCGTCCCCGAGCGGCGCCAGGACTTCGAGAAGGCGCGCCGGGAGCAGCATGACGAGAGGGACCTGTCCATCACCGACTACGAGATCGAAGACGTCCAGCTCGTGGAGGAAGGGCAGCGGGCCATCGTCACCAGCCGCATGGAGTGGATGCGCCTGCCCTCGGTGACCCAGCAGAGCGACACCGTCACCTCGGAGTTCATCTACCGGGACGGCACGTGGCTGCTGGAGAAGCAACGCGGGGGCCCCTTCGACGGCGAGCTGCCCTAAAAAAAAACCGCCCACCGCCTCGGGGCCGGCCGAAGCGGTGGGCGTCGGAGGCTCCCCAATGGAACCTCCTAACCAGGTTCGCGGGGTGAGGGGCTGAAGTGGCCCGCCCTCACCGCGCTTCATGCCTGGCCTATAGAGCAATGCGAGTGCCAACCTCTCGACGGCCCGGTCTCCTCGTGAGATCAAGGGGTTGCACGCATCCCCCCTGTGAACCCCCGTGCCAGAAATGCCACGGCCCCTGACACGCATGTCAGGAGCCGCTTGGAACGACACCGCTGTCCGCCCATGACACGTGTGTCAGGGGGCTACTCGCCGACGACGGAGCGGATCGTGTCCCGCATGGAGTAGCGGGGAGACCAGGACACGTCCTTGCGCCAGCGCGAGCCGTCCACGTTGCAGAGGAACTGGATGTGATCCAGCTCGGGCGGCGGGAAGTTGGCCAGCCGGTACTTGAAGAGCAGGCCGAGGAGCGGCCGGGCCACGGGGTGCGGCACGGGGATGGGGCCGTGGCCGAGCTCCCGGTGAATGGAGGACAGGGGCACCTCGCCGGGGCCCACCACGTTGTAGACGCCCTTGGGCTCGGGACGCAGGGCGGCCTCCACCATGGCGCGCGCTACGTCCTCCACGTGGATGAGCTGCACCATGGGGTCGAACCCCGCCAGCACCCAGGGGTGGCGCAGCCGCAGGTAGTTGCTGGGGGCGTTCTTGATGGTGGGGCCCACGATGTGGACGGGCCGGAGGATGACCGTCTGGACGTCGGGGTGCTTCCAGAAGAAGCCATGCGCGAGCATGTCGACTTCGATGAGGTCACGCACCCCCGAGAAGCGGCTGGCCGCCATGAGCGGCGCGTCCTCGGTGAGGAAGTTGGAGTTGTCCGGGCTGGGGCCGTAGACGTTGGCCGAGGAGAGGACGACCACCTTGGGCACGCGGTAGCGGGCGCAGTACTCGAGCAGGCGCGTGGTGCCCACCACGTTGAAGGAGTGGTGCTCCTCCTCGCTCATGCGCGGGTCGTGCATGATGCCCATGTGGATGACCGCGCGGATGTCGTTCTTGCGGAAGACGTCCTCCGCCTTCTTCTTGCGCAGGTCCAACTGGTGCATCTCGACGTCCTTGGGCCGGCCCACGAAGGGGCGCCGGTCGATGCCGATGATGCGCTCGTGCTTGTGCAGCAACTTGGCCAGGGTCCGGCCCAGGTTGCCGCTGATGCCGGTGACGACGACGGCCGGTCTCTTGGAAGGATCCTGATTCATGGCGCGAGTGCCGGGCTCTACCAGAAGACGCCCTGGCGCTCCTTGAGTCCCTGGTTGAGCATGGCCTGGATGGCGGACTTCACGGTGCGAACCTTCTTGTCCAGCTCGGAGTCCTCGTCGTCCGCGCGGCCGGTGAAGCGCAGCGGGTCTCCGAAGTAGATGCGGTACTTGGTGGGCAGCGGCAGGGGCATCCCGGTGACGGTGAGGGGGAAGGAGGGAAAGCCGAGCAGTTTGGCCAGGGGCTTGACGTCCACGAGGGCCGGGGCCTGCTCCTCGGCGCCCACCACGGCGATGGGGACGATGGGGGTGTCCGTCTCCAGGGCCAGACGCATGAAGCCCAGGCCGAAGTCCTGGAGCTGGTAGCGCTGGGGCCAGAGCTTGCCCAGGCCGCGAACGCCCTCGGGGAAGACGAGGATGGCCTCATCGGACTCCAGCAGGCGCCGGCAGTTCTCCGGGGTGCCGACGATCTGCCCCACCCGGGCCATGAAGGTGGAGACGTACGGCAGCGTGGGCACCCACTTCTCCACCATGCTGCGGATGGCGCGCGGCGGGTCGGCCTCCAACAGCAGGGCCACGCCGATCATCGCCCCGTCCATGGGTAGCTGGCCGGAGTGGTTGGAGATGAAGAGCACGCGCCCCTTGGGCACCTTCTCGATGCCGTAGGTCTCCACGCGGTGGTAGTTGCGGTACAGCCAGAAGAAGGGGGCGAGCGCCGACAGGCTGTAGTCGAGGTTGAAGCCGAAAGGATCCACCCCGTACTCGTTGCCGGTGCGGGCGAGCGCCTCCAGGCGCGCCTTGCGCTCCGGGCCCATCATGCGCTCCGTCCACTCCCGGAGCTCCTGCTTCACCTTGTCGCCGAGCTGCTCGAGCATGGAGCGTGTGTCTACACCATCGCCCCCGCCTCCGGGAGGGGAACGCGGCCGGAGGGCCGCTCCGTTGCCATCCCGAAGACGCCTCCGGTGACATTCGAGCGTCCCGCACTCCATCCCGGCATGCGTGGCTCCTCCTCCCGGCCCACCGGCGAACCCCCGCCCCGCCCTCCGGAGCGGGCCGTGGCCTTCACCCACGACTACAACACGCGGCTGGAGCTCCCGGCGAGACGGTTGGAGGAGAAGGAGGTATTGATGAGGGAGAGCGCCTCCGCCTTCTTCCGGGCGATGCCGGCGCTCTTCCACGAGGACCTGCGCGGACCGTGGCGTGACGCCTCGCGGTTGTTGGACCACCCCGCGCCCTGGATTCCCGTGGTGGGAGACATGCACATCGGAAACCTCGGGACCGTCCGCGGCCCCGAGGGCAAGGCGGTGTGGGGACTCAACGACTTCGACCAGGCCGCCCCCGGCTCACCCGAGGTGGACCTCACGCGACTGGCCACCAGCGCCGTCCTCACCGCGCGCGAGGCCGGGTTGGGAGCCAGGCGCCAGGAGAAGGCCGTCGAGGCGCTCGGCCAGGCGTACTTCGGCGAGTTGGAGCGGCTCACCCGGGGAGGAAAGAACCCGGGCCCCTTTCTCGGCAAGAAGGAGGCGGAGGGCTCGGTGGAGGAGCTGATCGCCAGGGCCCGGGACGTCACGCCCGAACAGGGGCTGGAGAAGTACGTCCGCCTGGATGGGGAGAACGGGCCTCGCTTCCAGAGCAGTGACACGCTCCGGCCGGTATCGCCGGAGACGCGGGATGCCCTGGAGACCGCGCTCGGGCCCTATGAAGCGGGCCTGAGGGGAGTGGAGCGCGTCGCCCTGCCCCTGCGAGTGCTCGATTGGGCGCGGCGGCTCGATGCCGGGGGCAGCAGCTACGGTCTGGCTCGCTATTACGCGCTCGTCCGCGCGAAGGATGCGGACGAGCCTCCCATCCTCCTGGAGCTGAAGGAGCTGCTCGCGCCGAGCCTCGAGTGGCCTCCCGTGCCCGCGGAGGGAGCATCCGTGGTGAGGTACCAGGAGGAATTCGGCGCGGACTGCAATCCGCTCACCGGCGCCGTGGCGGTGGACGGCCGAGCGTTCCTCATGCGCGAGTTGGAGCCGGAGAAGGCCCGGCTCGACGAAAAGGCGCTGAACAGCGACAAGGAGCTCCTCTCGGCCTTCGCGCAGGCGGCGGTGGTGCTGGCACGGGCACATGCGAGCAGCCGGGCCCGGGCGGACGTGCTCGCGCATTGGGTGGGCGACGATGCGAAGGAAGCGACGAAGCGGCTCGTCTCCTTCGCGAGGGGTTACGCGGACCAGGTCCAGGCGGACTGGCGGGCCTTCCGAGAGGGGAAGTAGCTCCGGTCACTGCTTCCTGGGCTTCGGCGGGAAGCGCTCCAGCATCTCGTCGACGGCCCCGTTGATGAGCTTCTGGCTCTTCTCCGCGTTCATGTTGTCGGACAGCCGGGCCTGGGCCGAACCACGCCAGACGAGCTTGTTCGAGTCCGCGTCCACGACATCGAGGATGAGCGTGCCCTGCTGGTACTCGCGGATGACGGTCTCGGGGGCGAGTCCCGAGCCACCGTATGCGACCGGACCATAGAAGGGGTCGTACCAGGGGTCCCAGGCGTAGCCGTAGAACCTGTTGATGGTCTCCGCCTCGACCTTGTCCTGGATGGCGCCGTGCCAGCCCATCTGGAAGTCCGGGTTCTCGCCCGGCTCCACCTTCTTGTAGCCCCGAGACGCCAGCTCCTGGTCCACCGCCTGCTGGACGCGGGCCTGGATGATGGGGTTGTAGATGCGGGTGTCCGCGCCGTCCTTCATGGGCAGCCAGGCGTAGGTGCGGAAGGTCCGCAGCGCCTGCACGGCGTTGGGGTCGTAGTTCGTGCTCGTCTTGATGCCCGAGCAGGCGGCGAACCCCAGCACCAGCAGTGCTCCAACCAGACGCGATGACAAGGACATGTCCTTCTCCTCCTGCTCCAGGGACCTTTCACTCCTGGACGATAGGCATCCAGGAGGGTCCACACCCGAGCGACACTCGCCTGCCCCTCCGGTGGGTTCGGGCCCCCTGGGAGGGAGCCAGACGACCTGACGGCTACAAGGCTCCGCCCGTCCGGGGTATGACTGTCCGGCCGGCGACAGTGCATACTCAGGAGGCACACACATGAGCGACGTGGAGCCGCGAGGGAGAGGGGACGCGGACACCGGCTCCACGGAGGAGGCTCCTACCCTCATCCGGACCCAGGACCCGGTGCCGATGCCGACCGACCCGGACCTGGACGTCCTGGGGGAAGCCGCCACCCAGGTCCGCTCCCTCGCCCCGCCGCCGCCCGCCCGGGAGCCCGCGCCCCGCCCGTCCGGGCCCGTCTCCCTGGCACCCGGGCAGACCCTGGCCGGCCGCTACACGGTGCTCAACTCGCTCGGCCGCGGCGGCATGGGCGAGGTGGTGGCCGCCTACGACTCGCGTCTCGACCGGCGCGTGGCCCTCAAGCGGCTCCGCCGCGAGCTGGACTCCAGCCAGTCCCCCCAGGATCTCGAGGCCCGGCTGCTGCGCGAGGCCCAGGCCATGGCCCGCCTCTCCCATCCCCATGTGGTGGCCATCTACGACGTGGGCACATTGGAGGACGGCTCCATCTTCATCGCCATGGAGATGGTGGAGGGGCAGACGCTGCGGCGCTGGTGCGAGCAGGCCCCGCGCTCCTGGCGGGAAATCCTGGCGGTCTATCTGGCCGCGGGGCGGGGGCTGGCGGCCGCGCACGAGGCGGGCCTCGTGCACCGCGACTTCAAGCCGGACAACGTGCTGGTGGGCAACGACGGGCGGGTGCGGGTGACGGACTTCGGCCTGGCGCGAGCCGAGTCCTCCCCGGCGCCAGAAGCCCTCCCGAGCATCACGCCCCTCTCCCTGCCCCAGGGTGCGTTGGACAGCCCCCTCACCCTGCATGGCACGCTGCTGGGCACGCCACGCTACATGGCGCCCGAGCTGCTGCGAGCCGGCTCCGCCGATGCGCGCAGTGACCTGTTCGCCTTCTGCGTGGCCCTCTACGAGGCCCTCTACGGGCGGCACCCCTTCGCGGGCGCCACCCAGGCCGAGTCCATCCGCGCCCAGCGCGAGGGGCGGGTGAATCCCCCACCCTCCGACTCGGACGTCCCCGGATGGGTGGCGCGCATGCTCCTCCAGGGCCTGAGCGCGGACCCCGCGCAGCGCCCCGCGTCCATGAAGGAGCTGGTCGCGGCCCTGGAGATCGACCCGATGAGGCGGCGCCAGGCCCGGAGGCGCATGGCGGCGTTGATGGCCCTCGTCGCGGGACTGACGGGGCTGGCCGTCTGGGGCTGGATGATGCGCGAGGAGGAGGAGACGGGATGCGCACACGTGGAGCGCAGACTCGCCGGCACCTGGGACGAGACGGTGAAGGCCCGGGTGCAGCAGGCCTTCCTCGGCACCCGCCTGCCCTACGCGCGGGACACCTTCGCGCGAGTGTCCGTGCTGCTCGACGGATACGCGGGCACCTGGGTGAAGCTGCGCACGGAGGCCTGCGAGGCCGGCCAGGACGGGGCCACCTCACCGAGGGACCCGGCCGTGCTCCAGGTGTACTGCCTGGAGCGGCGGCGCGGTCAGCTCCGAGCCCTGACGGAGCTGTTCGCCCGCGGCTCGGATCCGGGGAAGCTGTCGAAGGCCGTGCAGGCGGCGCAATCGCTGCCGCCGCTGGAGGCCTGCGCGGATGTCCAGTCGTTGATGGCGACGGTGCCTCCGCCGGAGGACGCGGCCGCGCGCGCCCGGGCCCAAGCGCTGCAGGAGCAGGTGGATCGCCTGGAGACGCTGTGGCTGGTGGGCGAGTACCGCGAGGGGCTGTCGCTGGGCGAGCCCCTGCTGCGCCAGGTGGAGAAGCTCGGCCATCCCCCGCTCCAGGCGCAGGCCCTGTACCAGGTGGCCAACCTGAAGGACGCGATGGGCGACTACGCGGGGGCCGAGGAGATGGCGCGGAAGACGATCCCCCTGGCCGCGCGGAGCAAGGACCTGGTGCTGGTCGCCCAGACCTGGAGCCTGCTGTTCCGGGTGGTGGGGTGGAGGCAGGCGCACCACCAGGAGGCGCTGGACATGAAGCTGGCGCTGGAGTCGGCGGTGGAGTGCGCGGATGACGACCGCACCCGCGCGGACTCGCTCAACCAGTTGGGCAACGTGTTCCAGCAGATGGGCCGGTACGAGGAGGCGCGGGCGCAGTACGAGCGCTCACTCGCGCTCCGGTTGAAGGTGCTGGGGCCCGAGCATCTCCTGGTAGCGGTCTCGCTCAACAACCTGGGCACCGTGCTCGGGGAGCTGGGGAAGTACGAGGAGTCACGGGCATCGTACGAGCGTGCCCTGGCCATCCGGGAGAAGATCCTCGGACCCGACAACCCCCTGGTCGCGAACTCCTACAGCAACCTGGGCACCGCTTTCGACGCGATGATGAAGTACGAGGAGGCGCGCGTGCTGTACGAGCGCGCCCTGGCCATCCGGGAGAAGGTGCTGGGACCCGAGCACCCCGATGTCGCCACGCCCCTGAACAACCTGGCCATCGCACTCGACGCGATGGGCCGGTACGAGGAGGCCCAGGCGCTGCACGAGCGCGCCCTGGCCCTGCGCGAGAAGGTGCTGGGGCCCGAGCATCCCGACGTGGCCATCTCCCTTGGAGGCCTGGGCAACGTGCTGCGGGGAATGGGCCGGTACGAGGAAGCCAGGGCACTGCACGAGCGCGCCCTGGCCCTGCGCGAGAAGGCGCTGGGGCCCGAGCATCCCGACGTGGCCAGCTCGCTCAATGACCTCGGACTGGTGCTCCAGGCCATGGGCCGGTACGAGGAGGCGCGAGCACGGCATGAGCGCGCGCTGCTGCTCCAGGAGAAGGCCCTGGGGGCCAGTCACCCCGACATCGCCTTCTCGCTCAACGAGCTGGGCAGCACGCTCCGGAAGATGGGCCGGTACGAGGAAGCGCGGGCGAGACAGGAGCAGGTACGGATCCTCCGGGAGAAGGCGCTCGGCCCCAGTCACCTCCTGGTGGCGGATTCGCTCGGAAGCCTGGGCCGCACCCTCGTCCGCCTGGAGCGGTGGGACGAGGCCTCGCGCGCTCTGGAGCGTGCCCTGGCGCTCTGGGAGAAGGAGTCGAAGCCCCCTCGCCAGGGGTACACCGAGAGTCTCCTGGGAATGGGCGAGCTCCTCCTGGCCCGGGGCCGGACAGCCGACGCACTCCCACGGCTCCAGCGCGCCCTGGAGCTCGCCCCGGCTGATCTTCGCTCCGAGGTCCAATCCGCGCTGGAGCGCACGCACGAACGGACGGCCCAGGGGCCCGTGCCCTGATGCCATGGGTTCAACCCGGGGACGAATACCCTCACCCCGTCCCTCTCCCAGAGGGAGAGGGGTATTATTGGTGATGGATTGCTCTCTAGACGGTCGTGGAGAGGTGGGCGGCAGCGTCCCGCAGCGTCACCACGTCGTAGTCGGACTTCAGCCAGTCGAAGAGCGTCTTCAGTCTCTTCAGTTTGTGCCTGGCGGGCACCCGCAGGTCCCTCTGCTGGCGCACCAGCTCGGGCGGGATGCCGTCCTCCGCGTCCAGCACGTCCACCGCGTGCAGCTCGAAGTTGAAGAACGTGTCTCCCCCGAGCGCGCGGTACGCGGCTCGAATGGCCGGCAGCGGCAAGGTGATGGCGAAGGTGCCGATGAAGGGGAAGCGCACCCCGGGCGTCACCGCCATGGGCAACTCCAGCACGGCCCCCGAGCCCCGCGAATAGGGCTGTGTCGGGTCCGGTCGATACGGCGTGCGTGGCGCGAGCAGCACGCGCGGTGAGTCCAGCACCGCCCGCGAGGGCCGCCCCAGCAGCGCCAGCGCCCCCATCACCGCCGCCTTCGCCGTGTAGTACGGGGCCGCGGGAAACGCCGACGAGCCGTAGCGATAGCCCCGCTCCACCGTGGCCGCGTACAGGGCCGCGTTGAGCGTGTAGCCCGGCGCACGGAAGCCCACCGGCCTCGCGCCCGTGGCCGCCTCGAGCACCTCGTCCGCGCGCCGCAGGTCCTCGCGGATGCTCTCGGGTGCGCGCCGCGTCAGCGCGTAGTCGTGCGAGAAGCTGTGACTCGCCACCTCCACGCCCGCCTCATGTGCCGAGCGCAGTGCCGCCGCGGCCCCCGTGTCCGCCTCCACGTCCTCGCCAATGGCGAAGAACGTCCCAGGGACGCCCACCGACTCCAGCAGCTCCCTCAACCGGGGCACCGCCTTCGTGTAGACGAGCCCCCGCGCCCGCGCGTCCAACAGCGACTCGGGCAGTCCGTGGATGCGGCAGTAGTGCGGCAGCGAGTCCAGGTCGACGGAGATGGATGCCAGCCGCCGTGCCACCCTCGCCTCCTCAGGTGCCGCGAATGCGGATGACGTAGAACAGCTTGCCCACGTTCTTCAGCACGTTGGGCACGCGCTTGAAGAGGTGGATGGAGGGCTGGCGCTTCTCGTGGAGTTGGATGGGGATCTCCACCACCCGCAGCCCCTCGCGCCAGGCACGGATGACGAACTCGCTGGCGAACACGTCCATGTCCACCAGGCACTTGGCCACCACCGGTAGCAGCGCCTCGCGCCGGAAGGCCTTCAGCCCGTGCGTGTCCGTGCCCTGGAAACCCAGCGCCACCCGCAGCAATCCGTTGTGCACCCGCGTGGCCACGCGCCGCACCAGGGGCCTCTGGTCACTCGCGCCCTTGGCGGCCTTCGAGCCCACCACCATGTCCACCCCGCCCTTCTCCAGCAGCGGCAGCGCGGAGTCGTAGAAGCTCAGGTCGCACAGGTCGATCTCATCGCAGAAGACGAACGCGCCCCGCGCCTTCTCGATGCCGGCCTTCAACGCCGTGCCGTAGTTGGGCCGCTCCGAGTGGAACCAGCGCAGGCGCGGGCTCTTCGCGCACATCTCCTCGAGAATCCGGGGCGTGGCGTCACGTGAGCCGTTCTCCGCGAAGATGACCTCGTAGTCCCACCCCCGCGCGTCGAGCCCCTGGGTGAGCTCCGCCGCGGCGGACGCGATGATGGAGGCCTCGTTGTAGACGGGGATGACGATGGACAGGTACGGGGACGCGGCCATGGGCAACTGCGTCGCGTAGCACGCCCCCGGGGTCCCGTCGACGATCAAACACCCGCTCCACCCCCCTCCGTCAGCCGTTCAACCGGCGCGCGCAGGCCCTCCCGGCGAGGATGGCGTCCTCCATGGACGAGTACTCCCACTGTCCGTAGCGCCCCGCGGGGAGGATGCCCGCGTGCTCCAGGAACTCGAGGATCCGCGTCTTCGCCGGCCCGTACGCGTCATCATAGAGGACGTACGCGTGGGGAATCTCCCGCGCCCGGGTGAAGAGGATGTCCTCCGCCGAGTGCACCATCTGCGAGCCCACCAGGTCCTCCACCGCGTACCGCTCCGCCTGGGCCATGGAGAGCTCGCCGTGGTGGCTGTACTCCACGGAGAAGGTGGCGGTGTCCGGAGGCGCCAGCGGCGCGTACACCGCGGACGGCGCGCCGATGCGGTACGACTTGAACTCGGGCTCGGGCAGGTAGATCCAATGCCACGGCTGGCGGTTCTTGCCCCGGGCGGCCACGCACACGTACGTCACCGTGGTGGCGCGCAGGCGGCCGGCGGCGGCCAGCACCTCGTCGGGCACGCCCGAGCCTCCCTTCGCCACCAGCCGCACCAGCCCTGGCAACGAGATGGAGGAGATGAGCTGCGAGTAGCCGAGCGTGCGCCCGTCCGACAACGTGACGCGCCGGGCCTTCCAGTCGATGGCGGTGGGCTCCGTGTTGACACTCAGCTCCCCGCCCCGCAGACCGGCGAGCATGGCCCGGGCGAGGCTCTCGATGCCGCCCTCGCGCGGATAGAGGAAGGAGGCGTTGTAGCCCAGCGCATCACTCCCCACGCCCAGCGCCCCATCCACCACTTCCTTCAGCGTGGGCCGGGGGACGAAGCGCCCCACCCAGGCGGCGGACAGCTCGGACGGGTCCACCGTCCAGAGCTTCTTGTTGTAGGGGATCATGAAGTTCTTCGCGAACCCCTCCCCCATGTAGCGCAGGATGAACTCGGTGAAGTTGCGAGGCTCGCGCTCGCGCAGCTCCCGGCCCTTCTCCCCGTAGATGGCCTCCACGTAGCCGATGAGGTTCTCCGCCACCACCTCGGCCGGCAGCCCGTGCGTGTTCACCTGGTACGGAAAGCGCGTGAACACGCCCCGCGAGAAGATGGCCGCCTTGCGCTGGATGGTGACCAGCTGGCCCGGGAGCCAGCGAGTGTTCACCAGTTCCTTGATCTCCGGGTCTCTCAGGTGCAACCAGTGCCCGGTGGGGTCGAAGTAGCACCCATCGAGGACCTCGGTCTTGATGAGACCGCCGACACGCTCGGACTTCTCGATGAGACGCCAGGGGCGCTGGAGGAAGTGGGCGGCGGACAGACCCGCGAGGCCCGCGCCGAGGATGACGATGGGTTCCATGCCGTCCCCGGGTCTACCACCTTCGCCGCCACGTGGGGCAACGGAGGTGCGGCCACCGTCCACAGGCACGCGCTCCCCTGGCCGCCCGCCCTGCCGCCAGGGCGGTGTCCGATGCGGGTGTCTCGTTCTTTGCCGCCTGGAAAATCCCTCTGATAACCTTCGCCGGTCGCGGGAGTGCGGCCGCTCGCGTCCGATGGCCCCCGCTGAAGGAAACCCATGAAAGTCTCCTGCCCGTCTTGCCAGACGAACTACAACATCGATGACAAGCGGATCCCCCCGGGCGGCGCGAAGCTCAAGTGCGCACGGTGCCAGCAAACCTTCCCCATCAAGCCCGGCGAGGCGGTGAGCGCCCCCGCGCCCGCGGCCGTCCCGCTGCCGGGTCCCAGCGCGCCCGCCGCGGATCCGTACGCGGCCTACGATGACTTCCAGCGGCCCCCGGAGACCGAGACCACGCGAGTCGTCTCCATGCCCCTGCCCAGCGCGGCCTTCCGCGACGCGGCGCCTACCGTGGCCGTCCCGCTGCCGGGCCCCAGCGCGCCCTCCTCCGGCTACGCTCCGGACCTGGCGTACAACGTCAGCGCGACCACGGCGCCCTCGAGCGAGGCCATCCCCCTGCCGGGTGTGAGCGACCCGTACGCGGGCGGCATGCCGGCGGACTCCAACGGTGACGCGGGCGGCTTCGACTACGGCGCGGATCCGTACGCCTCCGCTCCCCAGGCGGACGCCATCGCCCTTCCTCCTCCGGCCTCCTCGGATCCGTACGCTTCCGCGGACCCGTACGCCTCCGCGGATCCCTATGCCTCGGCGGACCCGTACGCCTCCGCGGACCCGTACGCCAACGCGCCCCAGGGCTCGGACGCCATCGCCCTGCCGCCTCCGCCCTCCTCTGGCGAGCCGTACCCGTACGCCGACGTGCCCTCCGCTGACGGTTATGACGCGGCCGACCCATTCGCCGCGTCTCCGCGGAACACGTCCGAGGTGGACACCTTCGGACTGCCGCCCGAGCAGGCCGAGGATCCGTACGCCGCCGCCGTGCCCGTGGCCGAGGAGGACCCGTTCGCCCTGCCTCCTCCTCCCGCCGCGCCCGAGGAGGACCCGTTCGCCCTGCCCCCTCCTCCCTCCGCGTACGCCGCCGCGCCCGAGGAGGACCCGTTCGCCCTGCCTCCTCCGCAGGCCGACGTGACGAACCTCGACTTCTCGGAGGCGCCACCGGCCGCCCCCTCCACCGTGGACGTCGGCCTCGACTTCTCGGAGCCTCCGCCCGCGGCGCCGCCCAATCCCGCCTCCGACTTCGGGGACGTGGACTTCGGCGCGCCCATGGGGGCCACGCCCTCCATCCCCGACGCGCTCGAGTTCGATCCCTCCGCGCCCAACATCCCCGGGGGTGACGACCTGGAGGCCGATCTCTCCGCGCCGCTGCCGCCCCCGCCCGGTCCGGGCACGGCCGACGGCCTGGAGATGCTCAGCTTCATCGACGACGCCGCCAAGGACAGCGGGGCCAACAAGGCCGCCGCCAGGGGCAACGCGCGCCGCTTCCACGTGCGCCGCCGCTCGGGCAAGGTCTTCGGCCCCTTCGAGGAGGGCGTCATCGTCAAGATGCTCGAGGACGGCCAGCTCCTCGGCAACGAGGACGTCTCCACCGACTCCGAGTCCTGGACACCCATCGGCACGGTGGCCACCTTCGCCACCGCCATCCAGAAGCTGATGGAGGGGCCGGGCACTCCGCCCGCGCCCGCCGCGGCGCCCGCGATGCCCGCCGCCGAGCCGGGCTCGAAGGCCAACGTGTCCGCCGCCTCCGCCGCCAACATGGAGCGGGTGCAGCAGCTCTACGGTGGCCGCATGGCCTCCGTGTCCGTGGTGGACAGCACCTCACGCGCCGAGATCATCCTCGGGAAGCTCAAGAAGCGCCTGCCGCTGGTCATCGGCGCCGCCGCGGCGGTGACGGTGCTCGGCGTGGGCCTGGGCTTCGGCGCCACGCGCTACGGCGTCTTCGGGATGAAGAAGTTCTTCCCCGCCCAGGTGAAGCCCGGCTCCTCGGATCACGCGGACGTGCAGGCCGCGCAGAAGGCGCTGCTCCAGGACACCTACCAGAGCTACAAGCAGGCCTACTCCCTGAGCGCGAAGGTGCTGGCCGGCAGCGAGTACCCCGAGGTGCGTGCCCTCTGGTGCCAGTCCGTCTTCTACCTCCAGCGCCGCTACTCGGCCTCCGAGGCCGCCGAGCTGCTGCGCTGCCGCTCCGAGGAGGAGGCCGGGAGCCTCGAGCTGCTGGGCGAGAAGAACGTCGAGTACGTCAAGTACATCGCCGGCCGCGCCCTCACCTCGCGCGAGCCGGACAAGGCCATCCAGCACCTGCGCGACGCCCTGAGCCGCGACACGAACAAGGGTGACAACGAGCTGTCCTTCCTGCTCGCCGAGGCCTACGCCGCCAAGAAGGAGCGCGACACGGCCATCTCCACGCTCACCCAGGTGCTGGGCAGGACCCCCGACTCGGCCAAGGCCCACCACGCCCTGGGCAACCTCTACCAGGCCTCCAACAAGGCGGACGAGGCCGCCAAGGCCTACGAGGCCGCGCTCAAGGCGGACGCCTCCCACATCATCTCCTCGGTGGAGCTGGCCGCGGTGGA
Source organism: Archangium violaceum (assembly GCF_016887565.1). Lineage (NCBI taxonomy): Bacteria > Pseudomonadati > Myxococcota > Myxococcia > Myxococcales > Archangiaceae > Archangium > Archangium violaceum. The sequence goes on from NZ_CP069396.1 coordinate 9,680,580, forward strand.
GCTGCTGCTGCGCAAGGACGCGCAGAAGGGCCTCGAGGCCGCCGAGCGCGCCCTGGACGAGAAGGCCCAGCCGCAGATGGGCCCGGCGGAGCTGGCCCGCGCCCGCACGCTCAAGGGCATCGCCCTCTTCCAGCTCTTCAAGCTCAAGGAGGCCGAGCAGGAGCTGCGCGCGTCGCTGGAGAAGGACCCCGACTCCTTCATGATCAAGGGCTACCTGGCGCGCGTGCTGCGTGCCCAGCGCCAGTTCACCGAGGTCCTCCCCTTCTACGAGGCGCTGCTCAAGGCCGAGCCGGAGAACATCGAGTACGCGGACGGGTACATCACCACCCTGGTGACGCTCGGCAAGATGCAGGACGCGCAGAAGGCGGTGGAGCAGACCAGCAAGCGCTTCCCGGGCAACGCCCGCATCGAGTACCTCTACGGCCGCATCGACGAGGCGCGCGACAGCAACACCTCCGCCGAGGAGCACTACAAGCGCGCCATCAAGGCCGACGCCGAGCTCGTGGACGCCTACGTGTACCTCGGGCGGCTCCACCTGCGCCTGCGCCGCAACCCCCAGGCGCGCGAGCAGTTCGAGCTGGCGGCCGCCAAGGCGCCCGAGCACGCCGGCGTGCGCACCGGTCTGGGTGAGCTGGCGCTCGCCGAGGGCAACCTCCCCCTGGCCCAGGAGGAGTTCGATCGCGCCGTCACGCTCGATCCCAACCTGGCCGACGCCCACCTGGGCCAGTCCCGCCTGGCGCTGCTCGCCGGAGACCTGGAGAAGGCCCGCAAGGAGGTCGACACCGCCCTGGAGCTGGACTCGCACACGCTCAAGGACGGCCGCCTGCAGCGCGGCACCGTGATGTGGCGCCAGGGCCAGCTGGACGAGGCCATCGCCGAGCTGGAGCAGGCCAAGAAGGAGGAGCCGCGCTCGGTGGCCATCCCCATGACCCTGGGGGCGGTGCAGTTCGCCAAGGGCAACCTCAAGGATGCCGAGGCCAACCTGCTCCTGGCCCTCAAGGGAGAGCCCTCCCACCCCGAGACCAACTACTACATGGCCCAGGTCAAGGCGAAGGCGGGCGAGTACACCCAGGCGCTCGAGAACATGAAGACCGCCGTGGATCGCGCCCCCGCCCCCAAGCGCGCCGAGTACCGCTTCGTCTACGGCACCCTCTTCCGGGACGCCAAGCAGCCGCTGGACGCCATCGACCAGTGGAAGCAGGCCGTGGAGCTCGACCCGAAGATGGCCAATGCCCACGAGGCCATCGGACAGGCCCACCTGGAGCGCAACGAGTTCGACCCGGCCATCGCCGCCTTCCAGGCGGCGCTCAAGGTGGACCCCAAGCTCACCCGGGTGTACGCCTCCATCGGCGACGCGCACTTCAACGCCACGCGCTGGCGGGAGGCCACGCGCGCCTACGAGCAGGCCCTCAAGGCGGACCCGAGCCTCACCAGCGTCTACTACAAGCTGGGCCGCGCCTGGAGCGAGCAGAACCAGTACTCCAAGGCCATCGAGTGGCTCTCGAAGGCCACCGCCGCCGCTCCGGACAACGGCGACGCCTGGCATGACCTGGGCTACGCCTACAAGGAGAAGGGCAAGAGGAAGGAGGCCGTCAAGGCCTTCCAGGAGTACCTGACGCGCAAGCCCGAGGCCGAGAACCGCAAGGAAATCGAGGACGAGATCAGCTTCCTCGAGTAGTCACTCGGCCCCACCCGGGCGTCCGTTTCCGGGCGCCCGGGTGCGACATGCCTTGCCCGGCCCGCGCGGGGTGACTAGAACCCGCCCCGCCATGCTGGATCTCAAGAACGTCGCGCAGAACTTCGATGCGGTGGTCGCCCGGTTGCAGTCCCGGGGCGGCAGCCTGGACCTCGGCCCCTTCAAGAACCTCGTGTCGGAGCGGCGAGACCTCTACGTGGCGATGGAGTCGCTCGCCGCGCGCCGCAACTCCGCCAACGAGGAGATGAAGCGCAAGGCCAAGGAGGACCCCGCCGCGCTCGACGCGCTGCGCGGGGAGATGCGCACCGTCTCCCAGTCCATCAAGGAGAAGGAGGCGCGCCTCAAGGAGGTGGAGGAGGAGCTCAGCCGCATCCTGCTCCTCATCCCCAACGTCCCCCACGAGTCGGTGCCCGTGGGCGCCAGCGCCGACGACAACGTCCAGGTGCGCACCTGGGGCGAGAAGCCCAACCTGCCCTTCACGCCCAAGCAGCACTTCGAGCTCGGCGAGAAGCTGGGGATGCTGGACTTCGAGCGGGCCGCCAAGGTGTCCGGCTCCCGGTTCGCCTTCTACAAGGGAGCGCTCGCCCGGCTGGAGCGGGCCCTGGTGACCTTCATGATCGACGTGCACACCTCCAAGGGGTACGTCGAGATGCTGCCCCCCTACCTCGTGCTGCGCGAGACGATGATGGGCACCGGCCAGCTGCCCAAGTTCGAGGAGGACGCCTTCAAGACGGTGGGTGAGCCCGAGCGCTTCCTCATCCCCACCTCCGAGGTGCCCGTCACCAACTACCACTCGGATGAGATCCTCGACGGTGACACCCTGCCGGTGAAGTACTGCGCCTTCAGCCCGTGCTTCCGCGCCGAGGCGGGCTCGGCGGGCCGGGACACCCGCGGCCTCATCCGCCAGCACCAGTTCCACAAGGTGGAGATGGTGAAGTTCGCCACGCCGGAGACGAGCCTGGACGAGCTGGAGAAGATGACGGACGACGCCTGCGACATCCTCCGGCGCCTGGGGCTGCACCACCGGGTGATGCTGCTGTGCACCGGGGACATGGGCTTCCAGTCCCGGAAGACATACGACATCGAGGTCTGGCTGCCCGGCCAGGGGGCGTTCCGGGAGATTTCCTCCTGCTCGGACTGCGGCGACTTCCAGGCGCGCCGGGCGAAGATCCGCTACCGGGCCCAGAAGGGGGACAAGCCCCAGCTCCTCCACACGCTCAATGGAAGTGGCCTGGCCGTGGGGCGGACGACCATCGCCATCCTGGAGAACTACCAGCGCGAGGACGGAAGCGTGGTCATCCCGGAGGTGTTGGTGCCGTACATGGGGGGCATCAAGGAACTGCGTCCCCTGTAGTCATCCTCCCGCTGTCAGATGTCAGATTCCGGGGCCCCACAACGTTGTTGCAATGGGCCCCGGATGATGTAGAAGGGCGGCCCACGCAGTTCGGTGGCCCGCGCGGCTCCAAGCAGCTGGAGGAGTGGCCGAGCGGCTGAAGGCAGCGGTCTTGAAAACCGCAGGTGGCGAAAGCCTCCCGTAGGTTCGAATCCTACCTCCTCCGTTTTTGTTCTTGCTGTACGCGGTTCTTTGACAGTACTGGCAGTGGAGAGATGGCCGAGAGGCTGAAGGCACAGGTTTGCTAAACCTGCATACTCGAAAGGGTATCGAGGGTTCGAATCCCTCTCTCTCCGCCACTCATCTTGGTTGTGGTAGCGCGAAAGTGGTTGTGGTACAGAGTTCGCGGTTGTGGTAGAGCGGTAGAAGGAAACGGCAAGCTCCCTTAGCTCAGCTGGATAGAGCGTCGGACTACGAATCCGAAGGCCGGAGGTTCGAATCCTCCAGGGAGCGCCAACCTTTCCCCTCTCCACCTTTCCCATGAGTCTGGACGAAGCTTTCATGCAGCAGGCCCTCGTGCTCGCGCGGGAAGCTGCTGGACTCGGGGAAGTTCCCGTCGGTGCCGTGGCCGTACACGATGGCAAGGTCATCGGAGTCGGCTTCAATCGTCGGGAGATCGACCGGAACCCCCTGGCTCACGCCGAAATCTTCGCGCTGGACGCAGCGGCCAAGGCGCTGGGAGCGTGGCGGCTCACGGGTGTCACCCTGTACGTGACGCTGGAGCCGTGCGCGATGTGCGCCGGAGCCCTGGTCCAGTCCCGTGTGACGCGTCTGGTGTTCGGAACCTCGGATCCGAAAGCAGGCGCCGTCGGGTCGCTCTACAACCTGGCCGAGGAGCCCCGGCACAACCACCGGCTCCAGGTCATGAGTGGAGTGTTGGCGGACGAGTGCCGCCTCGTTTTGAAGGAATTCTTCGAGCGCCTGCGCGAGAAGAAACGCGAAAAGTGAATATTGGAGAGCTGGCCGAGTGGTCGAAGGCACCTGACTCGAAATCAGGCATACCGGGAACGGTATCGTAGGTTCGAATCCTACGCTCTCCGCAGAGTGTCTCATGGAGAGGTGGCCGAGCGGTTGAAGGCGCACGCCTGGAACGCGTGTATATCTGAAAGGGTATCGTGGGTTCGAATCCCACCCTCTCCGTACGTGTTGTAGATTTTGAAGAGCTTGTGGTCGGGACAACGTGGGGACGTGAACCCCGCCAGGTCCGGAAGGAAGCAACGGTAGCGCACCTCCGCGTGTGTCCCGGCCGTTCTTGTGAAGGAGCCGGGTCTTCTGAAAGGAAGACCCGGCTCCTTCTTTTTTTTGCCCGCTCAGTCGCGAGCGAGCACCGTCTCCCGGCCCACCTGCTCCACCACCCGGAAGCCGGCCGCCTGGAGCTCGGCCACGGCCCGGCCCTCGAAGGTGACGGCGCGGTTGATGCGCCTGTCCCTCATGGCCCCCTGGAAGTTCGCATCCGAGGGGTGGTCGCAGGTGCCCCAGGGGATGTTCTTGCCGATGTAGAAGAAGCCCCCGGAGCCCCACAGGCCCTCGTTGACGATGAGCAGTCCGCGGGCGCCGTCGTCCCGGGTCGCCGAGACGATGGCGCGGAACTGGTCTCCGCGCAGGTCCATCGGCGGGTAGAAGTGCGCGGGCACCAGCGAGGCGAGCAGGGCCACCGCTCCCAGTCCCCACCGCGCGCGGGCCTCCGCCTGCCGCAGGACGAAAGCCGCCAGGGATGGGGCGGCGGCCAACACGACGAGCACCAGCCCCGGGTAGAGGAAGCGCTCCTCCTTGTGGGCGGTGGCGATGATGGCGACGAGGTACACCGCCGCGCAGAAGAGCGGGAGCGACATGGCGAGCCGCTGGCGGAGCGCGAGCAGCCCCAGGGGAGCCACGGCCCACACCCAGACGGGCAGTCCCGTGAGGAAGGGGTGCAGGTAGAAACCCGGAGGTGAGGCGCCGAACTGCCTCGCCGCCTGCCCGGAGAGGACGTTGAAGTCCACGTAGGCGAAGAAGGAGTGGAAGGGCTTGCCCCAGGTCGCCCAGTCGAGCGCGCCCAGGCCCAGCGCGACGCCCAGTCCCGCGAGGCAGGTGAAGGCGAGCACCCGCCAGCGCCGCGCCATAACCAGCCAGACGAGCGCCGTCAGCACCATCACCGCCGAGCCGTAGCGCGCCACCACGGCGAGCCCCAGTGCCAGCCCGCCCACCAGGCCCGCTCGCACCGGACGCTCCTCACGGTCGAGCGCCTCCATGGCCACCACCAGGAAGGCGGTGGAGAGGGACTCGCCCAGCGTCCGGCCCGCGAAGACGAGCACCGGCCCGTAGAGTCCCACCGCCAGGAGAGAGAAGAGGCCTCCCACGTGGCCGGCCCGGCGCTCGGCGAAGCGGTACACGGCCCACGCCATCCACCCGTGCAGGGCAGCCTGGGGCACGGCGAGCAGCGCCCGGTACGCCACGGGGTGTGTGAGTCCCAACACGTCCGCCAGCCGCAGCAGCCACGCGGCCAGTCCGGGCGCGGCCCAGTTGCGCAGGCCCACCCTCCATTCCCAGGCCAGCACTCCGTACCCGTGCGCGCGGTACCAGGCCGGCTCGAGCAGCTGGTACACCTCGTCCGGGTGGATGCGCCCGAGCTGTGCCACCGCGATGACCGCGGGCAGCGCCCCCACCGCGCCCAGCAGCAGCACGAGCGGCCACCTCTGGCGCACCTCGGCGGAAGGCGCATCCGGGGTGGGGACGACGGAGGGCGGAGGAGCGGTGACGGGCGCGGGAGCGGTCATCGGAGTGGGCTCGCGACTCTCCCCGCCCTCCACTGGAAGCGCAAGCCATGGGGCGTTCGTCCGCCCGCCCTGGGCTCGGCCGGTGTGCACCACGAGCGCATCGGACGCGGAGTGAAGCACCCGACTCCGTGCGTCCCATTCCTGGACGCCCGGAGATGACCCGAAAAGTAGAGCGACGGTGCATGGAAATCGTGCGCCCGGGTGTTCTCCGTGTTTAGATTGCCGCCCCCCATGAGCTACCTCGTCCTCGCCCGTAAATGGCGCCCGCAGACCTTCGACGACATGACTGGCCAGGAGCACGTGGTCAAGACGGTCGCCAACGCCATCAAGATGAACCGGGTGGCGCACGCCTACCTGTTCTGCGGCCCGCGAGGCGTGGGCAAGACGACCGCCGCCCGCCTGCTCGCCAAGGCGCTCAACTGCGAGAAGGGCCCCACCCCCGAGCCCTGCGGCAAGTGCCAGGCCTGCACGGAGATCGCCGCCGGTACCTCCGTGGACGTGGCGGAGATCGACGGTGCCTCCAACAACGGCGTGGAGAACGTCCGGGAGATCCGCGAGAACGCCAAGTACCTGCCGCAGCGCGACAGGCACAAGATCTACATCATCGACGAGGTCCACATGCTCTCGGGAGCCGCGTTCAACGCGCTCCTGAAGACGCTGGAGGAGCCGCCCGGGCACGTGAAGTTCATCTTCGCGACCACCGAGGCGCACAAGCTCCCGGACACCATCCTCTCGCGCTGCCAGCGCCACAACTTCCGGCGCATCTCCGCCAAGGTGATGCTCGATCGGCTCAAGTACATCTGCGAGCAGGAGAAGGTGGCCATCTCGGAGCGGGCGCTCTCCATGGTGGTGCGCCAGTCCGAGGGCGGCATGCGCGATGCGCTCAGCCTGCTCGATCAGATCTTCTCCGCCTGTGGCCCCGAGCCCAAGGACGAGGATGTCGCCGACGCGCTGGGCGCCATCGACCGCACGGTGGTGCAGGACTTCGCCGAGGCCCTGGTGCGCAAGGACGCGAAGCGCGTGCTGGAGCGCGTGGAGGAGGTCTTCAACCGCGGCACCGATCTCAAGCGGCTGACCGAGGAGCTCGCGCTGCAGTTGCGTCACCTCTTCGTGGCCAAGACGCTGGGCGAGGCCCCTCCCGAGCTCGCCGAGTCCGAGCGCACCGCGCTCACCACGTTGGCCAAGGACGCGGACCCGGCGCAGATCTCCCGGCTCTTCGACATCGTCCACGGCTGCGTGTGGGAGGTGTCGCGCGCGCCACAGCCCCGGCTCGCGCTGGAGATGGCGCTGCTCAAGGCCATCCAGCTCTCGCCCGTCGGCTCCATCCCGGAGCTCATCGCCCGGGTGGACCGCCTCGCCTCGGGGCTCGGGCCCGATGACGCTCGCAAAGCGGCTGCCGGAGCGCCCGGAGGTCGCTCCGGTCCCGCCAACTTTCGCGCCCACTGAGCGTCCGCCAGAGCCGCCCCGCCCCGCCCCCACGACTCGCGCGCCCGAGCCCGCCGTGCCCCCCACGGCGGCCGCGGCCCCGTCGCGCCCGTGGGAAGCCTCTCGCGTCCCGTCTCCCGGTGGCCCCCAGCCCACGCCCGTCCGCGCCCAGGCTCCCGCCAGCATGGAGCCACCGCGGCCTGTCTCCGCCCAGGCCCCTCGCCCGTTGGACGCGGCCCGGGCCCCCACACCCGTGCCCTCGCAGCCCGTGGTGCGCGTGACGAACGTGCGTCCGCCGCCGTCGGCGCCCGCCCCGCGGCAGGAGGAGGACGAGCGGCTCTTCGCCGAGGAGGGCCCGGCCGATGGTTGTGCCTCGGGCGAGTGCCTGCCCGACGCGCCGCCCGTCCCTCTCGCCGAGCCGGAACCGGAGGTCGAGTCCGTCCGGCCCTTCGACGTCCACCACGCCTCGGGCACCGCGGCCCCCATGGCCGCCTCGGGTCGCGACAACCCCCGGCGTCCCCTCCAGGACCGGTGGCGCGCGGCGGTGGACACCGTGCGCAACGCCTCCGGCCGGCACGCCAAGTCACTCGCGTGCGGCCGCCTGCTGTGGATTCGAGAGGGCGAGGTGGCGATCGGCTACACGCCCAAGGACGGCTTCCACAAGACCACGGTCGCCGGCAACGGACGCGCCACGGTCGAGAAGGCCCTGTCCGAGCACTTCGGCCGCCCCACGAAGCTCGTGGTGCAGGACGTCTCCGAGGCCGACAAGGTCGCTGGCCCCGATGCGGGCACGGGCGCGGGCCTCATCAGCATCGCCGAGCAGGACGCCCAGGAGCGCACCGCCTACGAGAAGAGCACCGAGGGCCGTGTCCGCGGTCACCCCGCCCTCCGGGCCGCGCTCAAGTTCCTGGGGGGAGAGATCGAACACATCCAGGTGTACGACCAGCCCGTGCGCCCGGTCTCCGCACCGACGAGCGACACTCCCGACGACAGCGCCTGACAACGGACGCGTACGACGCTAGGGTGCGCCCTTCGACTTCATGCCGAGCGGTCCCCGATGCCCGCTCGCACGCCATACGAGGAAGCTCATGCCCGGCATCGACCTGAACTATTTCATCCGTCAGGCCAACAAGCTCACGGAGAAGATCGAGCAGCGCAAGAAGGAGCTGGCCGAAGAGACCGTCGAGGCCAAGGCCGGTGACGGCCGCGTCACCGTGGTCGCCAACTGCGTCCAGGAGATCAAGAGCATCAAGATCGACAAGTCGCTCGTGGACCCCAACGACCTGGGCATGCTCGAGGACCTCGTCACCGCCGGCGTCAACGCCGCCCTGGCGAGCAGCCGTGAGAAGATGCAGCGCGAGCTCGGCAAGATCTCCGGCGGCGTGAAGATCCCCGGCATTACTTGATACCGGATGACTCCCGACCCTCTCAACCGCCTGGTCGCCCAGCTCGCGAAGCTTCCCGGTATCGGGGAGAAGACCGCGCAGCGGCTGGCGTTCCACATCCTCCGCGCTCCGGGTGAGTACGCCCAGGAGCTGTCGCATGCCATCCGCGAGGTGAAGGAGAAGGTGCACCTGTGTGCCCGGTGCTTCTCCCTCACCGACTCGGAGCTGTGCGGCTTCTGCCGGGACAACAAGCGCGACGAGCGCGTCCTGTGCGTGGTGGAGACGTTCGCGGACCTGATGGCACTGGAGCGCACCCGCGAGTTCAAGGGCCGCTACCACGTGCTGCACGGTGTGCTCTCGCCATTGGACGGCGTGGGCCCCGAGCAGCTGCGCATCAAGGAGCTCCTGACGCGGCTCGGAGACGGGCACGTCGAGGAGATCATCCTCGCCACCAACCCGGACGTGGAGGGCGAGGCCACCGCGCTCTACCTCACCCGGATGCTCAAGCCGATGGGCATCCGTGTGAGCCGCATCGCCCAGGGTCTGCCCATGGGTGGAGATCTCGAGTACGCCGACCAGGCCACGCTGGCCAAGGCGCTCAGCGCCCGGCGCGAGCTGTGAGGCCCCCGGCTACCGCGTGACGCGGTAGCCGACGGGCAGCACCACCGTCACTTCCTTGTCCCGGTGCGCCGGGAAGCGCAGGCGCTCCATCTGCGTCTCCAGGCACCTGCCCACGGGCTGTGTCGCCAGCGCCCCCTGGGTGGTCGCGTTCGCCTTGCCCGACGAGTAGATGGTGAAGCGCACCTGCACATCGCCCTCGGTGGCGGGCAGGTCGCGTTTGTACTTCTCGAAGCACGTCATGAGGCGCGCCCGGTTGCGCGACACCACGCGTTGGATGTCCGCGACCTCCAGCGACACGCGCGTCTTCGGCGAGCGCGTGGACGTCTTCCCCTTCACCTGGGGTGAGGGCTCGACCTCGTCCGAGGGCTGTGTCCCAACGGCCTCTGGCTGGGGGACCGCCTGGGAGGGAGGCTGGAGCTGGGCGGCCGGGACCGCGGCGGCCCCTGGCGCGGGAGCCGGTGTCGTGGGGCTCGGCGGAGGCTCGGGAGTCGTCGAGGGCGGCGGAGCGGACTGGAGCACCGAGGCCGGAGGCGGCTGCGCCACCGGGGCGGACGGAGCATTGCCGACATTGCGCCCCACCACGAAGGCCACACCCGCCAGCAGCAGACCGCCCGCCACGGCCGCGATGAGCAGTCCCCGCCGGCGCGGAGCCTCCACCGTGCGAATGCCAGTCCCGGACGGAGTGGGAACGACGCTCGGCCGCGCCTCCGTGTACGCGTTGGGCGACTCCATGGGGCGCACGAACGAGCTCTCCGCGGGTGCCACCGCCGGTATGGGGTGCCCGGCCTGCCCCAGCGTCGCGAGCGTGGGGATGCGCGTCTTCTCCGTGTAGCGCTGCTCGCCGAAGCTGCCGCGCAGGTACGCGGCGAGGTGGGCACTGGTCGGCGCCTGGGACTCCAGCGACAGGAGTCCCTCCAGGTCGTCCGCGAGCTCCGCGGCGGTGGCGTAGCGCTGCGCGCGGTCATACGCCATCGCCTTGAGCACCACCGCCTCCAGCGCCGGAGACAGGTCGGGCCGCAGCGCGCTGGGCGGCTGGAAGTCACCCGACAGCAGGGCGTTGAGCACCGCCAGATCATTGTCCCGGGCGAAGGGCCGCACGTGGGTGAGCGACTCGTAGAGACAGACGCCCAGGGAGAAGACGTCCGCGCGGCGATCCACCTCCTCGCCCCGGGCCTGCTCCGGCGCCATGTAGACGTACTTGCCCTTCACCACGCCGGTGCGCGTGTGCGCCAGGCGCGACTCGGCCTTGGCGATGCCGAAGTCCAGCACCTTCACCTGGCCCTCGTACGTCACGTACAGGTTGGAGGGCGAGATGTCGCGGTGGACGATGTTCAGCGGCCGGCCCGACTCGTCGGTGAAGTCGTGCGCGTAGTGCAGGCCGCGCGCCGCGTCCGCGAGCACGCGCAGCACCAGCGGCACCGGCACGTACTCGCCCCGGAAGCTCGCCGTGCGCACCGTGGTGGAGAAGTCCTCCCCCGGCAGGTACTCCATGCAGATGAAGTAGCAACCCTCGGTGAAGCCCAGCTCGTGGATCTGCACCACGTTGGGGTGCACCAGCTTCGCCGCCAGCCGGGCCTCGTCGCGGAACATCTCCACGAAGTCCGGCAGGCCCGACAGGTGCGCCAGCATCCGCTTGATGACGACATTGCGCTCGAAGCCGTCCGCCCCGAGCCGCTTGGCGAGGAAGATCTCCGCCATGCCGCCCTCGGCCAGCTTGCGCACCAGCACGTACTGGCCATAGGGCCGGAGCGCTTCGGCGTTCCCTGCAGGTTCCGTCCGGGCGCGAGGGGTCGTCATCTCAGGGCCTCACTTCAGCGTGCGCACCGTATATACGTCCGGTGCACCAGGGCGAGACATCTTGAATACGACGACGGGAGGCTGTCCCGCCGACGCCACCCAGGTATCGAACCGGTGTTTCGAGTCGAGTGCCAGGGGCTTGCCGTTCACGGAGAGGCGTGCATCCACGGGGGCCACCCCGATCACGCGGACACGAGCTCCCGCGCGCTGCCCCTCTCGGGGCGCGCTGACGACGAGCGTTGGCACGGAATTGTCGAAGACAAGTTCCAGCTTGTTCATCCTCCCGCCACGCAACGGTTGCCCCTTGGGCCCCAGCGGGGTGATGGACCAGAGGAAGCTGCCCTCCTTCAGGAGACCCGCCTCGAGCGGCACGTGCGACGAGGCGGCGGAGCGCTCCGCCACGGGCTGCCCGAGGGCGCCGCTCCGGTACACCGCGACCTTGTAGGAGGCCGCGCCCGTCTCCGCCTGGCAGGTGAAGGTGATGGCCGGGGGCTTGTCCTGGAAGAAGATGGTCGTCTTCTCCGGCCCCTCGGGTACCCGGTTGCGCAGCCGATCCAGCTGGCCCTTGGGCGAGCGCTCCGGCCCGAAGGACGCATGGCCATGGGTCAGCTCCGAGCCGTCCGGCCGCCGCACCCTCCAGTACAGCGAGCCCTTCGCGGGGGCCTTCACGTTGACGAAGCCGCGGCGGGCCACACCCGACAGCACCGGCCGCTTGAAGTCGGAATCCGAGGCCACCTCCACCCGCACCTCGCCCTCCTCGTCCCACGTGAGGGCCACCTCGGACAGGCGCCGGTGGAACACCTGCTGGCCCTCGAGCGAGGCCAGCGCGACCGGCGCCCGCGCCAGCGACTCGACGCGCGCGGCGGCCTCTCCCGCCACGGTGGCGCGCTCGCCCGCGCGCAGGGGCGCCCGGGCCTCGCCGCGCACCAGCGTCACGTCACCCGCTCGCGAGTCCACGGTGAAGCCGTCCCCGGTGCGCCGCACGTCGAGCCGGGCGGCCCCGTTGCTCTCCAGCAGGAGCCCCGGAAACACCACGCGGCTGACATGGCCCGGAGCCAGCGTCAGTCCCAGCTCGCCCCCGAGCAGATCCAACCGCGCCTCGTCCGTCATCCCGGAGCGGGCCACGCCCTCCACCACCAGCTCGCCGCCCTGCCCCAGCGCGAGCGTGGACTCCGAGCCCTCCAGGTTCAGCAGCGCCGTGCCCTGGCGCGCGCGCACGCTGTCGCCGGCCCCGAGCGCCTCGCCCTTCCGGTCCACCGCGCGCCACCGGGCACTGCCCTTCTGGCGCCACTCCGCGCGGCCCGTCCCGGCGTGCACCGTCACCTGCACGGGCGCCAGCTCCAGCACCCGCGTCGTCACGCCCTCGGCCTTCACCGAGACTTCCTGCCCCTGAGTAGCCCGCACCGTCTGCCCGTTCTTCGCCACCACCTCCACGGAGCCCAGGCGGACTTCCACGTGGCTCTCGTCCTGGCCCACGTCCAACCGCACCTCGCTCTCCTCCGCGCCCAGGCGGGTGAGACCGAAGGGCGTGAGCAGGGTGAGATGGACCCGCGGACCCGCCTTCCCTCCCGCCGCGACCGCCGGTACCCGCGACAGCACGATGCCGCGCGACACCATCACCACCACGCCGGTCGAGTCCTCGTCGAGGATGAAGCGCGCCTGAGCGCCCACCTCCACCGTGCGCCCGTCGGCGAAAAGCACCCTGGCGCTCGCGTCGGCGCCCGTTTCCAACGCGTCACCGCGCAGCAGCGGTCCCTGGGTCGCGGGCGACTGCTTCCCTCCGCGCTCGAGCCACACCTCGCCTGACATCGACGCGAGCCGCGCGAGTTCCGCCACGCCCGCGTCCTCCGCCGCCGTCGCGGGGGCTGGCGTCACCGGCGTGGGAGCGGGAGCGGGAGGCAACGGCTCCTCCTCCCCGCACGCGGTGGCGAGCAGCAGACACAGCGCGGACGCGAGGAGAAAGCGGAAGGAACTCACCGGGTCTTGGGGAAGAGATCGACGTTGAAGATGGCCTGCTCGCCGTCGCCCACGGTGACGACCTTCGTCTGGGACAGGTGGCCGGGAGCCGAGAAGACGAGACGATACCTACCTTGCTTGAGCTGGACCTGGAAAGTCCCCCTGGCGTCCGTGCGGCGGCGGAGCTTCGCCTCCGGAACGTAGAGCCAGGCCTGGAGTGGCTTTCCTCCACGGACGCTGCGCACCTGACCGGACAAGGTAGCGAGCGCTCCCTGGCGCGCATGGGTGAGTGACACGGACAGTCGCGACACGAGGCCGGCGGCGATGACCACGGCCTCCTGCCCGGTGCGGAAGTCCGGGGCCGACACCTTCACCTCCACGGGACCCGGGGCGAGCCCCTTCAGGAGGGCCAGCCCCATGTCGTTGGTGGTGACCTCGGTACCGCCCACGGTGACGAGCGCGCCCGGCAGGGGCGTCCCATTGCGCCCATCCACCACGAGCACCTCCAGGGAGCCCACGCGCGGCTCCTGAATCGCCCGCAGCACCAACTCCGAGCGCCCACCGGCCGTCACCGAGGTGCGCGCCTCCACGGGCAGATAGCCCTCCACGTCGACGCGAACGAGCACCTCGCCCGGCGGCAGCTCCACTCCCGTCAACCGCCCGTCCGCGCCGAGCACGCGCGGGGCCTGCTCCACGCCCCCCACCGTCAGCACCACGCTGGCCCCGGGCAGCGCCTTCCCCGAGTCCTCCTCCACCACCGCGAGGACGAGCTCCCCCAGTTCCGGCCGCGAGTCCCCACCGCCATGGGTGAGCTCGAACGCCAGTCCCGCGCGGCTGAGGACCTGCCATGACTCCAACCCGTCCGCCGTCGTCAGCCCGTCGCGCACGTACTGGTAGTCCAGCACCAGCGCCCCACCCCACTCGCCCCGCCGCAGCACCGGCACGATCAGCGCGCCACCGGCCGCGAAGCCCGTCGACGAAGCACCGAGGGCCACGGGCACCTCGCCACGCACCTCCGCGCGCAGGCGCCAGGGCAGCGGCACGAGGACGCGGGCTCCCACCAGCGCGGCATGGCGCGCCGAGGCCACGAGCCGCGCCCCTCCCTCGACACTGGAGAAGGTGGGCAGCTGCGCGAAGCCGTAGCCGGCGCTCACCTCGGCGCGCACCGGCCCCAGGGCGACACGCGCCGCCGGCCCCACCGAGGCCCGCAGCAACCCTCCCCCGGTGACGAGTTGCGTCTCCTTCGAGAGGCTGAGGCCCTCGCGCTGCACGCTGGCCCACGCCCCCCACCAGCCCCCGCCGAACACCGCGGCCCACAGCGCCACGTCATTGGGCGTCATGCCCCCATAGGACACCGCCGGCCCGGCCTCCTGGGCCCCCTCCCGGAAGGTCAACCCGTACCGAAGTCGGACCGTGGCGTGCTCCGCGGACGCTCCCTCGGCCCTGACGGTGATCGGCCCCCCGAGGGTGAGCACAAGTAGGAGAATGGAAAAAAAGGGGCGCGGAAGGAACGACACGGCCAGAGTATAGTGAAGACTCGACAGGTCCCCTCGAAACAGGAAGCGCCCGATTTTCCCCGACACACCTCCATGCACGACGCTCTCTCCGGCACGGCCCGGGCACCCCTACCCCAGGCGCTGGGCAGGCGGCCTCTGTGGGCATGTGCCTGCATGCCAGCCCCGGGAGCACGGGCTTCCACGGAAAGAGGTGGCTTCTTGCCGGGTTGAAAGGGCTTTGCTAAAGCTCCCCCGGTCGGGAGCGCCGCACCTAACCTCCGAAATTCATTCCGGAAACCTTCGGGGGCCGCGGGAGTCAAGGTCGAGCGAGACGCTTAGGAGCGTAAACGCCCATGGGCACGCAATTGGTGATGTATGAAGAGGAGTTCACCAAGATCAACGCAGTTTGCGACCGGCTGACCAAGGACGCGAACGCGAAGGTGGTGTTCCTCGTCGACAAGAACGGGCAGCTCATCTCCTCCGCGGGTCAGACGCAGAACATCGATACCACCTCGCTGGCGTCTCTGACGGCCGGTAACGTGGCGGCGATGGGCGGTCTGGCGAAGTTGATCGGAGAGAACGAGTTCCCCCATCAGTTCCACGAGGGGGCGAAGGACTCGCTCTACATGACCATCGTCGGGAGCCGGGTGGTGCTCGTTGTCATCTTCGACAACCGGACCAGCCTCGGCCTGGTGCGCCTGCGCATCAAGAAGGCCAGTGACGAGCTGACCAAGATCTTCGAAACTCTGGTGAAGAAGACTGACGGTCCCGGGGTCGGCTCGCCGTTCGCCGAGATTTCCGACGACGATATCGACAACCTCTTCAGCGAGTAACCCGGGAAGCCATGTCCTTCATCAACTACTCGTCTCGCGAAATCAACTGCAAGATCGTCTACTACGGTCCCGGGTTGTGCGGGAAGACGACGAACCTGCAGTACATCTACAACAAGACCGCCGCGGAGACGAAGGGCAAGCTCATCTCGCTCTCGACCGAGACGGACCGCACGCTCTTCTTCGACTTCCTCCCGCTGTCGCTGGGTGAGATCCGCGGCTTCAAGACGCGCTTCCACCTGTACACGGTGCCGGGACAGGTCTTCTACGACGCCAGCCGCAAGCTCATCCTCAAGGGGGTGGACGGCGTGGTGTTCGTGGCCGACAGCCAGGTCGAGCGCATGGAGGCCAACATGGAGTCGTTGGAGAACCTCCGCGTCAACCTCGCCGAGCAGGGCTACGATCTGAACAAGATCCCCTACGTCATCCAGTACAACAAGCGGGACCTGCCCAACGCGGTGACCGTCGAGGAGATGCGCAAGACGCTCAACCAGCGCAACATCCCCGAGTACCAGGCGGTGGCCCCCACGGGCGTGGGCGTGTTCGACACGCTCAAGGCCGTGGCCAAGCTGGTGCTGACGGAGCTGAAAAAGGGCGGCTAGAGACGTCTGGCGGTCTCACGGCCGCCAGCAGACGAGGTCGCTCCGGTGCGCTCCCCCTCCTCCATCTCCGTGCTGGCGCTCGCCAGCACGTTTCTGTGGGCCCCTGCGTTCGCGCAGACGGGCCCCGCGCCCGTTGGGGCTCCCGCTCCGGCGACATCCACGGCGGCGCCAGCCCCCTCGGCTCCGGAGAGCAACCCCGGGCAGACGGCGGACGAGGCCTTCACCACGCGGGTGAGGACGCTCGAGGAGCAGGTCGTCGACCTGAAGGAGAAGATCTTCCGCTCCAAGGCCCGCCTGCAGCTGCTGCAGGAGACGGTGCTGGGAGGAGATCTCACCACCGGCTCGAGCGCGGTGCTCTTCCACCGCAACGAGATGGGTGACTCGTTCGTGCTGGAGTCGGTGGCGTACGCGCTGGACGGCGCGCCCATCTTCACCCGCGCGGACGAGAACGGGAGCCTGTCCGGGCAGGAGGAGCTGGAGATCTTCAAGGGCCGCATCGTGCCCGGCCAGCATCAGGTCGCCGTGCGGCTCGTCTACCGGGGCCATGGCTTCGGGGTGTTCAGCTACCTGGAGGGCTACCGCTTCAAGGTGCAGTCCAGCTACACCTTCAACGCGGAGCCGGGGAAGGTGACCACCGTGCGCGTGGTGGGCTTCGAGCAGGGAGGGCTGACCACGGATCTGAAGGATCGGCCCGCGGTGCGCTACGACGTCGAGTCGGAGCGCGACACGAGCTCGCAGACCGCCCCGGCCTCGGACGCCGCGCCCGCCGCTGGAGCCCCACCACCGCCTCCGACCGCCACGGCCCCCGCCGAGACGAAGAAGTAGAGGGTCGGCCTTGAGCACGTCGCGCCTCCCAGCCCTCCTGCTCGCGGCGGCCACCTTCGCCGCCCCGGGGCCCTCGCGCGCCAAGGAGGCCGCGCCCGCCCCTGGCCCGTCCCCCCTCGAGCTGTCCACGCGGCTGGAGCAGGTCTCCGGACGGATCGGTGCGGCCGAGGAGGAGCTGCGCTTCGTCGAGGCGCAGTACACCGAGCGCCCCGAGCCGAGCGAGGACGAGGTGCTGCTGCGGCGCTTCTCCAACGGGGAGATCCAGTACCTGCTGAACGACTGGGACACCACGTCGGTGCTCTTCTACGACCTGGTGGGCGACCCGAAGTTCCGCGCCCATGCGCGCTACCCGGACGCGCTCTTCTACCTGGCGGACTCGCTCTACCAGCAGAAGAACTACATCGCCGCGCGCATCTACCTGCGCGAGCTGCTCTCGCTCAAGGACACCCGCCGCTACCGGGACGCGCTCACGCGCTACCTGGAGATCGCCGGCAGGCTCAATCAGTTCACGGGGCTCGACGTGCACATCCAGAAGGCGCGGAGCCTGTCGGGTGGGCAGATGCCGCCGGAGCTGGAGTACGTCTACGCCAAGTGGCTCTTCAAGCGGACGGACCTGCCGGACAAGGAGCGGCGCGAGCGGACGCGCGCGGTCTTCCAGTCGCTGGCCAACACCCCTGGCGGACGCTTCCAGAAGCAGAGCGCGTACTTCCTCGGCGTGCTGTCCGTGCAGGAAGGCGACTACGCGGGCGCCGTGGAGCGGTTCCGCCCCCTGGCCGCCAGTACCTCCGAGGAGCCGGAGCTCGCCGGGCTCGAGGACCTGGTCAACCTCTCCCTGGGACGGCTCCTCTACGAGCTGGGCCGGCATGACGAGGCGCTCGACCATTACGGGCGGATCTCCCGCCAGAGCGAGTCCTTCGTCGAGTCGCTCTACGAGATCGCCTGGGTGCACGTGAAGAAGGGGGACTTCGAGCAGGCGAAGAACGCCATCGACATCCTCCTGCTGGTGGAGCCGGACGGGGCGCTGGCGCCCGACGCCCGGCTCCTGCAAGGCAACCTGCAGCTCAAGACGCAGCGCTACGAGGAGGCCACCTCCGCGTACGAGGGCGTCATCAGCACCTACAAGCCGGTGCGCGACCAGATGGACGCGCTGCTGAAGGTGAACCAGGACCCCATCGCGTACTTCGACAACCTGCTGGCGCACAACGAGCGCACGCTGGACGTCACCATGCTGCTGCCACCGCTGGCGCTGAAGTCCGCCACCACCCAGAAGGAAGTGGCGGACGCGGTGCGGATGGTGAAGGACGTCGATGCCAGCCGCCAGGGCGTGGAAGACTCACGCACCATCGCCCTGCACATCCTCCAGGCCCTGGACGAGCGCGGCCTCCAGGTGTTCCCCGTGCTGCAGGAGGGCTACATCCGGGCGGACGCGGTGGACAGCGCGCTCGCGAGGGCGGAGCAGCTCCTGGTGCAGGTGGAGAGTGACGTGCTGCAGAGCCGGCTCACGCCCGAGGCGCGCACCGCGCTGGAGAGCGTGCGCCAGGAGCGCGAGGTCCTGCGCGCGCGCTTCGCCAGCATCCCCGCCAGCCAGGAGGAGATCGAATCCCGACGCGAGCGGCTGCAGGCGCACGTGGACGAGCTGGACCGCGAGGCCTTCCGGCTGGGACACGAGCTGCAGAGCATGACGGCCATCTCCACCGCGATGCGCAAGTGGGTGCAGGACACGCGTGAGGAGCGCCGCACCACGCCCGAGGACGAGAAGCAGTTCCTCGAGCAGCTCCGCGCGGAGGAGGAGAAGGTGGCGGTGCTCCAGGACGAGGTGCGGAAGCTGCGCTCGCTGTTGGCCGACGAGCGCACCTCCGCCAATGCCTTCGTCTCGGGCGAGGGCGTCATCCGCGCGAAGTACCGCGAGACGCTCGAGCGGGAGCACGCGTTGTTGATGACGGCCGAGGGACGGCTGTCCGGGGACGACGCGGCGCTGGTGCAACGAACCCACGAGGTGCGCCAGCGCTCCGAGGCCCTGCGCCTCCGGGTGGAGAAGGCCCGGCAGGTGCTGCGCGCCCAGGTGGAGCGGCGTGGCAAGGTCATCCGGGACAAGGTGCTGGCCGAGCAGCAATTGCTGCGGGGCTACGACCAGGAGGTGGCCAGCGTGTCCGGCGACGCGCGCAACCTGGTGGGCCGCATCGCCTACGAGAGCTTCCAGAAGGTGCGCCAACAGTTCTATGAGCTCGTCCTGAAGGCGGACGTGGGACTGGTGGACGTGGCCTTCACGCGCAAGCAGGACAAGACGACGCAGATGCAGAAGCTGTCCGCGCAGCAGGGCGAGGAGCTGCGCGCCCTGGAGAAGGAATTCGAGGGAGTCCTCGAGGACGCCAAATAGATGCGCCGCCCCCTGCTGCTCACCCTGCTGACGCTGGCCACCGCGCGGGCCGCCGCCCAGGACGCGGCACGTCCGGAGCCCGCCGCCGAGGCGGCCCCGGCTCCAGCGCCGGAGCAGCCGCGGGCACGCTCGCGCTTCGAGGGCCTGGGCCGCACGCCCGAGCAGGAGAAGCTGCTGGAGGAGCTGAGCGAGGCCGTCCAGCGCTACGAGGAGGAGTCGCGCGAGTTCCGGCAGGAGGTGCAGCAGCTCATCGAGCGCAAGTACCAGCAGAAGCGCGACCAACTGTCGAAGTCGTACGAGAAGGCCATTTCCGAAGTGGAGGCGCGGCAGCGCCAGGATCGGCTGGAGGCCATCGCGCGCTTCGAGGAGTTCCTCCGGCGCTACCCCAACGAGCCGCGCTACACGCCGGACGTGATGTTCCGCCTGGCGGAGCTGTACTTCGAGCGCTCCAGCGATACGCACATGCTGGCCCAGCGCCAGCAAACGGAACAGCTGAACAACCTCCCCGAGGGCGCCGAGCCTCCGCCCGAGCCCCAACCGGACTTCAACCCGTCCATCGAGCTCTACAAGCAGCTCATCGCCCGCTTCCCGGACTACCGGCTCAACGACGGCGCCTGGTACCTGCTCGGCTACTGCCTGGAGCAGCAGAACGCCTTCGAGGACAGCCGCGCCGCCTACCAGCAGCTCATCGCCCGCTACCCCACCAGCCGCTTCACCACCGAGGCCTGGGTACGCATCGGCGAGTACTACTTCGACGCCTACAACGAGCCGGATGCGCTCGCCAAGGCGGCAGCGGCCTACGAGCAGGCCATCAAGAACACCTCGCACCCGCTCTACGACAAGGCCCTCTACAAGCTGGGGTGGACGTACTACCGCATGGACCTCTTCGACGAGGCGGTCACCCGCTTCGTCACGCTGATGGACTTCTACGAGGCCCAGCGCGCCGCCAAGGGCGACGAGGCGGGCGGTGGAGACCTGCGCAAGGAGGCGCTCCAGTACACCGCCATCTCCTTCGCCGACGAGACGTGGGGCGGCCTCGACAAGGCCCAGGCGTTCTTCGCGAGGATCGGCCCCCGGCCCTATGAGGCCGAGGTGTACCGCCGCCTGGGCGACGTCTACTTCGACCAGACCAACCACGACGCGGCCATCACCGCCTACCGGCTCGTGTTGCAGAAGGACCCGCTCGCGCCGGACGCGCCGCAGCTTCAGCAGAAGATCGTCCAGGCCTACCAGCGCGACCGCAAGCTGACGGAAGCCACCGCCGAGTCCCAGAAGCTCTCCGAGCTCTACTCGCCCGGCTCCGAGTGGTACCAGAAGTACCAGAACGAGCCGGATGTGCTGGCCGCCGCGGACGAGCTCGCCGAGAAGAGCCTCACCGCCAGCGCCTTCTACCACCACGAGCAGGCACGGGTGTTCAAGAAGGAGGGCAAGCTCGACGAGGCCACGGCGAGCTTCAAGACGGCCGCCATCGCCTACGGCAAGTACCTGCAGCGCTTCCCGCGCAGCAAGAACGCCTACGAGATGGAGTACTACTACGCCGACTGCCTCTACTTCT
This sequence comes from Archangium violaceum, assembly GCF_016887565.1. Taxonomy (NCBI): domain Bacteria; kingdom Pseudomonadati; phylum Myxococcota; class Myxococcia; order Myxococcales; family Archangiaceae; genus Archangium; species Archangium violaceum. The sequence goes on from NZ_CP069396.1 coordinate 9,701,294, forward strand.
CGCTCCAGTTCGGCGAGGCGGCGAAGCACTACGAGGCCGTGCGTGACTCGACCCTGGGCAAGAAGTACTTCGCCGACTCGACCCAGAGCGCGGTGTTCTCCTGGCAGAAGCAGCTCGATGCGGACATCAAGGCCGGCAAGCAGCCTCCACGCCCCCCTCTGCTCTCCAAGGATCGCCCCGAGGGCCAGAAGGTGCAGCCCTCGCCGCTCTCCGACCTGGAAGAGAAGCTGGTGGCCGCTTCGGACGTGTACGTGGCGAAGCTGCCGAAGGACGAGCGCGCCCCCAAGGTCGCCTACACGGCGGCGGAGCTGTACTACGCCCACGACGACTTCCCCGAGGCACGCCGGCGCTTCGAGGCCATCATCCAGTCATACCCCCAGCACGAGGTGGCCCGCTTCTCCACCAACCTCGTCGTGGAGACATTCCTCATCGACAAGGACTGGAGGGGCCTTGAGGAAGTCAGTGGCAAGCTCGCCGACAACAAGGGCGTCATCGACCCCAACAGCCACATCCACAAGGAACTGGTCGGCCACAAGCTCTCCGGCCGCTTCAAGCTCGCCGACCAGTTGCTCGCCGAGGGCAAGTACGAGGAGGCCGCCGCCAAGTACCTCCAGCTCGTGAACGAGGCCCCCCAACACGAGTTCGCCGACAAGGCCCTCAACAACGCCGCCGTGGCCTATGAGAAGACGCGCCGCTTCGACTCGGCCCTCAAGCTGTACGAGCGCGTCTTCCGCGAGTACCCCTCCTCGTCCCTGGCCGCCGGAGCGCTCTTCCGCGTGGCGGTGAACGCGGAGAGCTCGTACGACTTCGACAAGGCGGTGAACAGCTACCAGAAGCTGGTGAAGGACTACCCCGCCTCGAAGGACCGCGAGGCCGCGCTCTTCAACGCCGCGCGCCTGCTCGAGGGCCAGCAGCGCTACACCGAGGCCGCCGCCGCATTCCAGCGCTACGCCGACCTCTTCCCCAACGCCGAGGACGCCCCGCGCAACCAGTTCCAGGCCGCCGTCGTCCTGGAGAAGCAGGAGGACTGGAAGGGCGAAATCCGCACGCTGGAGGCCTTCGTCCGCAAGTTCGCCTCGCGGCCCGCGCAGGTGGAGCTCGTGGTGGACGCGAAGCGCCGCATGGGCAACGCGTGGATGAAGCTGAAGAACGAAAAGGAGGCCCTGCGCGCCTACGAGTCCGCCGCCTCCGAGTTCGACCGCCGCAAGCTCCAACCGGATGCCCAGCCGCTCGCCGCGGACGCAGCCGCCTACAGCCGCTTCCAGCTCGCCGAGGCCGAGTTCCGCAAGTTCGACAAGCTCAAGATCGGTGGCAAGGGCAAAGCGCTCGAGCGCAGCTTCACGGACAAACGCGCCGGGGTGAAGTCCGTCAACGAGGCCTACGCCCGCGTCTTCCCCTACAAGCGCCTGGAGTGGACGCTCGCCGCGCTGTACCGCCGCGGCTACGCCCTGGAGCGCTTCGCCAACACCATCATCGAGACCCCCATCCCTCCGGACGTGAAGCGGCTCGGTGAGGAGGCGGTGGTGGCCTACCAGGACATGCTCTCGCAGCAGACGGCGGCGCTCGAGGACGGGGCCGTCGAGAGCTACACGGCCACCCTCCAGGAGGCGCGAAAGAACCGCCTCGCCAACGAGTGGACCAAGAAGACGCTCGAGGCGCTCAACCGCTTCCGGCCCAACGAGTACCCGGTGCTCAAGGAGGCGAAGAACGCCATCGCCTCGGAGCCGCTCTATCCCGAGGGCTTGTTGGACGGTCCAGGCGCCTCCACCAAGGGAGGTGCGAAATGAGCATGCGCCGACTGCTCGCTCCATGCCTTCTGTTGCTCGCCTCCGCTTGCGCCACCACGCCCGATGCGGGTCCGGACACCAGGTCCCCCGCCACCGCTTCCGCCGTCTCCACTCCGGACACGAGTCCCCCAGCCGGTGAGTCCAATAAGCAGACCGCTCCGGCTCCCGAGAAGGACACAGCCCAGAAGGCAACCCCACCTCCCGCGGATCTGCTGTCCGTGGCCCAGCGTGGCGAGCTGACCACCGCCGAGTCCGCGATGAGGACGAATGCGGACCAGCAGCCGAAGGACGCCACCGCCTGGACGAACCTCGGCATCGTCCAGGAGCGTCTGGGCAAGAACGACGAGGCCGAGCGCGCCTACCGTCAGGCCCTGGCACTGAAACCGGAGCAACAGGCCGCCTGGGACAACCTCACCCGCCTCCAGTGCCGTACCGGCCGCGCCGCCCAGGCCGAGGCGCGGCTCCGTGAGCAGCTCCAGGCGAAGCCCGACGCCATCGCCCCGCACATCGCGCTCGTGCAGGCGCTGTTGTGCCAGAAGAAGCTCGACGCGGCCGTCACCGAGGCCAAGCGTGTCCTCAAGGCCGACGAGCGCAACGTGCGCGCCATGCAACTGCTCGCCCAGGTGTACTACCGCGAGCGCAAGTACGAGCTGGCCAGGATGGTGCTCGACAACGCCCGGGAGATCGCCCCGGACGACCCCGCCACGCACAACGCCCTGGGGCTGGTGCTGCTCGGGCTCAAGGCGAAACCCGCCGCCCTGGAGTCCTTCAAGAAGGCCGCGGAGCTGAAGCCAGACTTCGCCGAGGCGCGCAACAACCTCGGCGCCCTGCTCAACGAGGCCGAGGACTACGCCGCCGCCAGCCAGGAGCTCGAGGCCGCCGTCCAGGCCGCGCCCGACTTCGTCTCCGCCCGGCTCAACCTCGGCAACGCCTGGCGCGGCCAGGGGGACTTCGCCCGTGCACTCGCCGAGTACCAACAGGTGCTCCGCCTCGCGCCGGACCTGCCGGACACCTACTTCAACCTCGCCATCCTCCACCTCGACGCCGAGCCACGGGACATGGACGCCACCGTCCGGCTCCAGACCGCCCTCACCTTCTTCGACCAGTACCGCTCCAAGGGCGGCCAGGACGAGCGCGTGGACGACTACGTCAAGGAGGCCAAGAAGGGTATCCAGCGGGAGGAGAAGCGCCGCGAACGCGAGAAGAAGGAGCAGCTCCGCAAGGCCCAGAAGGCCGAGGACGAACAGAAGAAGGCCGCCGAGGCCCAGGCGACAGACACCCAGCCCTCCAAGGCCGAGGCCCAGTCCAAGGCCGACGCTCCGGCACCCGATTCCGCCCAATCTCCTACACCTGCCCCCAAGAAGCGCACGCCCCCTGCCCGGCCGGCCCCGGGCTCGGGTAGAGTGGCCGAGGACAAGAAGTGAGCCCTCCCATGCGCCCAGCCCTCGCCCTGCTGCTGCTGCTCGCCTCCGCGCCCGTGCTGGCGCAGGACCCGGCCGCCTCCAGCTCCGAGTCCAAGGACAAGGAGACCAAGAAGAAGAAGGTCATCCGTCTGGACGCCATCACCGTCGAGGGCCGCATCCAGAAGCCCCAGGCCTTCTACGTTCTCCCTCGCGGCAACCTGAACTTCGACGAGCTCAACAAGTCCGAGAGCTTCGTGCCCAAGGTCGTCAAGAGCGTGGAGAAGGAACCTTTCTAGGGTAGGAAGGGTCCCAGAGAAGAAACATGGCTTCCCCTCAGCAGAGCCGGATCCTCCGTGTCGGTCTCGTCCAGGATGGGCGCATCCTCGAGGAGCGCCTCCTGCGCAAGCCCGGCAACTTCACCGTCGGCCAGGATCCGAAGAACTCCCTCGTCCTGCCCCTTCCGGACCTGCCGGCCAGCTTCCCCGTCTTCGAGTACAAGGCCAACCAGTACAACCTGGTCTTCACCGACGACATGCAGGGCCGGGTGAACCTCGGCTCCTCGGACGTGGACTTCCAGGCGCTGCGCAAGCAGGGCATGGCCATGGAGCGCGCGGACCAGTACGTCCTGCCCCTCCAGGAGAGTGCCCGCGGAGTCGTTCAGCTCGACAAGGACCTGCGCCTCTTCTTCCAGTTCGTCACGCCCCCTCCCGACTCCGAGAAGCTCAAGCTCCCTCCGGACCTCCAGGGCGGCAGCTGGCGGACCATGGACCGGATGTTCTTCGGCATCCTGGCCGCCTCGCTCCTGCTGCACTTCTCCGGCGCGGCGGTGATCATCGCGTCCAAGCCTCCACCCGAGCCCGAGCTCGAGCTGGATCAGCTGGATGACCGCTTCGCCCGCGTGTTCATTCCTCCGCCCAAGCAGGAGGAGCCCAAGAAGCAGGCCAACGAGACCGCCCAGGCCGCGGCCCCCGAGAAGAAGCCCGACAAGCAGAAGGCCACCGAAGAGAAGCCCGCGGAGACCGCGTCCAAGCCCTCCACCCCGGAGGAGGCCGCCGCCCGGCGCGCCGAGGTGGCGAAGAAGGTGGCCGGCAAGGGCCTCTTGAAGATCCTGGGCTCCTCGGGCGGTGGCGGTGGCGCGTTCTCGGACGTACTCGGTGGCAGCACCGGCGGCGGAGACATCGCGTCGGCGCTGGCCGGCGCGGGCGGCGTGGGCATCGCCAATCAGGCCGCGGTGGGCTCCGGCGGCCCGCGCGGCGGTGGCAGCGGCAGCGTGGCCGGCATCGGCGACCTCGGCACCAGCGGCGGCGGCAAGGTGGACCTGGGCACCAAGAAGGAGGCCGAGATCTCCGGCCGTGTCACCAGCGCCACCCCCGAGGTGGACAGCGCCGACGTGGACCGCGACGCGCTCAGCCGCTACATCAAGGCCCGCCTCAAGGCCATCCAGAACTGCTACGAGAAGGAGCTCAAGCGCAACCCCAACCTCAAGGGCAAGGTGACGGTGCGCTTCAACATCATGCCTTCCGGGCGCGCCGGGGACATCGAAATCGAGGAAAACACCCTGGGCAGCGACGCGGTGGGCAGTTGCATCCGCACCGTCGTGCGCGGCTGGGTGTTCCCCTTCAAACCAGATGACGAAGTCTCGGTGGCCTACCCGTTCCTCTTCTCGCCCGGAGGATAGGCTCGGAGCGGCAACCTGAATCCCGGGGGGTCGGGAGACATGGAAAAGCTGGCCGTCATTTCATCCTCGCCGCTGTTCGAGATGCTCTCCAGCACGGAGCTGGCGCATCTGGCCGAGCTGGCCGAGCAGCGGCGCTACACCGATGGGGAGCTCATCTTCGAGGAAGGTGAGCTGGGCGACAGCCTCTACGTCATCGTGCGCGGCGAGGTGGAGGTGGTGCGGCGCGATGGCGGCGGAGTGCCCCGGCCCCTCACGGTGCTCACCGCTCCGGACTTCTTCGGGGAGATGAGCCTCATCGACAAGGAGTACCGCTCCGCCACGGTGCGGGCACGCACGGAGGCGGTGCTGCTGCGGCTCACCACCCAGCATCTGTCCACCTTCCGTCAGACCCACCGCGACGGCTTCACCTTCGTCGTCATCAACATCGCGCGCATCCTGTCGGCGCGGGTGCGCGAGGCCAATGCCCGGCTCGCGGCCAGGCAGGCGTGAGCGGCTCCGCGTTGACACCCCCGGCCCGGCTCTCTAGCGTCGAGCCCGTGCGCCGCGCCCCAGGAGTGAAGGACATGCGCTACATCGGAATGCTGGCGGTGGTGCTCATGAGCGGGCTGGCGGTGGCACAGTCCGCTCCCCGTCCCGCGCCCATCCTGGAGAAGGCCAGCGACGTACCGGATCCGGACAAGCTCAAGCGCAGCACCCAGGCGCTCACCGGCATGCGCGACGTGCTCCGGGACGTGCTGGGCAAGCTCGAGGAGGCCCGGCGCGCCAAGGACGTGGTGAAGCTCAACTGCGTCAACGAGAAGCTCACTCAAATCAAGGGCCTGCTGCGCATCTCCGAGCAGGCCGATGTGGCGCTCCAGGAGGCCGTGGCCCGGCAGGAGGCCGCCTCCAGCCAGCACGAGTACACCAAGGTGATGATCGCCCAACAGAAGGTGACCCAGCTGCGCGGCGAGGCCGAGGAGTGCATCGGGGAGCTCGCCTTCCGCACGGACGAGAACCTGGCGGTGGAGGTGGAGGAGCCCAAGGATCTGCCCGGGGGAGACCCCTCCCGGCCACGTCCCGTCGAGGACGTCGTCGTCCGTGCGCCCCCCGCCAGCCCCGTCAAATGATTCCAGCCCGGTTGCCGCCCCTACCTGCGAGCCTCCGAGGCCTCTGGGGCACGAGGAAGTCATTTCAGGTGGTAGGGATGTGCGTGCTATGACCGCGGGCTCGGGGTTTCGACCGTTTTCATGACGCAGCCAGCCAACAAGAGGGCCCGGTCCAGGGTCGGATGCCTGCTGGCGATGGTGGCGCTGTGGCCCGTACTCGCGTTCGGACAGTCCTCGCCGATCGGCATGGGCGGCAACGGCCTCAAGGTAGGTGAGGGCCGACTGCACCCGACGTTCGACCTCGAGATGAGGGTGGACAGCGCGGCCGGCTATTTCCCGCCACCGGGTAACACGACCCCCGGTGTGGTGACGGACACGCTCTCCGGCGAGGCCCTGCTGCACATCCGGCCCGGGTTCGTGCTGGAGCTGCCCGGCTCCACGGTGTCCGTGGACCTGAAGGGCTACGTGGACTACGTCCACTACACCGGCCTGCTGACGCCCGGTTCCACCGCCGTCTCCCACATCGAGGGGCTGGGGGATCTCAAGCTCACCTTCAACCGTGAATCGCCGGTGTCCGTGGAGGTGGGAGACCACTTCGAGCGCTCGGACCGCACGACCAGCGCGGCGATCGGCGCGGGCGTGCTGTCCCTCTTCAACGAGGCCCGGTTGGCCGTGCCGCTGCGGCCCGGCGGCGGCGCCCTGGAAGTGACGCCCCAGGTGTCGTGGGGCGTGGAGCTCTTCAAGCCGCTCGGAGGCCTCGCTCCGATAGGTTGCGACAACGCGCCCGTGTGCGACCCCACACAGGTGAACGGCTTCGACTACAGCAACCTGCGGGCGAGCCTGCAGGGCCGCTGGCGCTTCCTGCCGAAGACGGCGGTGGTGGTGGACGCCCAGTTCAACTACCGCAGCTACTTCCAGGAGAGAACCGATCCGGCCCTGCTGCTGCACGCGACGGCGGGTGTGGCGGGCCTGGTGACTCCGAAGATCTCCGTGACGGCCAAGGCGGGCTGGGGCAAGGACTTCGGCACCGCCCAGGGCAGCACCCTGCTCGCGCAGCTCGAGGGCACCTACCTCATGAGCCAGACGGCCAGCATCAAGGTCGGCTACGCGCGCGCCCTGGAGCCGGTGGCCACCTTCGGCCTGTTTCGCGATGACCGGGGGTACCTGGAGGGACAGGCCCTGCTCGGCGGCCGACTCACGGTGCGGGGCACCACCTCCCTCGACTTCCTGAGCTTCGGGAACGCATCCCCCCGGAAGGACACCCTCTTCCGGCTGGACGTGGGCCCCCATTACCAGTTCGAGCGATGGCTCATCGGTGGGGTCGGCTACCTGTTGGCCATCCGGGAGTCCTCGGCGTCCGGAACGGGCATCAACTACTCCCGCCACGAAGGGTATCTTCGGGTGACCGTGACGTACTGAGGCGGCCTCCGTGATGCGCACCCCTTCCCTACTCGTGCTGCTGCTCGTCGCGCTGACCGCGTGCCGTACCACCGCGCCCGCCCCGACGACGCTCGACGCCTCGGCGGCCACCGCCGCGACCTCTGACTCCGACGGCTCCGAGACCCGCCGCACCCTGGGCGCCGGAGACCTGGTGGACGTGCGCGTCTACCAGGAGCCGGAGCACTCGGGGGTATGGGCCGTGTCCCCCGAGGGCACCATCGACTACCCGCTGTGCGGGAAGATCCACCTGGCGGGCCTCACCTCCGGCACCGCCGCGGACGCGCTGCGCCAGTGTCTGGCCCGCTACCTGCGCCACCCCGACGTGTCCGTCGCCATCCGCGAGTACAACTCCAAGAAGGTCTTCATCTTCGGCGAGGTGCAGAAGCCGGGCACGTTCACCTATGTGGAGGGGATGACCATCATCGAGGCCATCACCATGGCCGGCGGTCTCACCAAGCTGGCCTCGCCCAACGGCACCCACGTGGCGCGTCAGGCCGAGGGCCAGCAGCAGAAGATCCGCGTCCCGGTGAAGGACATCCGCGACGGGCTGGAGAAGAACTTCTCCCTGCGCCCGGGGGACATCGTCTTCGTGCCGGAGAGCTTCTTCTAGGCGCTCAGGAGACCGGGGCCTTGGGCACCCAGCCGATGTCGGCGAGGAAGCCCTGGCTCTCGGTGAGGAGCTGCTGGGCCAGTCCCGGCGCGCAGGCGAGCACATCCCCAATCCCCACCCGGAAGGGAGCGCCGTCGATGCGCACCATCGTCCCGCCCGCCTCCTGCACCAGCAGCGAGCCCGCCGCCACGTCCCAGGGCTTGAGGCCGAACTCGAAGAAGCCGTCGAAGCGGCCCGCGGCCACGTAGGCCAGGTCCAACGCGGCGCTGCCCGTGCGGCGCATGCCCTGCGCCCGGACGATGAAGCGCCGCAACAGGCCCACCGGTCCCTCGGGCCGCTGGTGCACGTCGTAGGGGAAGCCCGTGCACAGCAGGGAGTGCCCCAGCTCCGTGGTGCTCGAGGCTCGCAGCGGTTGGCCGTTGAGCGTGGCCCCCTCCCCTCGCGCGGCGGAGAAGAGCTCGTTCAACATGGGGTTGTAGATGGCCCCGGCGAGCACTCCGCCTGGCCCCTCCACTCCCACGCTCACGCAGAAGTGCGGCACCCGGTGCGCGTAGTTCGTCGTGCCATCCAGCGGATCGACGATCCACCGCAGGCCCGAGCCCTGCGAGGCCCCGCTCTCCTCGGCCAACACCGCATGGCCCGGGTAGTGCTGGCGGATGAAGCCGAGCACCGTCTCCTCGGCCGCCCGGTCCGCGTCGGTGACCAGGTCGATGCCTCCCTTGTATTCGATGATGCGCTCGCCCTGGAAACGCTCGGCGAGCACCCGTCCGGCGAGCCGGGCTCCCTCCTCGGCGATACGGCGCAGGGTGGCGGGCGACTCGTCGGACATGGCGGCTCCTCCTTCTCAGTTCGCGGGCTCGGCGAGCAGGTGCTCGATCTCCGACTGGTACTTGGCGAGGAACTCCTCGGCGAAGCCCTCGTGGACGTAACGCACCATACCCTTGCGGTCGATGAGCACCGTGGTGGGCATGAGGCGGACCCGCAGCACCTTCTCCGACACCTCGGCGTTGGCGTCGAGGAGCACGGGCAGCGACACCTTCGTCTCCTTCAAGAAGGTGGGGATGGCGCGGGCATCCTCATCCACGTTGAGCGCATACACCTTCAGGCCGCGCGAGGCGTAGTGCTTCGCGAGATCCTCGTACATCGGGAGCGCGTCGCGGCAGGGCTCGCACCAGGTGGCCCACACGTCGAGCAGCACCACGCTGCCCCGGTCACTGGCGATGGCGTGGGGCTCGCCGCCCGGGTAGCGCTTCACGGAGAACTGGAGCGGCGCGGGCGCGGAGGACTCGGACGCCACCAGGGCACTGGAGGCGGTGGCGGGAGCCGCGGGCCCGGTGAGCGGCGGCATCTTCGACGCGCAGCCGGACAGGGCGAGCGCGGCCAGGGTGAGGTGCAGGGGACGCATGGCTACCGCTCCCCCCCGCGCGAGCGCAGCGCGACGAGCAGCTTGTCGATGAAGCCCCCGAAGGCGCCGTTGCTCATGACGAGCAGCACGTCCCCGTACTTCGCCTCGCGCGCCACGCGCTCCACGAGCGAGGGCACGTCCGGGGCATGGTCGGCGGCGATGCCCTGGGCCTTCAGCTCCTCGCAGACGCGGGGCACGTCCAACTCCTCGCCGGTGGGCACCTTGTCATGACGCTCGGGCACCTTGAGGCTGGCCCGCGTCGCGCCGGTGAAGGAGTGCGCGTAGTCCTCCTGGTGGATGTTGCGGCGGCTCGTGTTGGAGCGCGGCTCGAAGATGGCCCACAGCCGGCGCTCCGGGTAGCGGTGGCGGATGGCGGCGATCGTCTCGCGCACCGCCGTGGGGTGGTGCGCGAAGTCGTCCACCACGAGGATGCCGCCCGGCTCCCCGCGCACCTCCTGGCGGCGCTTCACCCCGCGGAAGGTGGCCAGTCCCTTGGCGATCTCCCCGAAGGTGAGGCCCAGCCCGCGCGCCGCGGCGACGACCGCGAGCGTGTTCTCCACGTTGTGCATGCCGGAGAGCGGCAGCAGCGCGGTGCCCAGCGCGGTGCCGCGCTCGACGACCTCGAAGCGGGCACCCTCGGGGCCGAAGCGGATGCCGCGCGGGGTGTAGTCCGCCGCCGCGCCCTCCTTGGCCACGTACGTCACCACCTGGCCCTGGCACGCCTTCGCCAGCTCCATGGCGTTGGGGTACGCGGTGCACACCACCAGCCGGCCGTCCTTCGGAATCAACCGGATGAACTTGTCGAAGGTGGCCTCGTAGTGCGGCAGGTCCTTGAAGATGTCCGCGTGGTCGAACTCCACGCTGGTGAGGATGGCCGTCTTCGGACGGTAGTGGAGGAACTTGGAGCCCTTGTCCCAGTACGCGGTGTCGTACTCGTCACCCTCGACGACGAAGTGCTGCCCCTTCCCCACCCGGTAGTTGCCCGAGTAGTTCTGCGTGACACCGCCCACCAGGAAGCTCGGATCCCTCCCGGCCTCCACCAGGACGTGCGCCATGAGCGAGGACGTGGTCGTCTTGCCGTGCGTGCCCGCCACCACGACGGAGTGCGAGCGGTCCAGGAAGAGCGAGCCGAGCGCGGCCGGGAAGCTCATCTGGGGAATGCGGCGCTCGCGGACGGCGGTGGCCTCGGGGTTCACCCGGCGGATGACGTTGCCGATGATGACGAGGTCCGGCTTCGCGACGTCGAGGTTCTCCGGGCTGTACGGGGTGAGCGCCTGGATGCCCCAGTTGCGGAGCATGTCGCTCATGGGCGGGTAGACGTTCTCGTCGCTGCCGGTGACTTCGTACCCGGCGGACTTGAGCATGCCGGCGAACGAGCCCATGCCGGTGCCGGCCACGCCGACGAGGTGGATGCGGCGCACGGCGCCGGGGGAGATGGTTTCGAGGACGTTGCCGTTGTCGTCAGCCATGTGCTTTCGGGGTCAGGTCGTTGAGGCCGAGTGCTTCCACGACGAGGTCGTGGAAGACGGGACGGAATTCGCGGATGCGCAGCTCCTTGCGGCCGTGCGCCACGCGGTTGGTGACGAGCGCCACCACGAGGGTGCGGCGCAGATCCACCCAGAGGCTCGTGCCGGTGAAGCCGAGGTGGCCCACCGCGCCCGGCGGAGTGTCGCCGATGAAGTGGCCCGCGCTGGACAGGCCCTGGGAGGGCGAGTCGAAGCCCATGGAGCGGGTGCTGCCCTGCACGATGGAATCCGACGCCAGCGCGCGGTGCCAGAGCGGCCCCGGAGCGAGGCTCGGGTCTCCCGCGCAGCCGGAGAGGACGGCCTGGCCGAAGCGGGCCACGTCCACCGCGGTGCCGAAGAGGCCGGCATGGCCACTCACGCCATCCATCACCCAGGCGTTGTCGTCATCCACCTCGCCGGGCACGGCGGGGCGCGAGGGCATCTCGCCCCATAGGCCCTCCTGACCGGGAGCGGGCTCGCGCGGCCGGGTGGCTCCGGTGGGCGCGACGCGGCCATCGGTGGGGAAGTCGGTGAGCCGGTGGAAGCGCGCGGAGAGACCCAGGGGCTCGGCGACATGGCGCGAGAAGAGGACATCCAGGGACGCGCCCCCCACCCGGGCGAGGATCTCCCCCAGGAGGATGAAGCCCACGTCGCTGTAGGCGGTACCGGTGCGCGGAGGAATCGCGAGCGGGGTGCGCGCGGCGGCCTGGATGACCTGCTCGCGGACGCGGGCGCGGGTGGCCGAGGGACACGAGGGCTCGAGGAGCTCGGGGGCGGAGGAGAGCGCCTCGGCGAAGAAGGGCACGAAGGGCGGCAGGCCGGAGCGGTGGTAGAGCAGATCCGCCACCGTGGCGCCCGAGTCCCCCACGGGCGAGCCCGGGAAGAAGCGGGCCACCGGAGTCTCCGGCCCCACCTTCCCCTCGGTCCAGAAGCGCAGGAAGAGCGAGGTGGTGCAGAGCACCTTGGTGACGGAGGCCAGGTCGAAGCGGGTGTCCCCGGTGACGTTGCCGGCCACACCGCCGAAGACCTGGACCCCCCGGTGCATCACCACGGCCTGGGCGGCCGGGAAGATGCCGAGCGTGACGGCCTCCTCGAGGGCACTCTGGAGATTGGCGATGGGGTGACTGCTCATGCCTGCACCGCTCCTTCAAGGAAGGTGAGGCGCGCCACACCGGCATCCAACCGCACCTGGGTGCCCAGCGCGATGGGGTAGTTGGGGATGACGTGGCCGACCGGGAAGCCAGCGGCACAGGGCAGGCCCGTCTCCTCGGCGAGCGAGCGGAGCACGTCGGCGCTGCCGTAGGGGGCGGCCTTCTCATCGCAGTCGGTGAAGTCACCGAGCACGATGCCACGCACCCGCGAGAAGACGCCCGCGAGCCGCAGGTGCGTCCACATGCGGTCGAGCCGGTAGGGGCGCTCGCCCACGTCCTCGAGGAAGAGGACGGCCCCATCGAGCGGGGGCATGTAGGGCGTGCCCAGCAACCGGGAGAACACGGAGAGGTTGCCGCCGAGAAGCGGGCCCTCGACGACGCCGGGCACGTAGGAGGCCTTGCCCTCGAGGGGCGGAGGGGGCTCGGGGGATTCGAGGAGACGGAAGAGATACTCCAGGACCTCGGGAGGCTGCTTGCCCAGGTGGGTGATGACGGGCCCGTGGATGGTGACGCGGCCGAGCCCCTGGAGCGGCAGGTGGAGGGCGGTGATGTCCGAGAAGCCGACGAGCGCGGTGGGCGCGGTGTCCGCGAGCGGGAGCGACGGCAGGAGGCGCATGGCGCCATAGCCACCCCGGGCGCAGAAGACGGCGCGGGCGTCACGGTCTGTGAGGGCGCGGGCCAGCTCCTCGGCCCGGCGGGAATCGGAGCCGGCGAGATAACGCCAGGCCTCGAAGAGATCGGGCCGATGGACAGGCGAGTAGCGCTGTCCGATGACGCCGAGACCGACCTCGAAGCTGGGGAGATCGAAGGGTCCAGCGGGGGCGACGACGTGGACGGTGTCGCGAGGACGCAGCGGGAGGGGCTTGAGCCAACGCACGGGCGCCTTCATAGCACTCGGAGCGAGGGTGTCCGCGTGCTTCGAGCAGGACGTGTCCGAGTGACAACCTCCCCTCTCCCCCCGGGAGAGGGCCAGGGTGAGGGTGCCTGCCCCCTTGGGTTCCAACCCCCTACCCGTCCCCGCGTTCCAACACGGCGGCGAAGAACCCATCGGTCCCGTGCAGATGCGGCGCACAGAACAAAAATCCATCCCGGACACACGAGGGGTCCAACCACCCGGCGCCGGGGGGCACGAGCCGGAACTCGGGGGCCTCGCGAAGGAACCCGAGCACCACCGCCTCGTTCTCGGCGCGATTGACGGTGCAGGTGGCGTAGACCAGCCGCCCGCCGGGGCGTACGAGCCGGCGAGCACGCCGGAGGATGTCCTGTTGCTCCCAAGGCAACACGGACAGGGACGAGGGCTCGAGACGGAAGCGCAGATCCGGCCCGCGCCGAAGGGAGCCCAGCTCCGAGCACGGGGCATCCACGAGCACCCGATCGGCGAGCACCCCCTCGGGAGGAGCCCGGAGCACCTGGACGATGGAGAGGCCCGCCCGGGCGGAGCGCAGCAGGAGCCGATCGAGCCGCTCGGCATCCGGGTCATACGCGAGGAGCCGACCCCGGTTCTCCATGGCGGCGCCGAGCTGGAGCGTCTTGCCCCCGGCCCCGGCGCACAGGTCGAGCACGGTCTCCCCGGGCCGGGCCTCGACGAGGAGCCCGAGGAGCTGACTGCCCTCGTCCTGCACTTCGAAGAGGCCCTCGCGCAGGGAGGTGAGCCCGTAGAGGTTGGGCCTGGGGCCCACGACGTGGAGCGCGAGGGGGCTGAGCGAGCCAGGGCGGGTCTCGACGCTCTCGGAGCGCAGCCGGTGCTCCAGGGCTTCACGAGTGGTGCGGAGCCGATTCACCCGGAGCGTGATGGGGCCGGGGACATTGAGGTGGGCGCAGAAGTCGCCAGCGGAGGGGCCGAGCTCCCGGGTGAAGTGCTCGGCGAGCCAGTCCGGCAGGGAGTACCGGAGGGCGAGGGACGGAGGCTCCTCGGAGACGAGGTCCAGGGGCGCCGCGAGTCCGGCGAGCCGGGCGGCCTCGCCGGCGGGGACACCGGCGAGCCGGTGCAGGAAGGCGAAGAGGAGCGCGGGAGGGGGTGCCTCGGGGTTGGCCAGGAGGAACCCGAGACGACGCCGCCACAGGCCGACGTTGAAGACGACCTCGGCGAGGGCCTGACGCTGCTCGCGGGAGAGGAGCCGGTGGGCGCGGAGGGTGCGATCGAGCACGCGCTCCGCGGCGCCGCCCGAGAGAACCTGGGAGAGGGCCTGGGTGACGATGGGAGCCAGTTCGTCGAGCGCCGACCAGGGAACCGAGCGAAGTCGTGAGAGCGGGTCAAAACGGGATGTTGACAGGACAGGCTCCGTTCTTTAGAAAGCACCTCGTTGTCGCGGCGGGCACCAACAGCCGACGCGCAGCGGACATATTCCCCGATAGCTCAGCCGGTAGAGCGGGTGACTGTTAATCACTAGGTCCGAGGTTCGAGTCCTCGTCGGGGAGCAAGATTCACCAGTAATTTCAGGGCCTTGAACGAAAGTTCAAGGCCCTTTTCATTTGCCCTCCCCTGCCCGTGGGCAAAATACGGGCAACCCCCCGGACGTTCTCCCCAATGGAGGGCGCGGGCGCATGGGTGAAAGCACGGGCAAGAGCCAGGACTACGCGGAGACGTAGGAGGGTGGGTTCATCCGCCACGACTCCAGGGGTCGCAAGGTCTACGTCATCCGCCGGATGATCAACGGGCGGAACTACAAGGTCAGCACGCGGGCGACCACGCTCCGAGCGGCCATGGAACAGCTCAAGCGGTTCGAGACCGACCCGGAGCACTACAACCCGGCGGGCTCGTCCCACGAGGAGCCCATCTACCTGGACGCGCCGCTCGCGGCTGAATTCCTCGCCTACTCGCGCGACGTGGACAAGAACAGCCCCACCTGGGTGAAGAAGCAGCAGGGCTACCTCGCGTGGTGGGTCGACCAACTCAAGAGCCGGGACCTGCGGAAGGTCACGCTCCTCGATGACATCCTCCCCGCCCTGGAGCGAGTGAAGGCCCGGGGTCATCGGATCGCGGTCCTCAAGCGCGTCTACTCGTGGTTGCGCAAGGTGAAGCACGTCCTCTCGGTGGCCGAGGATCCGACCTTCGGGCGGCTCACCGTGCCCCAGGCCCGGCCCGAACAGTGGAAGCGGGACAAGGTGATTCCCCGGGAGCACTACCTCCTGGCCCGAGAGCACCTTGCGCCTCACTGGCGCGATGGGATGGACGTGCAGGCGGGCACCGGCTGGCACGTCTCCGAACTGGTGCGCTTCGCCAAGATGGGGAGCGTGGAGCCGTACCGAGGCGAGGCCGAGGGGATCGCGGGCGTGCTGGTGTGTCCGCAGACCAAGAGCGGCGAGCCCTTGCGCACCGCCGTGTCCGCCGAGGTGCTGGAAGCCGGGAAGCGGCTGGTGGAGCGGGGCTCGTTCAGCTTCGAGAAGTACGCCCTGGCCATCAAGGGCGCCTGCAAGGTGGCGGGCATCCCGCTCTTCACGCCGGGACGGTTCCGGCATTCCGTCGCCACCTGGGCCATCGAGAAGGGAGCGGACCCAGCCTCGGTGGCGGCCTTCCTCAACCACAAGAGCCCAGCGACTACGCGGCGCTTCTACGCGACGCATGCCGTCCCAACGAAGGTTCCCACTCTATGTTGAATTCCACCATTGAGCCTGCCCCCTCCCGATGAACAGATGGCAGATTTCGTCAGGCCGGGGAGGCGGCGACGACAACTCGTGAAGAATCCCAGGATTCGAATTGTGTGACGGGAAATTGGAGGTGGGCACGATGCCCTTGGACCTGCACCAGTTGATGAAGGACCTGTCGGCTAGGCGAAGCGTATTTCACTCTGAAGCGGATTTTCAACATGCGCTGGCTTGGCAAATCCAGATGCAGCATCAAGACCGGAAGATCCGGCTTGAGTATCCCGCCTTCGGGATCGGCAGACAGAATGATGCCCTCGACATCTGGGTGGAAGACACCGCAGGTTGTGTTAGTGCCATTGAGGTGAAGTACATTACGCATGACCTAAACGCTCTCATAAACGGCGAGTCCTTTGCTCTCGTTAACCAAGGGGCTACCTCTCAAAAGCGGTTTGACTACCTGGAAGATATTCGGCGCCTGGAGTCACTGCTAACGGGCCCGGCACGTTTGGTCGGGTATGCCCTGTTTCTGACGAACAACAACGTGTACTGGAACAGCGCTGCTCGCTCCGCTAAGACGGATGCGTTTCCGCATACCTTTCGAGAAGGCGAGACCGTCTCGGGACAGCTTGCCTGGAAGCCCGGCATCCCCAACGGGACCCGGGGGCCTCGCGCAGAGTCTTTAACGTTGACTGGGCGGTATACGATGAACTGGAGGCAGTACGCTACCGTACAGGGTACGGGTTATGGCGAGTTCCGTTACGTCCTGGTCACGCTCCAGGGCTCCATTTGAGGTGACATTACTTTCCAGAGGCCGCCCTTAGTACGACCCGGTCACTTCCCCAGGGGCACTGCGGCTCTCCGAGGGGAAATCCTCCTCGGAGGGCGCTCGAAGCGACCGGTAGTCTAGCTAGGTGCGCAGGCGCTGGCGTGGGCGCACTCTCAGCTTGGCCCTCAACTGGCTATAGAGCCGGGCTTCTTGGTGCGTAGCGTCCTCCAAGACGACCACCAGAGCATAGGGTTCTTCCTCCACTTCCCCAAGCGCCCAGTTCCGAACCTGGCGCGTCACGACAACGAAGAGCTTCTCCTGAGGTAGCCACCTCGGGGTCTCCTTCAGAGTCCATGTGGCTGCCTGCACAGTTCCCCGGTTGCGGGCGAGCTTTGAAGGAAGAAAGGTGATGATCTCACCTTCGATGTCTTCGCGCTCGTCCTTGGGGGTCTTCCGGAACATGCGCGCGACATCATCAAGTGACGGGGCATGAACCACTTGGAAGCTGAACTCGCTTCCCCTGTACTCAAGTCGGGATTTGCGGACGAGCGGCATGTGGGCGAGACCCACCCGAACCTGCCGGAGGCGGCGCTTGCGCGGGCCGATGAAGTCTTCGGGGATAGGCACTTCGTAGAAGTGGTGCTTGTTCTCCCCGATGCTGGCCTCGGCGACCAGGGCCACCCGCTGCTCGGTTGAGGTGAGGGTCCGCTCCAGGTCCGGTCTTCCGTACCCGGTGACCCGCCGCAGATTCTCCACCTCATCTTTCTTACCCTTTTTACCCTTCTTACCCTTGAACTTCGCCTCGAAAAGCTTGCGGCTGGCCTCCGGCACTTCCGCGTGCACGACGATCAAGGCGCGAAGGAGATTGGCAGAGGCATGGGGGTAACTCCTGAGGAGTTGGCCTGCGAGATGAGCCACTTTGGGAGCAGCAAAGCTCGTCCCACTGTCGGATGCGAGCAGGTTGCCGCCCACGAACGCCCTGTTCGTGCTCGTCTCGCCAAGCTCAAACTCTCCACGGGGCCGCCCTTTCGCCCGGACGTCGACGAACCAGTTTCCTCCGTACTCCACGAGTTCTGGCTTGATGGCTTGGCGGATGGTGGGACCACTCCTTGAGAAAGGGGAAGGCTGGCCCGCTCGGGCAATAGGAAGGTGGTCTACAACGTTCGGATTGCGGGCTGCGGCCTGTGAGAGGTCGTGTCTAGCGAGGCTTCCGATGGTGAGGACGTTGAGTGCCGGCGCTGGGTCAATCAGTCGAGCGTCGTCTGTGAGGAGGTAACCGGGGTACTCAGTTAGCCAATCGGCCGGTCCGCCATCTGTTCCAAGGAAGTTGCCGACGGAGACGATGAACAGCACGTCGAGCTCACGGGCGAGCGTATCCAGGATGGATGCCCAGGGCCCGACATGGCCCCCTACGTAGGGGCGCCGTGCGTCTCCAACCGAGACGTTGAAGATGCGACACCTGTGCTCCTTCACAAAGTACCTGACGGCTTCTTCGACCTGATTCTCAATGAACCTGTCCTGGCCCTCGTTGTTCTCGTCGGTGATGCGCCCACTGAAAAGGCGCAGTTGGGGAACGAATTGCTTCTTGGAGGCGCACGAGAGCACATCGCCATAGAGCGCGAGCCCGGCAACCAGCGTTCCGTGCCCGTGCTCGTCCTCATGGGTCTTACCGGCGATGAAGGACTGGGCTTCGCCGACTGCGGGCCCGAGGAGAGGGTGCGCCGTCGTGAGACCACTGTCGAGAACGACAATCCCCGGGGCGCCATCCGGCGGTTGAGGAACAGTCGGGAGATCGCTCAATGCTATCCGGTGAAGATGAAGAGGGATGCTCATCCGGGGAGGAAGCTCCACCATGCGAACGTCCCGATACTTCAGGACCTCATCCAAGATGGTGGCCGACAGGCGCACCCTGACCAGCGTGGTGGTGGGTTGATTGACCCGGTCGAGGACCGTAGCGCCCTTCGTCTTGCACCAATCCTCGAAAGACTTGAGCATGGCCGTGCGCTGGTCATGGCGGTCCAGTGGCCAGAGCTCGACGTCCACCACGAAACTGGGGGTCTTGGGAACGCCCTCCAGAAAAAGTGCCCGCCCCATTCGCTCTTCAGGCCGCCAGACCCCGAAGGACCTGATGGCGAAGAGGATGTCCTGACGTTTCGGCGTTCCCTCCTTGGCGAGAATCGAAAGCCTGCTCTCGAACTCTGCGCGTCCCTTCTCATCGGCGAAGAGAACGACCACTGACCGGTCTTCCTGGGAAACGACTTGCAGACCTTCAATGGCCTCGAGTTCGCCAGAATCCAAGCCCTCGACTTCAAGGCGGAGAAGGAGCCTTTCATCGAAGCCCGGCACCTCTTCTTCAGCGCGCTCACTGCTCGTCTCAAGCTGCTCAAGAAGCTGTTGAGCGTAAGCGACCTTGTTGTCCGGGGCTTTGACCCCCCCGAATCCAGGTCGAGTTCTCCGTTCGGTGACAGGTTCCTGCCGTTCAAACGGCAGGTGATCGAGCTGTTCGGCCACTCTTCCCCCTCAATTGTCCGTAGCTCTGGCGCTTCGTGACGAGCCTCAGACGTTTCTCTTCACGCCCGCGTGCCTCCTCCAAGAGGTCGGGGGTGAGGAACTCCCGCTCTTTGAGGACCATCAGCTTGATGGCGCGGATGACGACCCGTTCCACGTCGGCGTGCGACATCCCCTTGAACCCGTGGAGAAAGTCACGGTTCGAGATGGGGAGCTCGTGCCGAACGCTTCTCAGCTTCGTGACCAGCAGTTCCTTGACCTGCTCAAGCGTCGGCTTGTCGAAATGGAGGACATCGTCAAAGCGCCGCCAGATGGCCAAGTCGAGCATCTGCTCGTGGTTCGTGGCCGCGATGATGAGGCTCCGTCCCCGGAAGCTGTCGAGCATCTGGAGGAAGGCGTTGACGACTCTCTTCAGTTCCCCATGCTCGGAGGAATCCTCACGCTCCTTCCCGATAGCATCGAACTCATCAAAAAGGGCGACGACGTGTTCTCGCTCTAGGAACTCGAAGACCTTACGCAGGTTGGCGGCCGTTTCCCCCAAGAAGGAAGAGACGACAGCATCGAAGCGGATGACGGCGATCTCAAGGCTCAATTCCGCAGCGATGACTTCCGCCGCCGTCGTCTTTCCACAACCTGGGGGACCACAGAAGAGAAGTCGGCTTGCTGGCCTTAGGCCGTAGCTTGCTAGCACCTCTCTGCGTCCATGCTCGATAAGAACCTCGTCGAGAATGGAGCGGTTCTCGTCCGCAAGAACGATATCCTGAAGAGTCCGCACCGGCTCGCGGATGCTGACCAGGTCGAGGCCGCGCTCCGCATCCCGAGGGACGTCACGGATGGGTCGAATCTGGCTCGGAACCTTCTGCGGAGAGGTCTCCCCATAGAGCACACGCTCAAGGTCATTGGCGAGGAGGTGATGCTTCTTGGCCCGCTCATCGCGGATGACCTCTTCGGCGGCACGACGGAAGGAGTCTCCATCGCCCTGGGCACCTGCCTTGATGAGCTGTCTGAGCAGTCGTCCTTCCGCCACGTGCATTCCCTCTGGGTGTCGTCCGACCATAGTAACGACCTCGGCTGACACCCACCTGCTCCATCATCGACTAGAGCGACCGTACAGACCAGCCCTCAGTGGCCTGCCCTCCTGCTGCAACCGCTGCCGCCCCGCGTCCTGTCCGGATAGGTCGCCTGCCTTGCGGCCGAGGCGCACAGGATGTTCACCGGCAGAGTGCTCCCGCGCCAGTTCCTGGCCAAGTGCGTTGGAGATCTCCTCCACCTACCCGGCGCCCGGTCCAAGACCCACAACTTGACCGTAACTGAGCCCTGGGCCTCGGTCCTCCATCGCGTCCAGTTCCACTACAAGGCGCCAACGGGATGGATTCCAGAGGCCACACCATAGCCTCGTCGGCGCTTCGCGCTTGGAGCACAGCAGGGCCGCCCCCGCCGAGGAATCTCCATCAGCTCCATGCAGACCGGTAATCCGTGAGTACGGCCCGTTAAAACCTGCGTGCTCTTTGGCATAAGGGCCCTGGTGGGCATTTCCGCTGATGTTCTGGCTGGTCGGCCAGTGCGTCTTCATCCAATCCCACCGAGGAGGAATTCAGATGGAACACGTCAGCCTCTCCGCTGAACTGGGGGAAATCTGTTATGCCATCGAGGGCGCCCACTGGATCGCGGACAGCGTCGCCATGGGCGCGGTACCCGACCCGGACCGGACGCACAGCGCGCCCGTCATCATCAGCGCCATCCTGCAGCTGGAGGAGAACAGGCCATTCTCCTCCAGCTGCGCGATACGCGCGTCTCGGGCATCCACCTCCACCATGCCCTGGCTACACCACGCCTGACGTCCTCTTGTCCAGCACCACGTTTCCGGTCACATTGGGCTTGCCCCGCACCGGCGGGATGGCTTCCACCAGTTTGAGCAGCTGGGTGATGTCGTGGCTGTTGGCCGCCGTCAGCTCCAGCGCAAGTGGGGTGCCTTCAGCGTCCGTCAGCAGGTGGTGCTTGCAACACCGTTTACGTCGGTCGACGGGGCTGGGGCCCGTCTTGCGACCGCCACCTGGAGCGCGCAGATGCGCGCTGTCTACCAGCGCCCGCTCCCAGTGAAGCAACCCTCGCGATTGCATCTCGACCAGCAGCGACTCCACCTGGGCGAAGCGGACTACGCGGTCCAAGCCATCGCTCGTCTCCTTCCGCTCATCCTCCCAGCGGTGTCACAAGTCGAAGTCGCCCAGATCCCCGCCGAGGTCATCCCCGAAGCCAGCATCGTCGGCCGCCACGTCCTCCCCCTGGGCCGACTCCTGCCCGCCCTCCTCTCCCCAGCCGCCTCCGTCGAAGCCCTGCAGGAACTGGTGGGCGATCGCCGAGCCGATGACCGTCCCCGCGATGCTGCCCAACAGGCTTCCGGCAAACATGCCGCCGAGGCTGCTCCCACCGAAGGAGCGCTCCAGCGTCCCGGGCCGGCGCACCTCCGCCCGCGTCGCCATTCGCGCCAGCGCTCGAGGATCCGGGTCGTTCGAGGCAGCGGCCGTCCTTTCCGCCGGAGGCAACTCCTGGCCCAGATCCTGGAGGACCCGCGCGCGTTGCTCGGGTGTGAGCTGCGCGAAGGCCTCGGCATGGGCCTGCTCGAGGGCTTCCGGCGGCGCCGTCCGCAACAGATACCGGTAACGGGCCAGCGCCTGATCATCGGCGGAGGGAACCGCCGTCCCTCCCCGGTTCGGCCTCGGGGTGGAAGAACCCCCACCGAAGAGGCGATCTAGAAACCCCACGGTGAACCTCCTTCGTTGCCCCCGC
The DNA here is from genome assembly GCF_016887565.1 of Archangium violaceum. NCBI lineage: Bacteria > Pseudomonadati > Myxococcota > Myxococcia > Myxococcales > Archangiaceae > Archangium > Archangium violaceum. The sequence goes on from NZ_CP069396.1 coordinate 9,723,004, forward strand.
TGGGAGCAGTCCCTACACGCTGGAGACGTGCTGGCCGCTTCGCTCGACAGCATGACCGCTCCCCAGGTACCACCCGCCCCCGGGGTGGCCCTCAAGACGAGGGCCTGGAAGGCCGCCTGCTCGAGCAATTCTCGACGTCGCCGGAGGGCCTCGCGCGCCGCGTGAACTGAACTTGGGACGAGGCGGAAGTTGAAGCATAACGCGGGCGGCTCCACCCCCAACCTGGAGACTCCCGATGAAGCTGCGTACCTTCCCCTGGCGTGCCGCGGTCGCCGCGGTCCTCACCGCCGCGAGTGGCGCCGCGCTCGTGCCCACCACCGCGCAGGCCGCCGCGCCCCAGGTCAAGACCCAGGCGCCGGGCTACTACCGCATGATGCTGGGCGACTTCGAGATCACCGCCCTGTCCGATGGCACCCTCGAATTGCCTCTGGACAAGATGCTGACCAACATCAAGCCCGCCCAGGTGGAGAAGGCGTTCGCGCGCGCGTTCCTCAAGACGCCCGTGGAGAGCTCGTTCAATGCCTTCCTCATCAACACCGGCTCCCAGCTGGTGCTGGTGGATACGGGCGCTGGCAACCTCTATGGCCCGACGCTCGGCAAGCTGCTGGCGAACCTGAAGGCGGCCGGCTATCAGCCGGAGCAGATCGACGCCGTGTTCATCACCCACCTGCACCCGGATCACATGGGCGGGCTGATGACCGGGGACAAGCGGACCTTCCCGAACGCCACCGTGCATCTGGCCAAGGCCGAGGCGGACTACTGGATGAGCGCCGACAACATGAAGAAGGCGCCCGCTGAGGCGCAGTCGGGGTTCCAGAACGCCACGGCGATGCTGACCCCGTACGCCACGGCGGACAAGCTCGAGCCCTTCGAGGGTGACACCGAGCTGGTGCCTGGCATCAAGGCCATCACGACCTTCGGCCACACCCCCGGCCACAGCAACTACGCCGTGGAGAGCAAGGGCCAGAAGCTGATGCTGTGGGGAGACCTGTTGCACGTGGCGGCGGTGCAGTTCCCCGAGCCGTCGGTGACCGTCCAGTTCGACGTTGACTCGAAGGCGGCGGCGGCCCAGCGCAAGAAGGCCCTCGCCGACGCGGCGAAGCAGGGCTACTGGGTGGGCCTGGCCCACGTCTCGTTCCCGGGCCTCGGCCACGTGAGGTCCGAGGGCAAGGGCTACGTCTACGTCCCGGCCAACTACACCACGAAGCAGTAACCCCGCGGCGAACCGCGCGAAGCCGCTGGCACCACCGCGTAACACGCACCTGCACGCCAACGACAGGCAGGGGCGAGAGCGGGTTCGCCCAGGGGGATATGCAGACCCTGGTCTTCACGACCTCGTCCGTCAGCTATGACAACATCAGCCTCACCTGCTGGTAGCGGGTGGGAAGGAACGGGCCCGCTCCTCGGCTTGGAGCGGGCCCACTTCGGGTCTACAAAACCGCCCCCAGGAGTGGGATTCCCCGCCGCCCGCGTGCAAGCTGCACGTGTGCGGGCACGACTCAGTGAGACCCTTCAGGCGTGGATGCCTCCCGCTGGCAGTGCGGAGGCAACCTATGCAGCCAGCTTCCAGCATCTGGCGGAGCTGCTGCTCAACACGGCCACCTGCTACGTCGGCGGGCGACCCCACCGCTTCACCGAGCTCGAGTTCTACTTCACCCACCCGGACCACCCAGACCCGTTCACCCATGGCGACCCGATGCAGTGCGAGCGGGGACGCTGGTACTTCCACCGCACGGGCAACCAGTACCGCGGAGGCAGCTACAAGGGACTGGACATCGCACTCGGTGAACCGGGGGCTCCCGGGGGCATCCTGATTCGCGGAATGGAGCGGCTCGGAGACGCCGGCACGATGCTCGATGGTCCATGCCTGTGCGTCGACCACATCCTCGCGCTCACGGGCCATGCCTCCATCGCTTCACTGGTCTCGACCTTCAGCCGGGGTGTGGACCCGGAGCCTTCGGGCGCTTCGCCCCTCTACGTGGAGCTGGATGCCGCACCAGCCCCGGCGCGGAGGGTCTACGCCTCGGCGCGCGTGGGACTCACCCTCAAGCGAGGCACCTCCGTCGAGCGGGTCCGTTTCCTTCCCCGGCCCTACCGATTCCTGACGGAGCCGGCCCGCATCAAGAAGGGACGGCTGCATGTCGTCATCGCGCTCCACGCCCAGGGGTACCCGGCGGAAGAGGTGGCACGGCTGACGGGCTCCAGTGTGTCTCAGGTGCGCCGGTACGTGGCCCAGTACGAAGCAGGCCAGAGCCGCGCTCCCGCGGAGTTTGCCCGGGACCTGTCAACGGACGAGACCTGCCAGTTGCTCGGCGCCTGCGTGCGTTGAGGCGCGGCGCTCGGACACTTGAATCCCCTCCAGGCGCTCGAGAGCCACCCACCGGTGGCCTACATCTGCGCCAACGCGTCCGGCGATTCGGGGAGGACCTGGCCGCCATCCACGATGAGTGTCTGCCCGGTGATGTAGCCAGCCTCGCCCCGGGCGGCCCCACCAGCCGTCGATTCCCCGCGCAACCGGGAGGGCCCGTGAGACGGGCCTACTTCCCCGGCCAGCTCAACGCGCCCCGGCTCGTCACCAGGCCCGCGGTCACCCCGAGGGCCTGCGCCACATCCGCGGGCAGCGGCTTGCCACTCTGGTACGCGGGGCTCGTGCCACGCACGGTGTAGTCGCTCAGCGCCTGATTCACGAAGAAGGGGTCCCCTCCCGATGCGATGTCATGGCCGTGGCTCTCCCAGGCGTGGTCGGCATTGAGCGCGGCCAGGGACGTGTAGTTCACCCCGTCGGTGTCCACCCAGTTGACCAGCGACTTCCCAGCGCCTCCGGAGCGGTAGTAGCTGTTGTAGTCGAGCCCCGAGAAGAAGGTGTTGGGCCCCGTGTTGGTCGAGTTGTAGTTGGAGCGCGAGGCCTTGAGGGTGGTGATGTTGCCGCCGGACAGGATGTTGTTCGCCACGTCGACGTTCACCGTGTCCGGGCCAATGTCCGAGCCGCGCTTGTCCGCCTCGTTGCGCGCGTCGTCGTAGACCCAGATGTTGATGGCCGCGTTGTTGACCAGGGTGTTGTTGTAGATCTTCGTGTTCGAGGAGCAGGCCTGGATGCCGGCGTACGTGTTGCCGTAGATGAGGTTGGACGCGATGAGCCCCGTGTCCGAGACCTCGTAGAAGATGCCAATCTTGTTGTAGCGGGAGATGTTGTTGATGATCACCCCGCCGCGGCAGTCCTCGTCACACCAGAAGCCCGCGCCATTGAGGTTGTTCTCGAAGACGTTGCGGCGCACCGTGAAGCCATTCATGTGCGCGATCTTCACGCCGGCCTGCGCGCAGGACCGGGTACAATTCGTGCCGAAGCGCTCCGTGTTGTTGGCGTTGACGATGTTCTCCTCGAGCAGCAGACCGTCGTAGCCGACCGTGGCGGAGTTGGTCTGGCCATTGGAGCCGATGGCGGTGAAGCCGTTGTGCGCGAAGACGGAGCGGCGCACCACGCCCCCCTGGGACTTGATGGTGAGCGAGCCACCCGCCATCTGGGTGAAGACGCAGTTCTCGACCAGCGACTGGGTCGCGCCGATGTAGACGGCCGCGTTCGTGGTGTTGCTGTACTCGTTCGTCGCGTAGCGCTTGAAGCCAATGCCCTTCACGGCGTAGCCCGTGCCGCCCAGGACGAGGGCGACGGGGCGCGCGGCCACCTCCACGGTGTGGCCGCTCGGATTGGTGGCGATGTAGAGGCGGCGGTTGGTCCAATCATAGAAGAAGTTGCCCGGGGTGGCCTCCGCGAGCGTCTTCACCTCGTGCACGTAGCTCCCGTCGATGAAGACCATCTGGGGGTCGCCCGCGGCGGGGTTGGCCGGGTCGCCGTACATGTCGAAGTGGCTGCAGGGGCCCTGGTTCGTGGTGGACTGGGCGTCGTACGGGTAGTTGTAGTAGCCGCCATTGCAGAAGCCAGGCGTGCTCCAGTCCATGTACCAGTGGCCACTGCCGTCGCTGGTCCAGCTGGCGGCCGGCTTCACGTCCGTGCCGTCGAACCAGACCTGCTCGTGCGGGAAGGCCTGGAGCGTCAACGGCTTGACCACGACCTTGTAGTTGCCCGCGCCGTTGTTGTACCAGTCGCGGTAGGTCCCGCCACGCACCACGATCGTCCCGCCCGAGGGCACCAGGGTGATCGCGCGGTTGAGCGTCGCCACGGGGGCGGCCTGGGTGCCCGGGTTGCTGTCATTGCCATTCGTCGCCATGAAGATGGCGCCGGCCGGGATGGCGTAGTTGGTGTCCGGAATGAGCTGGCCCGAGTTGTCGAGGCCGCTGAGGCCCGGCTCGCCCGGCAGGGTGTAGGTCACCGTCAGTTGGGGACGGTTGGCGGCGGTGGTGGACTCGGAGGAGTCGAGCTCCAGGCCGTCCATGTTGGTGAGCGCATCCAGCACGAAGCCGTTGTTGCTGCCCGCGTTCCGCACCCAGCCCTGGATGGCCGTGACACCCGCCGCGTTGAGGTCCACGCTGTACTTGCCCACCGCCGACGGCAGGAGCGTCGCGAAGGACGTCGTGCCCCGATCGGAGGCGCCACTGGCGCCGCCCGTGGCCCAGGTGGTGCTGCTCGTCGCGTTCGTCCAGGTGGCCTGCGACTCGTTCCAGGCCCGGTTCGCGGCGTAGACGAAGAAGCCCTCGCCCGAGGTCGCGTTCCTCACGTTGAAGGTCAGCCGGGCCGACTGCACCAGCGCGGTCGCGGGGATGGAGCTGACGTCGAAGCGCAGCAAGGCGTTGGCGATCTTCCCCGTGCCGGTGGGGTAGTCGCGGTCCATCCGCAGCAGGGTGTCGCCTCCCGCGTTGGTGGATGGCAGGGCATCCTGGAGCCACGTGTCGGAGACACCCGCGTAGCTCGATGACGGTGACACCCCCCGCTGGAGGGACACCGTCACGTCGGTGGCCAGTGCACCCGGGCTCTCCGTGAAAGCGCCCGGGGCCTGGCCGCCCGGGAGTTCGGGTCCGCCACACGCGGCGAGGGTGCCGGGAACGAGAAGAAGCGCCACACGGCGCAGCCACATCCAGAGGTCCGCTCTCACGTCAGCTCCAATCCACGAGCAAATGAAAATCCACCCTTAAAGAGGAAAACCAGTATCTCGGGCTGGATTATCGCGCGCCGTGTCGCGCGGTTGCGTATGAGCTGATGGGGGCACTGCTGGGTGGATTGGCGGGTTGATACAACCGTTCGTTTGGATCCAAATGCCAATACCGGTGCCGCCAGGTTCCCGATTGGCACTGAGCATCATCTGGTGCGCCAGGAGAAGCGCGAGGACACCTGGCTGATACGATGCCGCACTTCGCGCCAGGCATCATCATCTGGGTCCACGCGCTCCTACCGGAACAGGCGCTTATTAGCGGCAGTCCCAATAGCAGTTGGCCATGTTCTCGCCCCAGGCAATGTCGCAAGTGCCGTTGCCGCAGATCGGCGAGCGGCAGTCCCACGAGCAGCTGAAGGAAGTCTCGCCGAGACTGCAGATGCCGTCGCCGCAGTACGGTTGCGGTTGCTGCCCACCACCGTCCCCGGTCGTCGACCAGATGGTCTGCCCACCGGAGGTGATGATCGCCAGGCTGCCATTGTCCTTGATGATCAGGTAGACACCGGTGTCCAGGACATTCCCGCCGGTATTGGAGGCCCAGATGGCACTGGTGGCAGTCGTACTGTTCTTGTAGACGACGAAATTGCGATCCTGCTGCATGTAAGCCACCGTGCCACCAGGGACATTGGTCGCCCAGATCGCTTTCATGTCGGCGAGACGGTACACCACCAGATTGCCATCGGTGGCTTGCAGGGTGAGAATATACGCACCATTGGCGGATACGAGCTGCTCTCCCGGATTCAGGGCCTGGTTGGCCGAAAGTGTGGAGGCTGCTTCAGCTCCCGTGGAGAACAGGCTCACCGCCAGGAGAGTCATCAACGCGATTGATTTGTTCATTCGGTGGTTATCAACGAATACCGTGAACATGGTCAAGCAGAATCCAGCAATCCCCGCAAATTGCACTCTAATTGCAAAACGCGTCCTCACCGGAGCGATCAATTGCATCCACGGCGAGGCGCACTGAGCGGGAAAGCCGAGCATACTCACCGTGCAGGAGGACGCGCTCTTCAATTCCTATCAGTGGGGCGTCATCGGCAAGCGCATGGCGGACAGAGGCGTGGCGGAGAACCCTGCTCAACCCGGCTCAACCGAAGTCAACCGGGGCCGATGGGGCGAGTCGATACCTGGTCATGGGAGTTTGATGGGGGTTGGTGAGGGTCGGGCCTGGTGCAGGGTGCTCCGGTACACGGCCAGGTCCACGGATGTGGACGGGACCTGAGCGAGCCAAGGGCGGTCCAGGGGCGGAAGGCCGACGCAACAGATCCGGATCGGCCGAGTACGCGCGGTGTGTTCCAGGTCGTCGAGGACGCGATGGAGCCGGTCTTGGCCGAAAGGACAGTACAGGAAGAAAACAGTGCCGATGGTGATGAAGCGGATCAGGTCCACGGCATCGCCCTCGACAAAGCGCACGCGACTCAGGTTCAGCCACGCCGCGCGTCCGCGTGCGGCCTGCACCAGTCCAGGCTGGAGCTCAAGGCCGATGCACCCGGCTCCCGTGAGCAGGTGCGTCAGCACGACGGCCCTTCCCAGTCCAGCTCCGACGTCCACGAAAACGTCGTCGCTCGTCACCGCGGCTTGCTGCACGGCTTCGAGCACCGTTGCCACGGGACAAGGCAAGTACGGCACGCACCCGCGCGGGAGGAGGGGATCGTCCTCGGGCAGCTCGTTGATGTCACACAGGAGGTCCAGCCAGGCATCGCGGTCCTCCGCGCAAATCCCGGTCAGCGCCGCCCTGAAGGTCGCAGGCGCGGGCCCGTTGCGCATGAGTGAGCTGCGCAGCACCTTCGCAGCATCCCGGGCGGTCTGTCGCATCGAGCGGACCCTAGCAAACGTATAGGAAGCATGGGAGCCCAGTTGAGGGTGAGCTTGCCCCGGTTTTGTGGACACACTGAGCCTGCCCCGATTTCGTAGACAAGCCATGGGCAACATCCGGGGGAAGCAGGCTGCCAAGACGCTCCGATTCCGCAGGACAACTTCACTCCCCCAGCCAGTAAAGGCCGCGCCGGGTGCGCAGCACCTGCTCCAGGAACTCCGAGAAGGAGCTGGCGACTGGCCCACAGTATTTCGGGTTGGGCCAGGCCTCGTGGTAGCCGTCAACGAGGGGGTAACGGCCATTCTCCTGGTGGGCCACGTCCACCAACACGTAGTTGCCGTCCTGCACATCGCAGATGGCCCAGTTTCATGGGAACCCCTTGGTAATGGTCTCCCCTGATGAGTAGCCCAGCCGAGTGTGCTTCGGCACAAGGATTCTGGCGGGCATCCCCGCAGGTGTCCCTCCCGGTCGGTATCAAAACTGACCTCATCAATAGAGCAACCCATCCACCGGTTGCAGGGGAGAGGGCAGCTCGGTCTCCCCGAGCATCTGCCTCAGGTTGATCTCGATGGTGCGGCAGAGCGCCGTCATGGGCGTGTCGCTGACCCCATCCTCGAAGGGAGTCTCCACGTCGCGCCCCACCGAATCCATGGCGATGAAGAGGAAGGCGATGATGGCGGTGACGAAGGGGGTGAGCCAGGCCAGGTCCGCCACCACCCCGAGCGGGAGGATGCCCAGGTAGGCGCGCACCATGGCGCGCGGCAGGACGTCGTACTGGAGCGGGATGGGGGTGTTCTTGATGCGCTCGCAGGCCCCGAGGATGTTCGTCAGCTCCGTGAGGGTCCGGTCGAACACCACCAGGCGGAACACGTCGTCCGGGCCCTGGTGCTGGCCGTAGGCGCGGCGCAGCCGGGTGGCCACCCAGATGAGGATGGCCGAGGGCACGTTCTTCTCCTCGCGCAGCGCCTCCAGCACGCTGGCGCGGAAGAAGGGGGTGATCTCCGGAAAGGGATCCTGCCGGCGCAGGTGGCAGCGAAGAGCGTTCACGAAGCCAATCTGGGCGTACACCAGCTCACGCTCGTCCTCGGTGATGGACTGGCCAGGGCCCCCGTACCGGCCCTGGCGCTCGCGTGCCGTCTGCTGCGTCTCGAGCGTGGCCACCAACCCCCGCCGCTCGGGGTGGTCCCTGTTGAGTGCCTTTCCGTAGCGGTCCCGCACGGCGCCATCGGAGGCCACGAGCTCGGCGATGCCCCGCACCGTCGCCCCCGACTCCACCGCGGTGCGCAGCAGCGGCGACGAGGCGCCCCGCACCAACGAGGGCTCCTCGGCGCTCGTCACCTCCGTCCGGGGCAGGAAGGTGAGCACCTGACGGGCGAAGGAGCGCGACATGTTCACCAGCGCGCCCCAGAGCGTGCGCGCCTCCCACCAGCGGTCGTAGGCGGAGTTGTTGCGAAAGGCGAGCAGCACGCCGATGGCCGCGGCGAGCACCGTCACGGGCAGCGCGGGCACCGCCAACCACCAGGCGCCGAGCAGCTGGTGGGCGACGACGACGCCGAAAGCGAGCACCACGTGCATCAGCACCGGCCGGCCCGTGTATTTGAGGACGATGTTCCAGGACAGCTTACCGCCGACCATCATCGCGAGGCGATCCTCCCACCCCGTCACGTACTGGAGCGCGGTCCAGGGCGCGATGGAGATTGCGTCGCGCCGCGGACGGCTGTCAGGGAGCGGACGTGGCGGGCTTCGACGACTGACCCCGAGCAAGGTCATACTCTCGGAAGTCAATCCGTTGGCTCGTGCCCTGTGGCGCCACCGTCACCCGGACCTGCCGCCGGTTGTCCGCGAGACCTTGTAGGGCTGGTGCGTTCCATTCCCCCGGCCACTCGAACGCCCTCGTGCCACGGGACTATAGTCGGGCTCCCCACCCCGGAGCGCTCGATGTCCCTCCCCCCGCTTCCCTTCACGCCGGTTCCCGTCCCCCGACTCGAGCGCCCTACCCTCGACGAGCTCCTCCCCCGGCTCCACGCCGAGCCCGTCATCCTGACCGGCCTGCTCGACAACTGCCGGCTGCTCACGGAGCTCCGCGCCCGTCCGTCCCTCGAACAGAAGCTCGGGCTCCTGCAGGGGTACTTCCGTGACACACCCATCGAGTTCGACGCGCTCCCACCCCGGTCGGGTGGTCACTACCTGCCCTCCTACGACGGGGACACCTCCCCCAACGCCGTCTCGACCGTCTCCGACGTGCCCTTCGAGACGTTCGCCCACCGCGTGAAGGCCGCGGAGTCCTCGGGCGAGTTCGTCTACGTCCGCAATCAGGTGCTCACGCCCGAGAGCCCCCTGCGCAATGCCATCCAGTTCGACTTCCTGCGCTTCGCTCCCCCCCAGGACGTGCGCAGCAAGGTGTGGATCGGCTCCAACGGGCAGATCTTCAACCTGCACTACGACGACTTCATCAACTTCATCTGCATGTTCGAGGGCACCAAGCGCGTCACGATGTTCTCGCCCGAGCGCCTGTCCTCGCTGTACCACGGCCCCTTCGACTTCATGAACAGCGGCGCCCCGGCCAGCTTCGTCCAGTTGCTCCGGCCGGACCTCGCGCGCTTCCCCAAGTTCCGCGAGGCCCTCGAGGACGCCCGCGTCGCCGTGCTCGAACCCGGAGACGTCCTGCTCATCCCTCCCCTGTGGTGGCACCACGTCGAGTCCTTCGGGCTCAACGTCATGGTCAACAACTGGATCCTCAGCGTGCCCCTGCGCACCACCGTGGAGATGTGGAAGGACATCACCCGCTCGCTCCGGCTCCTCTCCCGCGCGACCCGGGAACAACGCGACGCGGCTCGCGCCTTCTTCGCCCGGACCGTCTTCGAGCCGGCCGCCCCGGACGCCGCGTCCGGCCAGCTTCCCTCGGAGCTCCAGGAGCAGGCCCGCCGTACCCGTGAGCTCGTCCGCACGCTCCCCCCCTTCTGGCGCGCCTACCTGGCCCGGATGTACGACCACTTCATCTTCCAGGTGAATGGAGATCCGTTCCCCACCGAGCCAGGCGCCCTCGAGGCCCTGCTCGCCAGGCACGAGAAGAACGTCACCCTCTACCCGAACGCGACGCTGATCGACCCGCTGATTCCCTGAGTGGAATCCCGTCCGGAGGGGCCTCGCGGGAGCGCCTGGGGGCTCGTGCTAGGATTCCGGCCACATGAGCAACGGCCCCCCCGCCCGCGTCGAGGCATCCATTCCAGCGCTCCTGCGGCTGGCCTGGCCGATCATCATCTCGCGCTCCACTCAGATGGTGGTGGGCCTGGCGGACGCACTGATGGTGGCGCACCTCGGGGACACCGCCCTGGCCGCCACCACCACGGGCGCGATGAACGTCATGGCCGTCTTCCTCCTGCCCATGGGCACGACGTTCATCATCTCCAGCTTCGCCTCCCAGTACTACGGGAAGGGAGACCTCGCCGGGGCCCGCCGCTACCCCTTCTATGGCTTCGCCATCGCCGGCTTCACCCAGGTGCTCGGCCTCCTGATCCTTCCCCTGTTGCCCACCGTGCTCGGGCACTTCGATTACGCCCCCGATGTCCGCGCCACCTTGCAGCAGTACATCCAGGTGCGCTTGCTGGCCGGAGGCGTCGTCGTCGGCCTCGAGGCGCTGACCAACTACTACGCTGGCATCGGCAACACCCGGGTGCCCATGCTCGCCAACGTGGCCGCCATGGTCCTCAACGTGGTGGGCAACTGGCTGCTCATCGACGGCCACCTCGGACTGCCCGCGCTCGGCGTGGCCGGCGCGGCCTGGGCCAGCGTCGCTTCCACGGCGGTGGCCTTCTGCGGGCTGCTCGTCTTCTTCCTCCGCGACGGCCTCCGTCAGCCCCACCTGTCCTCCCGGCTGTCCGGCGGCGAGTTCCTGCGCGTGCTGCGTTTCGGGGTGCCCGCGGGCCTCAACTGGTTCTTCGAGTTCCTCGCCACCCTGTTCTTCATCAACGTCGTCGTCACCGGTCTGGGCACCCAGATGCTGGCGGCCTTCATGGCCGTCAACCAGCTCAACACCGTCGCCTCCCTCGTGGGCTTCGCCATGACCAGCGCGGGCGCGGTGGTGGTGGGACAGGCCATCGGCGCCGGGGCTCGTGACGAAGTGCCTCGCACCGTGCGCCTCACCTTCCTGTTGTCCGGCGGCTGGCAGGCTTTGATGGGTGTCTTCTATCTGCTGGCCCCCGAGTGGGTGTTCGCCCCCTTCGCCCAGGGAGAGCAGGCACGCGAGCTGCTCGCCCTGGGGGCGCGCGTCCTCATGCTCGCCGCGACCTGGCAGATCTTCGACGCCGCCGCCTGCACCCTGGCCGAGGCCCTGCGCGCCGCGGGCGACACCGCCTTCACGCTCTGGGCCCGGCTGGCGCTCGCCTGGGCCCTCTTCGTGCCCGGTGTCTACGCCAACGTCCGCTGGTTCGGCGGGCGCGAGGCGGCCGCCATGCTGTGGATGATGATCTACTTCGCGGCGCTCGCGGGCGTCCTGCTCGTGCGCTTCCGCAGCGGCGCGTGGCAGCGCTTCGAGCTGGTGCAGCGCTGACGCAGCCCCCCGCGTCCCCCCTGGTGCTAACCTCGCCCCGTTGTTGGCGTCCCCGCGCCCCCACCCCAGGATTTCTCCATGCTGGCACCCGCCCCCGCGCCCCGCCCCTCCCCGCACGGTGAACCCTCCCTCGCGCTTCCCCGCTCCTTCTGGAAGGACTTCGCCAGGAAGCACTGGGATCGCCAGCCGACCGTCCTCCAGCGCCCCTTCGCCGCGCACTTCCCCACCCCGGGGGAGATCTTCGAGGCCCTCCTGGAGACCAGCGCGCGCTACCGCCGGGGTGAGTTCACCCAACCCCTGCGCTTCTACATCGAGCACATGGACGGCCCTGGCGGGATGCCGTACTACTCGGTCCTCTTCGACCTCTCCAGGCACCTGCCCCAGCGCGAGGACGGCGACCTCGACGGGTATCTGGCGCGCCTGGACTCGCTGCTGGGCGGCAAGCGCTTCGGCATCGTCCTCAACCGCGCCCAGTGCTTCCAGTGGAACCACTGGCTGCAGATGACGAGCTTCCTGTCCGGCTTCCACGAGGCGCTCGGCGTGCCCCTGGGCGGCAGCGACTCGTGCGTCTTCCTCGGCAACTACCGCTACACCCCCTTCGGCGTTCACAAGGACGACCTGCACGTCTTCTACTTCGTCATCGACGGCGAGAAGACGATGAGCCTGTGGCCCTTCGACGCGCTCGCCGATCGCCAGGAGGTCCCCAAGGATGATCCCGACCTCATCCACAAGGCCGGGCTCATCTACCTGCGCGACAAGGAGGACGAGCAGCGGGTGCTCGCCAAGGCCACCACCCTCGTGGGCCGGCCGGGAGACGTCATGTACTGGCCCGCCTCCTACTGGCATCGCGCCGAGCCCTCGCGCGGGCTGAACATCAGCGCCTCGCTCGGGGTGAGCTTCCGTCCTCCGCCGTTCACCGGCATGGCGCCTCCTGGCGAGTGGCCCCGCCGCCTGCGCCACACCGAGCTGCCCGCCGGGCCGCGCTCCCGCCTCCCCGAGCCGGTGCGCAAGTCCCTCCAGCGGCGCTCCCGGCGCCAGGACGTGCTCTCCGCCGAGCGCGAGAGCACCTCCGAGTGGGTCCGCTTCCTCACCGGCGGAGCCCTGGAGGGCACGCCACTCGAGGCCCGGGAGGAGCCCCTGAAGCCCCAGGAGTGGATCCTCGCCAGCCGCGAGCGCCCCATCGTCAGCGTCCCCCTGCCCCAGGGGCAGGTGCTGGTCTCCGCCAACGGCCGCTCCGCTACCCTCACCCCGGCCCCCGCGGTGCTCCGCCGCGTCGAGAAGCTCCTGACGGCCCTCAACAGTGGCAAGCCCCAGCAGGTCGAGGCCCTCGAAGAGGCCTTCTTCTCCAGGCTGACGGCGCGCTCCTTCAACACGCGCGCCTTCCGCGCGCTGCTCGATGACCTGGTGCGCTGGCGCGCGGTGCGGCGCTGCGAGCCGCCCTCGAGCAGGGCCCGCTGAGCCCCGGCCTCAGCCCGACAGCAGCGGCGGGAGCACGAGCGTCGGGGTTCCACACCCCTCCGCGGTGGGGAAGAACGCCAGGTCCGTCCCCACGCCCCGCAGCGCGCGGAACGTCTCCAGCACGGGCAGGCTCAGCTCCACGGGGTTGATGCGCCGCACGCGTCGGCCCGCCTCCACCTCCCAGCCTCCCGCCACCAGCGTCACCAGCCCGGGGCGCGGCATCGTGGTGAACGTCTCGATGCGCGCCACCAGCTCCGTGTAGCGCTCGGGGAGCGCATCACCCCGTGGCACCACGAAGAGGTTGAGGGGAGAAGGAGCCGGCGGCGACGCCTCGGAGCGCAGGCCCCGGCCGTTCGGCTCCACCCCGAGCCGCGCCGCCGTCGCCGCCGAGTGCAGGAAGCCCACCAGCCGCCCCTCGTCGACGAGCCGCACCCGGCGCGCGAAGAGTCCCTCGTCGTCCGTCTCCCGCCGCTGCGTCCCCAGCGGGTGGAGCGGGCCATCCTCGACGCTCAGCACCGAGGGGAAGGCCTTCTTGCCCACCGCCCGCGCGAGGGCGGGGCTCGATGCCGCCACGTCTCCCCGGAGCAGCCAGGCCAGCCCCGCGACGAGCGGGGCCGCGACGGCGGGACGCAGCACGAGCGGCAGTCCCGGTGACACCGCCTCCGCTGGCCCCTCCAGCGCCTCGACGGCCTCCGTCAGTCGCGCTCGCAGGGCGGCGAGGTCCCACGCATCGCCCGACGGCGAGGCCACCGCATCCACCACGGCCCCGCGCGACGTCTCGCAGCGCACGAAGGCCTCCTCCCGGGAAGACAGGCCCGTCTGGAAGATGCCCTCACCGCGCACGAGCGCCGTCCACGTCGCGGATTGAGCGAGCACCTCCGCCTGCACCACGACTCCAGGAGGCACCACCGTCCGGGCGAGCTGCTCCGCCAGCCGCGACATCCGCTCGGCCGACAGCTCCGGCAGCTCCGGCGGCCACGGTCCGGCAGGAGGGGGTGACACGAGTCCCGGGGCACGGGAGCCCACGCCCAGGCGCCGCGTGGCGGCGCCCAGCACGCGCCGCAGGTCCTCGGGCCCTCCCACCGGCAGCGCCGCGAACCCGGACTCCTCTCCCCGCCACACCCGCCCCGCTCCCCACAGGGACTCGCCCCGGGCCAGGGTGGAGTCACCGGTGCGGGCCTCGTATTCCAAGGACAGCCGGCGGCTCGCCGTGAGGAAGAGCTCCGCCTCCAGGGAGGACTGTCCCCGCGTGAAGGTGGCCACCTCCACCCGTGCCGCCTCGGCCAGCGCGCGCAGGTCCACCCCCGCGCACGTCTCGCGCCCGCTCGTCCCTCGCGCCCCTCCGGAGGTCACCGGCATCCCCGTGCCCCCTCGCGCGTGCCCATCGGGCCGCCCGGGTGCTCTCCTGCGCGGCGGGCTCCTCCGCCCACCGCCTCCGTCCCCGGACACTCGGGTGCTAAGACACAGTGGGGAGGAGCCTCATCTTGCTGGATTGGTTCGTGGAACGGCGCGAGGTCATCGAGGTGGCCCACCAGCGCTCGGGGCTGCGCGTGCAGGAGCCCACCTGTGAGCGTGGCTACGCCGTCCGCCGGAGCACCTCCGGAGGCAGCGAGCAGGAGTGGACGGAGCTCGCCAACGGCACGCTCCCGCCCGGGGCCCTGCCCGCGGAGGTGGCTGGACGAGCGCGCGAGCTGCTCTCCCCCGAGCCGGCCCCGTCGGACGGCACCCGGGAGGCGGAGGTGGTGCGGCGGCTCGTGGACACGGCCCGGGCCGCGGGCGCGGCGCACCTGGACGTGCTGCTGCGCGAGGTGGACCAGCGCGTCCTCATCTCCCGCGAGACACACCTCGTCGAGGACCGCCGCCGCTACGCGCTCCTCGAGGTGAAGGCGTTTCACACCACCGAGGGCGGACTGGCGGAGCTGTGGCGCTGCGCGGCCCATCCGGACGGAGGGCGGCTGTACGCGGCACTGCCAGAGCTGGAGTCCCTCGTGGAGCGCATGGTGCGGCAGCTCCAGGAGCACAGCCCCGCCGTGCCGTGCCCCACCGGCCCGCTTCCCGTGGTGTTCCCCCCCGGAGCGGCCTCCGCCTGCTTCTTCCACGAGGTGTGTGGACACCCGCTGGAGGGCGATGTCGTCGCTCGGGGAGGCTCCTACCTCTCGCGCCGCCTCGGGCAGCGCGTGGCCGAGCCCTTCGTCTCCATCTCGGACGATCCAACCGATGGTCACGGGGCGCTCGTGTACACCTGTGACGACGAGGGCCACGCCGCGCAACCGGTGCCGCTGCTCCAGGAGGGATGCGTCGGCTCGCCCCTGCTGGACGAGCGGAGCGCCAGCGAGCTGGGACGCGCGCCCAACGGACATGGCCGACGGGTGGGGTTCAAGCACCCTCCCCTGCCCCGCATGGCGCACACCCGCGTCGAGCCGCACCAGGGCCACCTGGAGGCGCTGCTGGCCGACATTCCGCACGGGCTGCTGGTGCGCCACCTGACGCCCCGCCACATGAACCTCCTGTCGGGGGACTTCAGCTTCTACATCGTCGAGGCCCAGGAGATCCGCGAGGGCCGGCCGGGGCGGTTCGTGTCGCCCGGTATTCTCGAGGGCAACGGTCTGGCGGCCCTGGCCGGTATCGATGCGCTTGGCGGGGACCTCCAGAACCTGTTCGCCACCCGGGGCTGCCGCAAGCTCGACCATGGTCCGCTGCCAGTGTCGTTCGGACAGCCCACCGTGCGCTTCCGCCAGCTCCATGTGCGGCCCTGGCGCTAGTGGACCCATTCAGCAACACCGGGCGGGCAAGACCCTCACCCCCCGCCCTCTCCCAGGGGGAGAGGGCGCATGCGCAACCCGAGAGTCACCACTTCATGCACAGCCAGCTCATGTCCGGAGGCGGCGTGGGCTCGGCGTACGGATCCTCCGGCGGCGGAGGCATCGAGGACTCGTTGTGCAGCCGCAGCACCGAGACGCCCGGGCCAACCCGGCCCGTGAACGACGGGGCCAGCCAGGGACGCGGCCCCCCCGGTCCGGGCTCCTCGCCCTCCGGGGTCGTCACGGTATCGGTGAAGGTCAGAGACACCGGCTCCGTGCTCCCCTTCGGCAGCACGAGCGCGTAGTACCCCATCGAGCTGATGCCGCCAGGGTTCTTGGCGACGAAACCCATCGCCGTCTGCCCGGGGAGCTGCTTGGACGGAAGGTCCCAGTCGATCGGGTACAGCGTGCCCTGGTTCGTCTCCGCCGCGATGCCATCCGCCGGCGAGGTGAAGAAGTACAGCACCATGCTGGGCGCGTAGGTCCAGACGAGCACCACCCCTCCCGAGCCACTCACCAGGGAGCTGGGCGTCGTCGGAGTACCGGAGCGCGTCCGCAGGTTGGCCACCGCGCCAAGCGCGCCAGCCTCACCCGCTACCGTGGCCACCTGCGTCTGGCAGGAAGTCGTGCTGGCCACGATGGGCCGCAGCGTCGTGGTCGGGTAGTACTTCGCCACGGGCACGGGCAGATAGTCCGGCTCGGAGAAGATGTCCGGCGCCCCGAGCACGAGCCCCTCCGCGGGAGGCTCGGCCCTCACCTGGTACTCGATGGTGTCGCTGGTCGGAACCCCCGTCACCTGCCAGGAGCCATTGAACGCCGCGGGGTCGCTGCTGCTGACCACGGTGTCACCGTCGAGCACGCTCACCTTCGCGCCCAGCGCGGCCGCGCGGGTCAGATAGGGCGTCCCGTCGAAGAGCGCGTCCGGCGGAGGAGGAAACGGCTCCTCGCCCTCGGGGGGCGGGAAGCTCGGGAAGGTCTTGCTCGAGAAGAAGAAGACCTCCGGATCATAGACAATCCCCGACACGGTGGTCTGCCGCTGGGGGAGGTCCACGTAGACGGTGTCGGAGGACGTCCCGGGAGGGACGTCGCTCCCCGCGCACCCGGCCAGGGCGGCGGCGAGCAGGAGGCTGGTGGTGACGGACGAAGCCCTCATTGGATTCCTCGGGAGTCTCATTGGGCGGGCAGGAGGTGCCGGGTCGGCGGGGTCGCGGCATGGCACGCCTGGGCGCAGTTGCCGTAGGCGTTGGGCGTCTTCTGCATCTCCTCGAACTCCAGGTCGAAGTACTGCGTGCCGTGAGCCTCGAGGTGGCAGCCGTTGCAGGCGATGATGCTCGGGCGCAGCGTGCTCTCCCGGTTGAGGTGGCACAGCCGGCAGTCGGCCTTGCTCTGGTCGTACTTGCGCGAGCCCATGTGCAGCCGGTGCACCAGGTCGGAGACGTGACCCACCGTCTCGTCGAAGTGGCACGTCTTGCACAGCGCCACGTGGTCCACGGACAGGCCGTGGTGCAGGTTGGAGAGCGAGTTCACCCCGTTGTGGCAGATCTGGCAGTTGCCGATGTCCTCCTTGTAGGCCGTGGCCTTCTCCTGGCCCACCTGGAAGAAGAAGGGATCCATCCGGTTGAGGCGCTCGCCCATGAAGGAGCGGTGGTTCTTGAGGATGACGGCGTAGGTGCCCGGCTTGGCCGTGTCGGGCAGGCCGACGGCGTAGCGCGTGGCGGGCTTGGCATCCGCGTAGCCGGCCACGTAGGGCAGCAGGCCGGGCTCGACGAAGTACTTGGGCTCGCTCGTCTGGGGGAAGGCGAAGTAGGGCAGCTGGAAGGTGCCGTTGACCACCTTCAGGTCCTGCAGGGGGCCCACCACCTTGTAGCCGGACTCGGAGCTGCTGGTGTCACGGAAGACGGTCAGCATGCCCTCGTTGAAGTAGGAGACGCCGTTGGACATGTCCCCTCGGTACTGGTTGAGCGAGGGCAGCAGGTCGCGCGGGTGCAGGCCATGGCCATCACCGTCCTGCAGCGACACCAGGAAATCCACCGTCTCGCCCGGCATGTAGTACTTGCCGTTGCTCGGCTTCTGGAAGCGCACCTTCTGCTCCAGGCCGAACCCGCAGGGCACCGTCTTGTTGGTGGCCAGCCCGTCCGCGTCCAGCTCGTAGCAGGTGGCCTGCCGATCCTGCTCCGGCACGAAGTTCACCGGGAAGAGGAAGGGCTCGTCCGGCATGTGGCTCCAGGTGACGCGGATGACACCCTCACCCGTGAGCTGCGGCATGCGGAAGGACTTGAAGGGGTTGGTGGCGTTGGCGAACGAGACCTTCACGCCCGTGTGGTAGAGCGGCGGGCCGTAGCTGTCGGACTGGTGCAGCGTGGTGTCGCCCGGGGACTCCGGGCGGGCGATGCCGTAGATGGCCCAGCTCACACGGGTGCGGCCGGTGACGCTGTTCTCGGCCAGGAAGTCCCGGCGGCCGTAGACCTCCTTCACGCGCGAGACGCCGTCCGCGTCGAGCACCTCGATCGTCAGCGTGTCGTCGTCGGAGATCATCCACGCGGCGTTCTCGTAATAGGTCTCGCGGATGAAGATGCCTGGGCCGTAGGTGCGCCAGTCATCGCGGCCGATGGTCAGCCCCGTCCAGTCCAGGCTCTTGAAGCGCGACTGCTTGCGGATCCACGTGGCCGGCGTGCGGCGATCATTGAAGTCCGTGTGGACGTTGGTGACGGCGTCCATGGCGGTGAACTCGCGCAGGAAGTAGAGCGAGCCCGGCGTCACCTGGAGCCGCGCCGTCGGTTCCCGGGGAGGGCCCAGCGGAGCGCCGTCATTGAGGTTCTGGCACTGGTCCGGGTAGCCCGGCAGCGTGAGCGAGCCGCGCGTCACCGGCTCGCCGTTGGGGAGGATGGCGCAGCCGTTGAACTGCAGCAGCGAGAGCGAGATGGCCCCGGACGCGGAGCTGGAGTACGGATCGAACGCCTTCGCACCACGGCCACGCGTTCCCTCGACATCTTCGGTCCGGAGAACGTCACAGCTCGAGGTGAGCACCACAACGGAAAGGAAGAGGAGTCTCTGAAGCATTGTCATCGGGGGGGCACGGAGCCTGCGCGCACCGCCGCGGCGGCAACGACAGGGGGGTATCGGCGCTCGACCGCGGCAGTCTAGCGGGCACCCGCCAGGAAGACCAGGGCGGGCAGGGAAGGCGACTCAACCAGGAACAGGAGCATCGACGGGCCGGCCCAGGCGGAGCGCGATCACCCCGCGCCGGTACTCGATGGGCAGGCGGTCCGCCCGGACGTGCACCTCACCGGAGAAGTCCAGCGGGTGGGCCCTGGGCCGCTGCGCCTCGGCGACGAGGCGATCCTGCTCGAGGATGGCCAGCTCCGACTTCACGAAGATGTCCGGGAACATCCGCAGCCCCGGGTGGTAGGAGGCGAAGTAGAAGCACTGCATCTTCTCCTCCGACCAGGGCGAGGCGATGGCGAACACCGTGTGCTTGAAGAAGAGCGTGGGCTTGAAGGCCAGGCGCGCGGCGAAGGGGAACACCACCTCATATGTCAGCATGGTCTTGTCCACCTTGGGAGGGGCTCCCTCGAGGCCGGGCGCGAGCGCGGGGTAGGTGATCTGCGCGCGCAGCCCATCCGGGCGGCGCTCCACCTCATAAGGAGGCACCTCCTGCTGCTCCGGGTTGCCGAAGGTCCCCCGGTGCACCCAGGACAGGTGCGTGACGTCCAGGACGATCTCCACCATGCGGCCCGCGGAGATGTTCCAGTCCAGGCGAGGCAACGCGACGGTGGCCGCGCTCCCGTCCTCCAGCTCTGGCCAGTGGGGCAGCGGCGCCGCGGGCTGTGGCGCCAGGCACACCCAGATGAGGCCGTAACGCTCGGCGGCATGGAACGAGCGCAGCGCAGCGCCAGACGGAATGGGCGCGCCGGGCTGCGAGGGAATCCGCACGCAGCGTCCGTCCTGCCCGTACGTCCAGCCATGGAAGGCACAGCGCAGACCCTCGCCCACCACGTCACCGGCGCACAGGTCCGCGCCCCGGTGCGCGCAGTAGCGCTGCGTGGCGGAGACACCCGAGCCGGTACGCCAGACGACCAGCTCGGTGCCCAGCAGGCGCGCGGCGAGCGGGCGCTCCTTCAGCTCATGCGAGTAGGCAACGGGATGCCAGTACGGGGAGAAGGCCTCTTCGTAGGAACGCACGCCTGCTTCCATGGGACGAGACATCCAACCCTGCTCACGCGAGCGCGAGCGGGGCGATCTTGCTCTCGATCTCCTCGAGAAGGAAGTTGATCTCCTCGAGTTCGTCGAGCTTCTCCGGGGCCGCGGCGGCGGCAACGTGAACGGAAGCCACCTGGGTGGCGGGAGTGGACACCTCGGCGGCGACGACTGGCGTGGGGGGGGTCTCTTCAAACGCCATGAGAATCTCCGGGGGGGAGTGTTTCGAGTCTTGAGAAGCAATCGTGGCTCTCTCGGGTACCTCCTGTCAACGCGAGTAGCCCGTTATTCAAGAAAACGAGAACGCTGTACTATAGAGGACGATGACCCTGCCGCCGCTCCCGTTCGAGGCGAAGCCCCCTCGTCGACTCCACCAACCCAGCGCCGAGGAGTTCTGGTCGAGGGCCTTCGAGGAGCCGCTGGTGCTGACGGGCTGCATGGAGGACTGGCGGCTGCTGCGGGAGCTGCGGGCCAGCGACACCTTCGCGCGGAAGCTGGGCGTGCTCGGCCCCCTCTTCGGAGAGAAGCCGGTGACGTTCCACCAGATGCCCCGGCGCACGGAAGGGCACTACCACTTCCAGAAGGACAGGCTGGAGGGCAGGACGTTCGGCCAGCCCGCCCGGGACGTGCCGTTCGACGTGTTCGCGCGGCAGTTGCTGCGCAGCCTGGAGGGCGGCTCGGACGACTACGTCTACCTGCAGTCGCACCTGGTGGAGCAGGGAACCCCGCTGCGTGAGTCCCTGGGGCCTCGAATCCTGCCCTTCCTGAAGGAGCAGCAGGCGTTCCCGCGCATGTGGATCGGCTCCAACGGGCAGGTGGTGAACCTGCACTACGACGACTTCGTGAACTTCATCTGCATGGTCGAGGGGACGAAGCGGGTGACGCTGTTCGCGCCCGAGCTGCTCCCGTCCATGTACCACGCGCCCTTCGACGACATGCTCGAGCAGGCGCAGGCGAGCCACGTGCGGTTGCTGGAGCCGGACCTCGAGCGCTTCCCGCGCTTCCGCGAGGCGCTGCGCGAGGCCCGCGTGGCGGTCGTCAATCCCGGGGAGGTGCTCTACATCCCGCCCATGTGGTGGCACCACGTCGAGTCCTTCGGGCTCAACGTCATGGTCAACAACTGGGTGTTCGAGGAGCACTTCGACCTGGTGGTCCAGATGCAGGAGAACCTGACACGGGCCATCCGGCTGTTCATCCACCACCCCTCGGAGCAGCGGGCCCGGGAGCTGGAGCACTACCGGCGCACGGTCTTCGCGCCCGGCGTGGCCTCCACGCCCAAGCCGGCGGAGGACGGCAACCCGCTCGCGCGACACCGGGCCGAGACGCGGGAGCTGGTGGCGCGCATGCCGGACTTCCTGCGCCGGCAGGTCGCGCTCTACTACGAGCACTTCGTCTTCCAGGTGTCCGGAGACCCCATCCCCTCCCAGCCCGGAGCCTTCGCCGCCATGGTGGAGCGCAAGGCCCGCGTGGCCTCCTTCTTCGCGCGGGAGTGAGGCCGAGATGCCGGGAGAGATGCATGACACGCGGCCGCCGCGTTGGGACGGAGCGACCGCGATGCTCGGCGGGCTGCTGTGGCTCGTGGCCTACGGCGTGAACGTCGTGTTCGGACTCGAGAACGGACACGCCCCCCTGGCCCCCAGCGACTCCCGGCTCGCGTGGCTCGGCGCCGCCTCGTTCAGCGGGGCCCAGTTCCTCTTCGGCATCACCCTGGTGGGAGTGTGGCTGCGACTCCGGGGACGCGCCCGGTGGACGGGGCTCGTGGGGCTGCTGCTGGCGGCCGTCCCCCTGTGCTCGGCCGCCACCAACGCGGTGCTGCTGACGGGGCTGTTCGGGCCCGTCCGCGTCATCGGTGCCCTCGGGGCGCTCGGTGTGCTCGGCACCTGCCTCGGCGCGCTCTTCCTCGGCATCGCCTCGCTCCGGGCGCGCACCCTGCCCCGCTGGAACGCGCTCCTGCTGCTCGCCCTCGGGCCCGCGACCGTGGTGCTGCTCGTGCTCTCCACCCTGAGCTTCGGCCCCGGTGTGCCGGCCTACGTGGTGGACGACATGCCTTTCGCCATCGCCGGCTCCGCATGGTTCTCCCTGGGCTTGGCGCTGCGTCAACGGCCCTCCGTCCCCGCGCTAAGCTCCTGACCCCTCCCCGACCAGCCCCCCCGGATGAAGCCCCCCGCGCCTCCCGCCCTCGCCGCTCTGCTCCTGCTCTGGGGCTGCGTCGCCTCCGCCGCGGAGTGGCGCGGAGCCAGCCCGGGCGTCACTCCCCTGCCGGAAGTCCTCCGCACCTTCGGCAAGCCCAGCCGCCATGACTCCGTCCGCGGGGAGATCGTCCTCACCTACGCGACCAGGACGGCTCCCAACGGGACGCGCCTCGTGCGGTTCCGCTTCGACCCGGATGACGGCCTGCTGCGGCACATCGACGTGTTCCCCAAGCGCCCGCCGACGCGCGCCGAGCTCGAGAAGCAATTCGGGCCCTCCTGCGAGAGCGGCAGCGGGCCGGAGGACCCCTGCTACGAGCTCGAGATACTGCCCGGCAACCGGTTCTCCTTCCGGTACACCACGCTCGGCGTACAGGTGCTCTTCGAGCGCAAGCGGGTCAAGTCGCTGAGCTACTCGGTGCCGTCCCGCCCGAGCCCACCACCTCCCGCGCAACCCCCTCCCGAGACCGTCGCGAAGGCCCAGCCGGAACCGGAGCCGGAGCCGGAGGACACCTCCCCCGCTCCCGTGTCCGACCCGGCCCCCGTGGCCGCGCCCCCACCCTCGTCCTCGTCCATCGAGCTGGCGCCCGCGATCGTCGAGCCGGAACCCTCGACGTCCTCCTCCGCGGACGCGTTGATACAACCCGCGGTGATCGCCCCGCCCGGGGAAGACACGGCCACGGCACCCGAGCCCGAAGAGGCCATCGCCCGGAAGGACGACGCACCGTCGTTCCAAGATCTCCTCAGCCTGGGAGGCACCTACCTCCAACGCGCCGAGCTGTCCGGCTCCCGTGGCGGCCAGGGCACCGTGATGCAGCCCGTGCTCCCGGCGCTGGTGGACGTCTACCTCGATGCCAAGCCCTCGGAGAACGTGCGCAGCTTCGTGCGGGGACGGCTCCTCTACGATCCGCTCGACCGCGCCCTGTCCACGCCGACCATCCAGCTCGATCAGCTCTGGGTGCGGTTCGGCATCGCCGATCACGTGTTCATCACCGCCGGGCGCCAGCAGCTCAAGTGGGGCAGCTCCAAGGTGTGGAACCCCACCGACTTCCTCCGCCAGCCGAACCCGCTGCCGCTCGACACGTTCGACCTGCGGACGGGTGTCGACATGCTCAAGGTGAACATCCCCTGGGAAGCGATGGCATCCAACCTCTGGCTCATCGCCACGGCGGACCTGCGGGGACCCGAGTCGCAGCCGATCCGCTACGGAGGCGCCGCGCGAGCCGAGATGGTCCTCGGCCCGAGCGAGCTCAGCCTCACCGCGGTCTTCCAACAGGGACGCCGCCCCCGATACGGCGTGGACTGGTCCATCGGCCTGGAGAGAATCGACCTCAACGCCGAGGTCGCCCTGGTACGCGACAGCAGCACGCCCCTCTGGGAGCACACCGGGACGGACTTCGTTCCGCGCACGCTCGGTGAACCGAAGGTCCTCGCCAGCGGAGGCATCGCCACCTCGTTCCGCTTCGCCGACATCTACCGCGTCAACCCCCGGCTGGAGGTCTTCTACAACCAGCTCGGCACCGATGATCGCGCCCTGCTCACGTGGCTGCGCTCCACCAACGACTTCCAGCCGCTCTACTTCGGCCGCTTCTACGGCATGGCCCAGATCGCCATCGCCCGCCGCAGCATCCTCGAGCCGACGCTGCTCCTCACGCTGCTGGCGAACGTGCGGGACGACTCCTACCTGTCCCGCGTCGACTTCAACCTGCTGCCGCTGCGCGACGTGTACGTCCAGGCCTTCCTGGAAGCCCCCTTCGGCGCGCGTGGGAGCGAGTTCCGCTTCGTGCCAGACCCCTCGGTGGCGGAGCTCCCCGCCACGGGCCTCCCCCTGCTCCGGGCCGGGCTCAGCATCCGCATCAAGATGTGAGCCCCCCGCAACACGCTGACTCTCCCCATGACCTCGCGAAAAGACCTCGACCAGCTGACGCCGGGTGAAAAGCGCGCGCTGCTCAAGCAGATGCTGGAGCGGAACAAGCCGGCCGCCAGCTCCGGCACGCCCAACGTCGTGCGCGACGCGGGGCCGGTACGGCGTCCCTCCCACGAGCCGCCCGTTCCCTCCTTCGCGCAGGAGCGCATGTGGTTCCTGCACCAGCTCTCGCCCGGCTCGGCGGCCTACAACGTGGCCCGGGCGGTGGAGCTGAGCGGCGCCATCGACGCGCGAGTGCTCGAAACGGCCCTGCGCCAGATGCTCGCGCGCCACACCGCGCTGCGCTCCGTCTTCCCCTCCTCCGAGGGCCGTCCCCTCCTGTCCTTCCAACCGGTGCCCTCGCACGTGCTGGACACCGAGGACCTGTCCTCCCTGGCCGACGCCGAGCGCGAGGCGCTCCTGTCCCGCCGACTGCACGAGGAGTCCACGCGTCCCTTCCAGTTGGAACAGGGACCGCTCTACCGCTTCCGCCAGCTGCGCCTCTCGCCCCAGCGGCACGTCTTCCTGCTGGTGCTGCACCACCTGGTCGTGGACGGCTGGAGCCTCAACGTGCTGATGCACGAGCTGGGCACGCTCTACACCGCGCTCGTCCGCCAGCAGGTGCCCCAGCTGCCCGTGCCTCCGCTGGAGTACACCGACTTCGCCGCCTGGCAGCGCTCGCCCGCCGTCGCGGCCCGTGAGGCCACCCACCTGGAGTACTGGAAGCAGCGGCTCGCCGACGCGCCCGCGCTGCTGGAGCTGCCCACCGACAAGCCGCGCCCCGCGGTGCGCTCGGACCTGGGCACGCAGACCGAGCCGGCCGCGCTGCCGGCACCACTGGCCGCGGCGGTGCGCGCCTTCTGCCGCGAGCAGCAGGTGACGCCCTTCACCGTGTTCTACGCGGCCTTCACCGCGCTGCTGCACCGGTACTCGCAGCAGACGGACCTGTGCGTGGGAACACCCGTGGCCGGCCGCTCGCACCTGACGGTGGAGGGCGTGGTGGGCCTCTTCGTCAACACCGTGGTGCTGCGCGACACGGTCTCTCCCGCCACCTCCTTCTCCGCCCTGCTGGCCCAGGCGCGCGAGACGACCCGCGCCGCCTACTCGCACCAGGAGGCCCCCTTCGAGCGCGTGGTGGAGGCGCTCCAGGTGGAGCGCAGCCTCGGCCGCACTCCGCTCTTCCAGGTGATGTTCGACCTGTACCAGGAGGAGCGCTCGCTCGCGGATGCCCTGTCCGGGCTCGGCGCGCGCCCGGTGCACGTGGACACCGGCACCACCCAGTTCGACCTCGGCCTCACCGTCATCGAGAACGCGGCCGGCTTCTCGCTCTCCGTGCAGTACAGCACCGAGCTGTTCGAGCCCGCCACCGTCCAGCGCTTGCTGGGCCACTACGTCCGGCTCCTCGAGCACGCGGTGACGGCGCCCCTGACGTCCGTAGGCGAGCTGCACCTGCTCTCCTCCGCTGAGCGCCAGCAGGTGCTCCACGCCTTCAACGACACCGAGCGGCCCTTCGACGCCGAGGCCACCGTCGTCTCCCTCTTCGAGGCCCAGGTGGCGCGCACCCCGGACGCTCCGGCGGTGGTGGCCCCCGAGGGCACGCTCACCTTCCGCGAGCTCGCCACCCAGGCCTCGCGCCTCGCCGCGCACCTGGCGGCCGCGGGGGCCGGGCCAGAAGAGGTGGTGGGCCTGTGCCTGGAGCGCTCACTCGACGCGGTGGTGTCGCTGCTGGCCATCTTCATGAGTGGCGCCGGGTGCCTCCCCCTGGAGGCTTCCCACCCGGCGGCCCGCCGCGCGGCGCTGCTGCGGCAGTCCGGCGCGCGGCTCGTCGTCTCCCGGCCCGGGCTGTTCTCCGGGGTGGAGCTGGAGGTGCCCCTGGTGTCTCCAGACGTGCGGGTCCGCGAGGCCGTGCCTTCCACGCCCCCCCTGCGCGCCCGCGCCGAGCACCTCGCCTACCTGCTCTACACCTCCGGCTCGACGGGTGAGCCCAAGGGCGTCGAGCTGACCCACCGCAACGTCGTCCACTGCTTCGCGGCCTTCGACCCGTACTACGAGACGCATGCCGGGGACCGCTGGGCCTCGTCCGGCAGCCTCTCGTTCGACATCCACCTGGAGGAGCTGCTCTTCAGCATCACCCGCGGCGCGAGCACCATCCTGCGCGAGGTGGGTCCGCTGGGGCTGGGGCGCGACATCCTCCGGTACGGCATCACGCACGTCGTCATCACGCCCTCCTCGCTGGCCACCGCGCTGGAGGAGCCCGGCGCGCTGGAGGCCTTCCGCTCACTCAAGGTGCTCGTCACCGGCGGCGAGGTGCTGCCGGACCCTCTGGTGCAACAGCTCGCGCTGACGCGGACACAGCTGATCAACACCTACGGCCCCACGGAGACGAGCATCAACGTCGCAGCGGAGCGGACGCTGCCCGACCGGCCCGTGCGCCTGGGGCGTCCGCTGGACCGGTGCCGGCTGTACGTCCTCGACGGGCGCGGAGAACCCGTGCCTCCGGGAGTGCCCGGCGAGCTCTACATCGGCGGCACACCGCTGGGGCGGGGCTACCGGGGCCGATCGGACCTGACGGCCGAGCGCTTCGTCCCCGATGCCTTCTCCGGCGTCCCCGGCGCCCGGCTCTACCGCACGGGCGACCGCGTCCGGTGGAACGACGATGGCACCCTGAGCTTCCTGGGCCGCACGGACTTCCAGGTGAAGGTGCGCGGCGTGCGCATCGAGCTGGAAGAGGTCGAAGCCGCCCTCCTGCGCCAGCCCGGAGTCCGCCAGGCCGCCGTGGTGGTGCGCGGCCGAGGGCGCGACACGCGGCTCGACGCCTTCCTCGTCCTGGAGGGAGAGTCCGCCCAGGCGGCGAAGCGGCTCCGGGAGGCGCTGGGGCGCACGCTGCCCGAGGCCATGGTGCCCTCGCGCTTCGCCGTGCTCCCGGCCCTGCCCTTCACGACGAGCGGCAAGGTGGACAGGAAGGCCCTGGCGGCGCTGCCCGTGGAGGAATCGGCGGGGAGCGACGAGGGCGAGGGCCAGCCTCCGCGCGGGCCCGTCGAGGAACTGCTGACACAGCTCTTCCGGCAGGTGCTCGGCCTGGAGAAGGTGCGGCGCGAGGACGACTTCTTCCACCTGGGAGGCCACTCGCTGAGCGCCACGCGTCTGGTGGCCCGCGTGCGCCAGTCCTTCGGCGTGGAGCTGCCGCTGAGCGCCATCTTCGGCTCGCCCAACGTGGCGGGGCTGGCGCGTGAGGTGTCTCGTCTCCAGGGCAGCGCGGACGATCTGCCCGCCCCCACCGCGCGTCCGGCCGGAGAGGAGCCCGTGCTCTCCTTCGCCCAGGAGAGCATGTGGTTCCTGCAACAGCTCCAGCCGGACTCGACCGCCTACCACATGGCCGAGGCCGTGGAGCTCCAGGGCGAGGTGCGGGAGTCGGCGCTGGAAGAGGCCCTGCGGCGAGTGCTGACGCGCCACCCGGTGCTGCGCACCACCCTTGCCACTCACGAGGGGCGCCCGCGTCCTCGCGTCCAGCCAGTGCCCGAGCGGGTGCTGCGGGTGGAGTCCCTGGCCGACGTGTCCGACGTGGCCGGGCTCGAGGCCCACCTGCGGGCCCGGATGCGCGAGGAGATGGAGAGGCCCTTCCTCCTGGAGACAGGGCCGCTCCACCGCTTCGTGCTGTGGCGGCTGGAGCCCCGGCGTCACGTGCTGTTGCTCGTCTTCCACCACCTGCTGGTGGATGGCCTCTCCCTCGGGCTCGTGCTGCGCGAGCTGGGCCAGGCCTACGCCTCCCTCCTCCAGGGACAGGCGCCCGCCACGCCCCCACCGCACCTGGAGTACTCGGACATCGCCGCCTGGCAGCGCTCCGCGCCGGTGCGCGCCCGGGAGGACCGTCAGCTGGAGTACTGGCGGCGGCAGCTGGCCGATGCGCCTCGCCTGCTGCAACTGCCTACCGACAGAACGCGTCCTCCCGTCCTCTCCGATACGGGTGGCTCCACCTCGCGCCTCCCCCTGTCCCCCGCGCTCGCCCAGGCCCTGGGTGCCCTGTGCCGCCAGCACCAGGTCACCCCCTTCATGGCTTTGTACGCCGCCTTCGCCGCCCTCCTCTCCCGCTACTCGGGCCAGGATGACCTGTGCGTCGGCACTCCCGTCGGCGGCCGCACCCACCCGGCCACCGAGGACGTCGTCGGCCTCTTCGCCAACACCGTGGTGCTCCGCACCCGCCTCGAGCCGGCGGCGACCTTCTCCGACCTGCTGGCCCAGGTGCGCTCCACATCGCTAGAGGCCTTCGCCTGCCAGGACGTCCCCTTCGAGCGGCTCGTCTCCCAGCTCGGCGTGGAGCGCAGCCTCTCGTACGCGCCACTCGTGCAGGTGGCCTTCGCCTGGAATCACGCGGGCCGCCCGCTCTCGGAGGAGCTCCCAGGTCTCGAGGCCCGTTCCCTCCCGGTGCCCTCCACCGCCGCCAAGTTCGACCTGGCCCTCGTCGTTCATGAAACCGGCGCCAACGGCCTGGAGCTGGAGGCGGAGTACCGCTCCGAGCTGTTCGAGGCCACCACGGTGCAGCGGATGTTGGAGCACTACGTCCAGCTCCTCTCTCACGCGCTGCGGGTGCCCACCAGCCGCCTCGGAACGCTGAACCTGCTCTCCGAGGACGAGCGCCACTTCGTCCTGCGTGCCTGCAACGACACGCACCGGTCCCTGTCCTCTGACGACACGGTCGTCTCGCTCCTGTCCGCTCACGCCCGGCGCACGCCTCACAAGCCCGCCCTCTCCTTCGACGGCGGCCAGTGGTCCTATGCCGAGTTGGACTCGCACACCCACCGTGTCGCGCGCGTGCTGGCTGCCCAGGGCGTCGGCCCCGAGTCCCTCATCGCTCTCGTCGGCCCCCGCTCCGAGGCCACCGTCCGCGCCGTCCTCTCCATCCACAGGGCTGGCGGTGCCTTCCTTGCCCTGGAGTCTCGGCTCCCCCCGGCCCGCATCGCCCAGGTGCTCGCCGAGAGCCGCGCTCCCTTCGCCCTCTCTCTCGGTGACTCCGACTCCCTGCTGGCCGAGGCCCTCTCGCGTCTACCCGCGCATCAGCGCCCTCGCCTCCTCTCCCTCTCCGGCTGGGAAGCCCAGAGCCACGAGCCCTTGGCGCGGCGTGACTCCCCCGACTGCCTGGCCTACGTCCTCTTCACCTCTGGCTCCACTGGCGTCCCCAAGGGCGTCATGATCGACCAGCGCGGCATGCTCAACCACATCCTGGGCATGCAGCTCTCCCTCGGCTTGTCCTCCGAGGAGGTGCTCGCGCAGACGGCCGCTCTCAGCTTCGACATCTCCGTCTGGCAGATGCTGGGCGCCTTCGCCCTGGGCGCCACCACCTGGCTCTTCCAGGACGAGGTAGTGCGTGAGCCCGTGCGTCTGGCCCATGCCCTGGAGTCCGCTGGCGTCACCTCCGTGCAGCTGGTGCCCTCCGTCCTCCAGTCCCTCCTCGAAGACGGCCAGCTGCCCTCCTTCTCCCGCCTGCGCCGCATGGTCACCATCGGCGAGGCCCTCCCTCCTTCCCTCTGCCGCTCCTGGTTCTCCCTCTTCCCCTCCATCCCCCTGCACAACGCCTACGGCCCCGCCGAGGCTTCCGACACCGCCACCGTCCACTCCCTGCATGCAGCGCCCTCGCGCGCCAGCACCCCCATCGGCACCCCCAAGGCCAACATGGAGGTGTACGTCCTGGACGACTCCCTTCAGCCCGTCCCCGTCGGCGTGGTGGGTGAGCTCTTCATCGGCGGCGTCGGCGTGGGCCGTGGCTACCTCAACCGCCCGGAGCTCTCCGCCGAGCGCTTCCTCCCCCACCCCTTCTCCTCCTCCCCTGGTGCCCGCCTCTACCGCACCGGTGACTTGGGCCGCCGCCTGCCCGACGGCACTCTGGAGTTCGTCGCCCGCGCCGACTTCCAGGTGAAGGTGCGCGGCATGCGCATCGAGCTGGCGGAAATCGAGTCGGCCCTGCTGCGCTTGCCCTCGGTGCGCTCGGCGGTGGTGATGGCTCGCGAGCGCCGTCCCGGCGACAAGTACCTGGTGGGCTTCGTCGTGGCCGAGCCGGGCAATAGTGAGGCCTCGCTGCAACAGGCCCTGGGCCGTGCTCTGCCGGGCTACATGGTGCCCGCGCGCTTCGTGCTGCTGGAGTCCCTGCCCCTCAGCCCCAACGGCAAGGTGGACAGGAAGGCCCTGGCCGCTCTGCCCGTGGAGGAGTCGGTGGGCACCGCCGAGGGTCAGCCTCCGCGCGGGCCTGTCGAGGAGCTGCTCGCACAACTCTTCTGCCAGGTCCTCGGCCTCGACAAGGTCCTGCGCGAAGAAGACTTCTTCCACCTGGGCGGCCACTCGCTGAGCGCGACGCGGCTGGCGGCTCGTGTGCGCCAGTCCTTCGGCGTGGAGCTACCGCTCAACACCGTCTTCGGCTCACCCACCGTGGCGGGCCTCGCTCGCGAGGTGTCTCGGCTCCAGGGCAGCGCCGGGCAGGAAGTACCGGCGCCCTCGCCTCGCCCGGCTGGTACGGCCCCCGTGCTCTCCTTCTCCCAGGAGCGCATGTGGTTCCTGCAACAGCTCGCTCCAGAGTCGGCGGCCTACAACGTGGCCCGAGCGGTGGAGCTGAGCGGCGCCATCGACGCGCAGTTGCTCGACACGGCCCTGCGCCAGCTGCTCGCGCGCCACACCGCGCCGCGCTCCGTCTTCCCCTCTTCCGAGGGCCGCCCGCTCTTGTCCTTCCAGCCGGTGCCCTCGCGCGTGCTGGACACCGAGGACCTGTCCTCCCTGGCCGAAGCCGGGCATGAGGCGTTCCTGTCCCGCCGCCTGCACGAGGAGGCCTCGCGCCCCTTCCAGCTGGAACAAGGGCCGCTCTACCGCTTCCGCCTGCTGCGCCTCTCACCCCAACGCCATGTCTTCCTCGTGGTGCTGCACCACCTGGTCGTGGACGGCTGGGGCTTCAATGTGCTGATCCAGGACCTGGGCGCCCTCTACACCGCGCTCAGCCGTCAGCAGGTGCCCCAGCTCCCGGCGCTGCCCCTGGAGTACTCCGACTTCGCCGCCTGGCAGCGCCTGCCCGCCGTCGCGGCCCGTGAGGCCACCCACCTGGAGTACTGGAAGCAGCAGCTCGCCGGCGCGCCTCCGCTGCTGGAGCTGCCCACCGACAGGCCTCGGCCAGCCCTCCGGACGGACAAGGGCGCACTGGCGAGACCGCTCCCACTGCCCCCCGCCCTCGCCCAGGCGCTGCGCGCCTTGTGCCGCGAGCAGCAGGTCACTCCCTTCATGGCCCTGTACGCGGCCTTCGCCACCCTCCTCTCCCGCTACTCGGGCCAGGACGACGTGTGCGTCGGCACTCCCGTCTCCGGCCGCGCCCATGTGGCCGCGGAAGGACTCGTGGGCCTCTTCCTCAATACCGTGGTGCTGCGCACCCGCCTGGGTGCCGCGCGCCCCTTCGCGGAGCTGCTGGCCCAGGTGCGCGAGACCACTCTGGCCGCACACGCGCACCAGGAGGCCCCCTTCGAGCGCGTCGTCGAGACGCTCGGTGTGGAGCGCAGCCTCGATCGGACTCCGCTCTTCCAGGTGATGTTCGACCTGTACCAGGAGGAGCACACGTTGGCCGAGGCGCTGTCCGATCTCGGCGCACGCCCTGTGCACGTGGACACCGGCACCACCCAGTTCGATCTCTACTTCAGCGTCGCCGAGAGCTCCGCCGGCTTCGAGCTTTCCCTTCAGTACAGCGCCGAGCTGTTCGAGGCCACCACGGTGCAGCGGATGTTGGAGCACTACCTCCAGCTCCTCTCCCATGCGCTGCGGGCTCCCACCGCTCGACTCGACTCCCTGCGCCTGCTCTCCGAGGACGAGCGTCACTTCGTCCTGCGTGCCTGCAACCAGACCCATCACCCTCTGGATCCACGGGACACGGTCGTCTCGCTCCTGTCCGCTCACGCCCAGCGCACGCCTCACAAGCCCGCCCTCGCCTTCGACGGCGGCCAGTGGTCCTATTCCGAGTTGGACGCGCACACCCACCGTGTCGCTCGCGTGCTGGCGGCCCAGGGTGTCGGCCCTGAGTCCCTCGTCGCCCTCGTCGGCCCCCGCTCCGAGGCCACCGTCCGCGCCGTCCTCTCCATCCACAGGGCTGGCGGCGCCTTCCTTCCCCTGGAGTCTCGGCTCCCCCCGGCCCGCATCGCACAGGTGCTCGCCGAGAGCCGTGCTCCCTTCGCCCTCTCTCTCGGTGACTCCGACTCCCTGCTGGCCGAGGCCCTCTCGCGTCTACCCGCGCATCAGCGCCCTCGCCTCCTCTCCCTCTCCGGCTGGGAAGCCCAGAGTCCCGAGCCCCTGCCTCGCCGCGACTCCCCCGACTGCCTGGCCTACGTCCTCTTCACCTCTGGCTCCACCGGCGTCCCCAAGGGCGTCATGATCGACCAGCGCGGCATGCTCAACCACATCCTGGGCATGCAGCTCTCCCTCGGCTTGTCCTCCGAGGAGGTGCTCGCGCAGACAGCCGCTCTCAGCTTCGACATCTCCGTCTGGCAGATGCTGGGCGCCTTCGCCCTGGGCGCCACCACCTGGCTCTTCCAGGACGAGCTGGTGCGCGAGCCCGCGCGTCTGGCCCATGCCCTAGAGTCGGCCGGCGTCACCTCCGTGCAGCTGGTGCCCTCCGTCCTCCAGTCCATGCTGGAAGACGGACAGGCCTCCTCCCTGCCCTCCTTCTCCCGCCTGCGCCGCATGGTCACCATCGGCGAGGCCCTCCCTCCTTCCCTCTGCCGCTCCTGGTTCTCCCTCTTCCCCTCCATCCCCCTGCACAACGCCTACGGCCCCGCCGAGGCTTCCGACACCGCCACCGTCCACTCCCTGCATGCAGCGCCCTCGCGCGCCAGCACCCCCATCGGCACCCCCAAGGCCAACATGGAGGTGTACGTCCTGGACGACTCCCTTCAGCCCGTCCCCGTCGGCGTGGTGGGTGAGCTCTTCATCGGCGGCGTCGGCGTGGGCCGTGGCTACCTCAACCGCCCGGAGCTCTCCGCCGAGCGCTTCCTCCCCCACCCCTTCTCCTCCTCCCCTGGTGCCCGCCTCTACCGCACCGGTGACTTGGGCCGCCGCCTGCCCGACGGCACTCTGGAGTTCGTCGCCCGCGCCGACTTCCAGGTGAAGGTGCGCGGCATGCGCATCGAGCTGGCGGAAATCGAGTCGGCCCTGCTGCGCTTGCCCTCGGTGCGCTCGGCGGTGGTGATGGCTCGCGAGCGCCGTCCCGGCGACAAGTACCTGGTGGGCTTCGTCGTGGCCGAGCCGGGCAATAGTGAGGCCTCGCTGCAACAGGCCCTGGGCCGTGCTCTGCCGGGCTACATGGTGCCCGCGCGCTTCGTGCTGCTGGAGTCCCTGCCCCTCAGCCCCAATGGCAAGGTGGACAGGAAGGCCCTGGCTGCCCTGCCCGTGGAGGAGTCGGTGGGCACCGCCGAGGGCCAGCCTCCGCGCGGGCCCGTCGAGGAGTTGCTCGCACAGCTCTTCTGCCAGGTCCTCGGCCTCGACAAGGTCCTGCGCGAGGACCATTTCTTCCAGTTGGGAGGCCACTCGCTGAACGCGACGTGGCTGGTGGCCCGTGTGCGCCAGTCCTTCGGCGTGGAGCTGCCACTCAGCACCCTCTTCGCCTCACCCACCGTGGCCGGACTGGCACGTGTCCTGACCGGACTACAAGGCAGCGCGCTGCACGAGGTGCCAGCGCCCTCGCCGCGCCCTGCCGATGCGCCCCCCGTGCTCTCCTTCTCCCAGGAGCGCATGTGGTTCCTGCAACAGCTCCAGCCAGACTCCAGCGCCTACCACATCACGGAGCTCGTGGAGCTGGAGGGCGAGCTGCGCTCCTCCGCTTTGGAAGAGGCCCTGCGGCTGGTGCTGACGCGCCACCCGGTGCTGCGCACCACCCTCACCGCCCATGAGGGGCGCCCGCTGCCCGTCATCCAGCCGCTGCCCGCGCAAGTGCTGCGGACGGAGTCCCTGGAGGACGCTCCCGATTCCGAGGCCCTCCTCCTCTCGCGCCTGCGCCAGGAGATGGACAGGCCCTTCCTCATGGAGGCCGGCCCTCTCCACCGCTTCTGGCTGTGGCGGCTCTCGCCCCGGCGCCACGTGCTGCTCGCCGTCTTCCACCACCTGCTCGTCGACGGGCTCTCCCTCTCCCTCTTCCTGCGTGAGCTCGGCCAGGCATTCTCCGCCTTCAGCCAGGGCCAACAGCCCTCGCTCCCCGCGCCCGCCTTGGACTACTCGGACGTGGCGGCCTGGCTGCGCTCGCCCGCGCTCGCCTCCCGCGAGGAGCGGCAACTGGAGTACTGGACCCGGCAACTGACCACCGCGCCCCGCCTGCTCCAGCTGCCCACCGACAAGCCCCGCCCCTCCGTCCTCTCCGACAAGGGTGGCTCCACCTCGCGCCTGCGCCTGCCCGACTCACTCGCCCAGGCCCTGGGTGCCCTGTGCCGCCAGCACCAGGTCACCCCCTTCATGGCCCTGTACGCCGCCTTCGCCGCCCTCCTCTCCCGCTACTCGGGCCAGGACGACGTGTGCGTCGGCACTCCCGTCTCCGGCCGTACCCACCCGGCCACCGAGGACGTCGTCGGCCTCTTCGCCAACACCTTGGTGCTGCGCACCCACCTGGAGCCCTCCGCCTCCTTCTCCGCGCTCCTGTCGCGGGTCCGCACCACCGCCCTCGAGGCCTTCGCCCACCAGGACGTCCCGTTCGACCGGCTCGTCTCCCGCCTCGGCGTGGAGCGCAGCCCCTCGCACGCGCCGCTCGTCCAGGTGGCCTTCGCCTGGAACCACTCCGCGCACGCCCTGGCCGAGGCCCTGCCCGGCCTCTCCGTCCGCCACCGCTACCTGCCCGTCACCGCCGCCAAGTTCGACCTGGCCCTCGTCGTCCAGGAGTCCGGCTCCTCGCTGGAGCTGGAGTTGGAGTACAGCGCCGAGCTGTTCGAGCCCTCCACGGTGCAGCGACTGCTGGAGCACTACCTCCAGCTCCTCTCCCACGCCCTGCGGGCCCCCGATACCCGCCTCGATTCCCTCCGCCTCCTCTCCGAGGACGAGCGCGAGCGCGTGGTACGGGTCTTCAACACGCCCCCCCGTCCGCTCAACACCCGCGCCACCTTCGCCGCCCTCTTCGAGGCCCAGGTGGCACGCACGCCGGAGGCCACGGCCCTCGTCGCGCGTGACGGCGCGCTGACGTACCGGGAGCTGGACGCGCGAGCCACCGCGCTCGCCCGGCATCTCGCCTCGCTGGGAGCGGGCCCCGAGTCCGTCATCGGCGTCTGCCTGGAGCGCACCACCGAGCTGCTCGTCTCGCTGCTGGCCGTCCACAAGGCGGGCGCGGCCTACCTGCCCCTGGAGATTTCACACCCGCTCGAGCGCCGCATCGCCCTGTTGCGCAACGCGGGCGCACGCGCGGTGGTGGCGCGTCCCGAATCCTTCCCCGAGGCGCTCCCCGCCATCGCGCACGTGACGCCCGAGGCCCAGAGCACCGAAGCCGCGCTCGGAGCCGCCGAGCCGGAGAACCTCGCGCTGGTCCTCTTCACCTCCGGCACCACCGGCGAGCCCAAGGCCGTCGAGCTCACCCACCTCAACCTCTGCCACCTCTTCGAGGCGGCCGATGCCGCGTACCCCACGTGCCCGGGTGACATCGTGCTGGCGGCCATCTCGGTGGCGTTCGACGTCCACGTGGTGGAGCTGCTCTATCCGCTGGCACGGGGCGCGACGATCATCCTGCGGGAGACCGGAGCCCTGGGGCTGGCCCGGGACATCGTCCACCACCGGGCGACACACCTGATGGCCACCCCGTCCGTGGTGACGGCAGCGCTCGACGAGCCGGAGGCACCCGAGGCCTTCCAGCGGCTCTTGTTCCTCCAGCTCGGAGGCGAGGCCCCTCCCGAGTCGCTGGTGCGCCGGCTGGCGGGAGGCCGGGTCCAGCTGCTCAACGGCTACGGCCCCAGCGAGACGACCTGCATCACCACCCTGCACCCGATGCGTCCGGGCGCGCCCATCCGGCTGGGGCGTCCGCTCGACCGGGTGCGCGTGTACGTGCTCGACGCGCTCGGCCAGCCGGTTGCCCCCGGCGTGCCGGGAGAGCTTCACATCGGCGGCGAGGGCGTCTCACGCGGCTACCACGGGCGCCCGGAGCTGACGGCCGAGCGATTCGTCCCCGACGCCTTCTCCGGCGTCCCCGGCGCCCGGCTCTACCGCACGGGTGACCGCGTCCGGTGGAACGCCGATGGCACCCTGAGCTTCCTGGGCCGCACGGACCTCCAGGTGAAGGTGCGCGGCATGCGCATCGAGCTGGAGGAGGTCGAAGCCGCCCTCCTGCGCCAGCCCGGAGTCCGCCAGGCGGCGGTGCTCGCGCGCCAGCGTCACCAGGAGACGCGCCTGGAGGCCTTCATTACCTACGAAGGGGACGCCCCCCGTGCGGAGGAGACGCTGCGCGGGGCGCTGACTTCGGCGCTCCCAGGAGCGATGGTGCCCTCGCGCATCGTCGTGCTCGACACGCTCCCCCTCAAACCTACGGGCAAGGTCGATCGCCAGGCCCTGGCCGCGCTGCCCGTGGCGGCTCCAGCACCGCGGCCCGCGGGCGAGCCCCCGCGCGGGCCAGCGGAGGAGCTGGTGGCCGAGCTCTTCCAGCGGTTGCTGGGCGTCGAGCACGTAGGGAGGGCGGGCCACTTCTTCGAGCTCGGCGGCCACTCGTTGAGCGCGGTACAGCTCGTGGCCTCTCTGCGTCGGGCCTTCGGCGTGGAGCTGCCGCTGAGCACCCTTTTCGCGGATCCCACGGTGGCGGGACTCGCCGCCCGGCTCGGCACCGCGCCCCGGCGGCGGGAGGAGCTACGGCCATCCGGCCCCCGCCCGGCACGCGTCCCCGCGTCGCTGGTGCAGGAGCGGCTCTGGTACGCACTGCAGCTCCCGGAGGCTCCGCCCTATGTGGTGGTGCTCGGACTGGTGCTCGAGGGCCCGCTCGACAGCGCGAGGCTGGAGGCGGCCCTCTCCACGGTGGTGGAGCGCAACGAGACGCTGCGCTCCACCTTCTTCCAGGAGGGAGAGACCGTCTTCGTACGCACGGGTGAGGTGTCCGGACCGCTGCTCGCGCGGACGGACCTCTCGCACCTGCCTTCCGGAGAGGCCCTGGCGGCGGCGCGGGAGCGCGCGACCCGACACGACCACCAGCCCTTCGACGTGGCGCATGGCCCGCTGTACCGCTTCGAGCTGCTCCAGCTGGACGCGACGAGGACGCGGCACGCGCTCCTCGCGGCGGTGAGTCACCTCGTAGTGGACGGGCTGGGGCTGCGGGCCCTGCTGGACGAGGTGGCGGCGGCCTACCGTGCGCCGCTCGCGGGCGAGCCGTCCGCGCGGCCGGCCGACTCCGTGCAGTACGCGGACTTCGCCCTCTGGCAGCGGCGGCCCGAGCACCTGCGCCAGATGGAGGAGAGCCTCGAGTCCTGGAAGCGGGCGCTGGCGCACGCGCCGACGGTGCTGGACCTGCCGCTGGACTTCCCGCGCCGGGCCCCCGCGCTCAACGCCAACATGCGGCCGGTGCGGCTGTCGCTGCGGCCCGGGGACGTGGAGGTGCTCCGAGGGCTGGCCCGGAGCGAGGGCGTCTCCACCTTCACCGCCGTGCTGGCGCTCATGCAAGCATGGCTGCACCGGCTGAGCGCCCAGCCGCACGTGGTGGTGGCCTCGCCGTTCTCGGGGCGCACCCTGCCCGAGACGGAGCACCTGGTGGGCTACTTCACCCAGGTGCTGCCGCTGTGCACCGACGTGTCGGGAGAGCCCTCCTTCCGGGAGTTGCTGAAGCGGGCCCTCGGCGTCGTGACGCACGCCACGGCCCACCAGGAGGTGCCCTTCAAGCGCATCGCGGACACCGTCCAGCCCGACGCGGATCGCACCGCCCCCCCGCTGGCCCAGGCGCTGCTGCTGCTCGACTCCATCGGCACCCCGGGCTTCGAGGGGCTCGCGGCATCGGACCTCGCGGCCGAGGGCGTCATCCCGGCCTATGACGTGGTGCTGCACCTGGTGGAGAAGCCCGGGGGCGTGATGGACGGGGACCTCGCCACCGACAGCGCCCTCTTCACGCGGACGACGTCTGAGCGCATGGCCCGCGCCTTCGAGCAGCTCCTCGCCGAGGCCGTGCGTGCCCCGGACGTGCCGCTCTCGCGCCTGTCCCTGCTGTCGGCGGAGCAGCGCGCGCGGGTGCTGGAGGCGCTCGACGGCGGAGCCCAGGACGTGCCCGCCGGGGCCTGCGTGCACACGCCCTTCGAGGCACAAGTGCGCCGCACGCCCGAGGCTCCCGCCGTCTCCCACGGCGCCACCACCTGGAGCTACGCGGAGCTCAACGCCCGGGCCAACCTCCTGGCATCCCGGCTCCTCGAGCAGGGTCTGCGTCCCGAGGAGCGGGTGGGCGTGGTGATGGAGCCCTCCGCGCAGGGCCTGGCGGTGCTGCTCGGCATCCTCAAGGCCGGTGGCGCCTACGTGCCGCTCGATCCGGGCTGGCCGGAGCCGCGCAAGCGCGTGGTGCTGGAGCGCGCCGGGGTGAAGCGCCTCTGGGTGGACGCGGAGCTGCTGGAGGCACACGCCACCCTCGTGCCCCTGGTGGAGGTGCCGCCACAACCGGAGCGGGTGCCGGGAGAGCTCGGCCCCGGGCCCCGGACGGTGTCCGACGCGCAGCTCGCGTACATCATCTTCACCTCTGGCTCCACCGGCGAGCCCAAGGGAGTGATGGTGGAGCACCGCTCGGTGGTCAACCACAACCTCGCCATCGCCGCGCGCTTCGGCCTGCGCCCTGGCGACCGGATGTTGCAGTTCGCCCCGCTCAGCTTCGACGCGGCGGCCGAGGACCTGTACCCGCCGCTCGCGGTGGGCGCCACGGTGGTGATGCGCAGCGGCCTGCTGCCGGCACACACGATGACGCCCTACCTGGAGCAGGAGGGCATCACGATCATCAGCCTGCCACCGACGTACATCGAGGAGTGGATCCGGCAGATGGAGGCCCTGGGACAGCGAGTGCCCTCGCGGCTGCACCTGCTGGCCCCCGGCGGCGACGTGCTCAAGCGCGAGACGTTCGAGGCCTGGCAACGCGTGGGAGGCGCGCACGCGCCCTGGGTCAACGTCTACGGCCCCACCGAGTGCACCATCACCTCCGCCACGTGCGACATCCCCGGCGCCGAGGGCGTGGGCACCGACGCCACCTTCCCCATCGGCCGCCCCATCCCCCGCGTCCGCTTCTACCTGCTCGACGAGCACCTGCAGCCTGTGCTCCCGGGGTTGCCGGGCAAGGTGTACATCGGTGGCGCGGCGCTCTCGCGTGGCTACCTCGATGCGCCAGACCCGACGGCCGAGCGCTTCGTGCCCGATCCGTTCGCGGGCGTGCCCGGCGCGCGCATGTACCACACAGGTGACCTGGCCCGGCTCCAGCCGGACGGACGGCTACGCTTCCTCGGACGTGCGGACCACCAGGTGAAGATCCGCGGCTTCCGCATCGAGCTGTCGGAGATCGAAGCCTGCCTGCGGCGCTTCCCGGAGGTGGAGGAGGCGGTGGTGGTGGCCCGTACCTCGGCGGCGGGCGTGCAGCAACTGTGCGCCTACGTGCAGGCACC
Source organism: Archangium violaceum (assembly GCF_016887565.1). Taxonomy (NCBI): domain Bacteria; kingdom Pseudomonadati; phylum Myxococcota; class Myxococcia; order Myxococcales; family Archangiaceae; genus Archangium; species Archangium violaceum. The sequence goes on from NZ_CP069396.1 coordinate 9,762,600, forward strand.
GGCCCCGGTCCGGGCGGACGCGCTCCGCGCGCACGTGGCGGAGCGGCTTCCCCAGTACATGGTGCCCGCGGCCTTCGTCGTCCTGGAGAAGCTGCCCATCAACAACAACGGCAAGGTGGATCGTCATGCCCTGCCGGATCCGGACGCGATGGCGGCCCCCGCTCCCGTGGCGGTGGAGGAGCCCGCCTCGGCGAAGCTGGAGACGCCCTTCCGCTCGACGCTGGAGATGCGGCTGCAGCGGCTGTTCAGCGAGGTGCTGCGCCAGCCGACCATCAAGCCCGAGGATAACTTCTTCGAGCTTGGCGGCGACTCCATCCTCGCCATGCGGCTGCTGGGGCGGATGGAGGAGGAGTTCGGCGTCCCCGTGCCGCTGGCCGCGCTCTTCCAGTACCCGGTGTTGAAGGACACGGCGGACGCGGTGCGCGAGCTGCTGGCGGAAGGAGAGACCTCCTCGAGCGTGGTGCGCCTGTCCGGCCCCGGCACCCCGGCCGAGGCGCCTCCCCTCTTCCTCTTCCACCCGGGTGACGGCGAGTTGCACCACTACCGCCACCTCGCGCCGCTGCTGGAGCCGGGCTTCCGCGTCTTCGGCATCCAGGCTCCGGAGACGCTGTCCGGGCGCACCTTCGCCAACTTCGACGAGCGCATCACGGCGTATGTGAAGGACCTCCAGGCCGTGCAGCCCCACGGGCCCTACCGGCTCATGGGGTACTCGTACGGTGGCTATCCCGCGCTCGGTGTGGCGGCGGCGCTCGAGGCGGCGGGCGAGCGGGTGGAGCTGCTCGCCATGCTCGACACCCTCACCTTCGAGACCATCGACGTCATCGCGCCGACGCGGGTGGATCCCGCCCTGCTGGTGGCCGAGGAGTTCGGCGTGCTCGACGAGGAACTGCGGCGCGAGCTGGCCCCGCTGGCTCCCGAGACGAAGTGGGACGTGGTGGCGGCCCGAGCACGCGCGAAGGGCACCGCGGCGAGCCACTTCGAGGGGAAGGACCTCTCCCGGCTCTGGCACATCCTCGGAGAGGTGCTGGTGCCGCAGGTGCGGAGCTGGAAGGTGCCTTCGCTCCCGGGCTCGCGGCTCCTGCTGCTGCGCGCCGAGGCCACGCAGGCCCAGGACGAGACGCTCGGGTGGGGCCGGTACGTGCCGCGAGAGCGGATCGACGTGGTGACGGTACCGGGCGCCCACTTCAGTGCCCTGCAACCCCCGGGCGTGGAGGCGCTCGCGGAGCGGCTGCGCGCGGTGCTGGCGCGGACGCTGGATTAAGGGCCGAGCGAGGACCTGCTCGTGTTCCGCATGCTCCCTCTCCCTCTGGGAGAGGGCGGGGGGTGAGGGTATGGGGAGCACCCGGGTTGCCCCTGTGCTCTGTCACACAAGTGGGGGCTCTGGAACAAATACCCTCACCCTAGCCCTCTCCCAGAGGGAGAGGGGACATCCACGGTGAAGACTCCACTAGCGGATGCGGCCCTCGAGCCAGGACTTGGTGAAGATGTTGGGGCTGAGCGGAGCCAGCTCCACCTGCTCGTACTTCACCACCATCTGGGTGCCCTCCTCCTCCTCCAGCTCAAGGACCTCCTTGTAGTGGTAGACGGTCTGGCCGCTCACGGGGTCCTTGAGCCGCTGGTAGCTGCGGATGATGTCGGTGCGCAGCGTCTTGCCCGAGGGCGCGTACCCCACGCGCTTGACGATGTTGTGGTCGGGGTCCACCCAGAGCCGGAGCATGGGGAAGTTGACCTCGGCCTCGGGCTTCGCGGTCAGCATCAGCTTGCGGTAGGCGGTGCCGTTGATGGTCTCCTCGCCCTCGTCCTTGGCCTCGTAGTCCTCGGAGAGGCGGGAGCGGTCGAAGTCGCCCTCGCAGGCGATGGTGCCGATGATGTTGGCGCGCCGGGTGGTGCGCTCCCACTGGCCCACGGCGACGTTGTACTCCCACAGGTTCTTGCCGATGCGCAGGTAGCCACCGCCGGCCATGTTCCGGGGCTGGGTGATGAGGAAGAGCAGGTCCTGCGCCGAGTCGCGGCGGTAGACGTTCATCTCGAACGCCTTCTCGACACCGTCCTTGCGGATCTCCCGCATGCGCACGATGCCCTTGTAGTCACTGGCGAAGCCCATCCGCTTATCGATGATGCGCAGGAGCTCCGCCGGGGAGGCCTTGCTGGTGGCCTTCTCGGCCGTGGCGGCCTTCTCGACGTTGGCGACCTTGTCGGCCGCGCCCGCCAGGGCCGGCTGCAGCAGGGCGAGTGCCAGGACACACGAGGACACCAGGGCACGTGGCTTCATCACAGGGACTCCATGGCGGAACGAGGAGGGAGGGCGGCGGCGCGGGCCGCCGGGAGGATGGAGGCGACCCCCGCCCCGAAGGTGACGAGGAGCACCGCGAACAGGGCCTCACCCAGGCGCGGCTCCAGGGGCAGGGTGCCGCTGAAGAACAGGCTGGCCATGGCCTCGGGCAGGGAGAGGGCCCCCTGGAGGAGCGCGCACAGGGCCGTGGCCACGAACGCCCCCACGAAAGAAGCCGTCAACCCCAACAGCAGCCCCTCCAGTACGAACAGGCCCACCACGGACGTGCGCTGCATGCCCATGGCGCGCAGCGTGCCGATCTCCCGCGTCCGCTCGCGCACGGCGACGTTGAGGGAGACGAACAGGCCCACGATGACGACGGCGAGCACGATGAGCGCCACCAGCACCGTCAGCGCCGCGAGCCCATCCGTCACGAAGGAGAGGAAGGCGGACTCGTCCTCCCAGGTGCTGACGTCGAGCCGCTGGCCCGCCCAGCCCTCGCGCAGCAGCGGGGCCAGCTTGTCCCCGAAGGCCTCATGCGTGGCCGGCAGCACCTCCAGCTTCGCGTCGCGCAGCGCCTGGCGCAGACCGGAGCCCAGGGCGTCGATGTCCACGCCCTCGCCGCAGGAGAGCTGGAGCACTCCGGCGGCCTCGGGCCGGTAGCCGCCCAGCTCGCGCAGCGTGGCGTTGGAGACGAGCACACCCGAGGTCTCCCCCAACAGTCCGGCGCGCTCGGTGATGGCCACCACCTCCACGTCGAGCGCGTTGCGCTTGCCGCCCACCGTCTGCGCGAAGAGGCTGGCCACGTCCCCCACCTTGACCCGCAGCCGCCCGGCGAGCTGCGTGGAGAGGACCACCGTGCGCGGCCGGTCCAACCCCTCGAGCGCGCCCTCCTTCACCTTGAAGAGGCGCAGGGCGTCCTTCTCGCGGGAGACGTCCAGGCCCACCACGAAGGAGCGCGCCCGGTAGCGGCCCGCGCCCGCGGTGAGCTGGCCTCGCCCGCGCTCGCGCAGATGGCACACCGCGGGCACGAGCGGCTCGACCACGGCGCGCACCTGGCGGGCGTCGCCGATGACCGGGGAGATGGTGTCGGGGTGCACCTTGAAGAAACCACCGACGTTGAGGTCCCCGCTCAGGAACGTCGTCACGGCCTCGCGCTGCGCCGAGGCGACGCCGGTCTTCAGGGCCATCATCCCGACGAGCACCGCGCTGGCGCCGGCGATGACGCCGAAGAGCAGCAGGCCGCGCTCGCGGTGGAGGAAGAGGTTGCGCAGGGCGATGCGGAAGAGAGCCAGCATGGTGTCAGCCCTCCCCCTGACGCATGGCCGCGAGCGGGGTGACCGCGCTGCCGCGCCACGCGGGCACCAGCGCCGCCCCCATCACCACCCCCAGCACGCCCAGCCCCACGGCCAGCACGTGCCACGCCTCCAGCTGCGGGTACAGCACCGGACCTCCGAGGAAGAACTGCAGTGTGTCGTCGTGCACGGCGAGGCCCTGGCCCATGAGGCCCTTCAGCAGGGCGGCCCCGAGCCCGATACCGAGTACGCTGCCGGCCCCGCCCAGGAACAGCCCCTCCAGCAGCAGCCCGAGGAACACCTGCCGGCGCTGCATGCCCACCGCCCGCAGGGTGCCCACCTCGCCCACCCGCTCGCGTGCCAGCAACAGCAACGTGCCGGTGGACACCAGCAGCACGAAGAGCCCGAGCAGCAACGCGATGACCAGCAGCAACACCTGCGTCATCGCCACCACGCCGCTGATGAAGCCGCCCACCTGCTGCCAGTCCGCGGTGGTCAGGGGCAGGCCCTTGTCGCTCACGAGCTGGCGGATGCGCTCGGCCACTTCCTCGGGCGTCGCTCCGGGCTTCAGCACCAAGGCGGCCTGCGGGATGCCGCCCGACAGCAGCTCCTCCTCGGTGAAGCTCGGCGAGAGCCCTTCCGCCCGCTCGAAGACGGGGGCCTCGCTGCCCGTCGTCTTCACCTCTCCGTCGACGATGGCCGGCGGAGCGAACGCGTCCGTGGACAGGCTCCCGGTCCCGCCAGCCAGGCCGAACGAGTCGATGAGCCGCCGGGCCTCCTCCGCCTCGGCCCGGGTCTGCCGGCCCGACAGGTGGCGCACGGTGACGAGGTCCATCAGGCTGGTGCTGTTGACGCGGCTGGTGTCGCCACCGAGCCCGCGGAAGCGGAACGTCCCCCAGACCTTCACCGGGACGCCGCCGCCGATCCCCAGCAGCCCCTTCACCACCAGGGTGTCCCCTGGCCGGATGCGGTACAGCGGGAGATGGGGCGCGAGCGCGTCATGGAAGAGGCGGTAGCGCGCATCGAAATTGCCGTCATCGAGCTTCAGGAACTCCGTGAGCAGCGCATCCAGCTCGCCCTCGTGGCCCAGCTGGCGCGCGAGTTCCGCCCGCAGCGCGGTGGCCCGCTCCACGTCGAGCCGCGCCAGCAGGTCCGGAATCTCCGCGACGTTGCGCTCCACCTGCGTCCGCAACCGCTCGTCGGCGGCGAGCGTGTTGCCCCGCTCGCGCTCGCGCCGCACCTCGTCCAGCCGGGACGCCATGGGCAACTTGAAGGACTGCTCGTAGAGGGCGTGCCCCAGCAGGATGCCGCGGCTGCCCGGAGGAGGCATCTGCCCCTGCACGAGCTCGAAGCGCGGAAACGCCCTCGCGAACCGCGGCAGCTCCGAGCCCAGGTAGTCCACGAAGAGCGTCTCGCCCTCGCCCACCTGCTTGGCCACGCGGTTCTCGAGGAACTCGAGGACCGGCAGGGGCTCGGTGGAGAAGCGCTCCCAGAAGCGCTCCGAGGTGGCCTCCTCCAGCGCACGCTGATCCTCCCGCGACTCCTCATCGCTGGCGAACGCCTCCTCGCGCCGGCGCGCGTCCCCGGCCACCCGCTGGAGGGTGCGCGCCAGGTCCTCGGCGAGCCTCCGCAGCCGGGCCTCGCGCTCCAGAGAGGCGGGCTCGCGCACCACGGCGCGCACCGCGGCCAGCTTGTCGTCCAGGTAGTTGCCGCGGAACACCGTGGCCACCCCCGTCTCCAGGGGCACCACCTCCCCCACGCCCTCCACACCGCGCAGCAGCGTCTCGGTGGAGGCGTAGTCGGGCAGCGGCAGCAGCTCCGGAGGGCCACCGGGCCCCACCATCATCTGGGGCGGCTCGGTCGAGCCGGAGTGGTACACCTGCAGGTCTCCGGCCCCGCTCTCGATCATGCTGCGCCGCGTCCCGCCATAGACGGCCTCCACGAGCGCGAACCCAACGGTGAGCAGAGCCGCCATACCGGCCGCGAGCAGGCCGACGATCCAGCTGCGAGGACGAGACCTGACGCTCCGCAGAGCGAATGAAATCAGCATCACGGATGAAGCCTGCCCGGGGGCCCGTGGGGGGGAGGAAACGGGCCTGGCACGGCTTCCCGGACTCTAAGGAACCGGACCGGCTGAAACAAGCCGCCGGCTCAAGAGGGCTGGAGCGCGCTCAGCAGCAGGCTCACCTGGGCATCGGAGAGCTGAGACACGTCCAGCTCGTTCGGGTCCACCATGGAGCGCAGGTGGCCCACGAGCTCGGAGACCGAGGGGTGCTCGAAGAGCGCCAGCTCTCGCAGCCGCAGCCCGGTGCGCTCGTTGATGCGAGCCACCACCCGCGTGGCCTGCAACGAGCTGCCACCGAGGGAGAAGAAGTTCGAGCGGCCTCCCACCTCGTTCACGCCGAGCACCTCGCGGAAGGCCTCCACCACCACTTCCTCCAGGGGCCCCAGGGGACCGCCCGTGGCCTCACCGAAGGCTTCCGCGGCGAGCGCCGCCCGGTCGATCGTCCCATCGACGAGCCGGGGGAGCCCGGGCACTCCATGCGGCACGGCATCGGCCCCGGCCACCAGAGCGGGCGCACCGGCCTCCTGGGTGACGAAGACATGGGCCTGCTCCAGGGGTACACCCGCTCCCAGGCCGGCGGCACGCCAGGGGAGCGCCGAGCCCTCCACCCCCACCAGCACGTGCGAGGCCCCCGACTCGATGGCGAGAACAAGGGAGGCCAGCGCCTGGGAGGGCTCCAGCATCCGGTAGCCCGGAGGAGACGCCATCAGGTCTCGCGCCATACCCGTCGCCCGGATGGAGCTGAAGGACACGGCCAGCGCCCGCCGGCCCTCCGCCACGAGCGCCTCCGCGAAGCGCTCGACGAACCCGGAGGCGGCGCAGTAGCTCGCATGCAGCCCCGCCCCGAGCGTCCCCATGAGCGAGGAGGCGAAGACGAGCACGGCCTCTGGCCGCGCCGCGAACGCCTGGGCGATGGCCAGGGCGCCCATCACGTGTGCCGAAGCCCCGCGCACGAGCGCCTCGGGCGTCTGTGCGCCGAGCGACAGGGACTCCAGGGTACCGGCGAAGTGGAAGGCGCCGTCGAAGGCACGGCCGGCGCGGGCCTCGGCCTGACGCACCACCTGGCCAAGCGCCGCCGCGTCCGTGACGTCCACCGGCACGTACTCCGAATCCCCGAGCTCGCGCACGAGCGCCTCGGAGACCGCGTCCCGCTCACGGCGCCCCACCAGGAGCAGGCGGGCACCGAGGCTCCGCCGCAGGTGACGGGCCCAGGCCTGCCCCACCCCACCGAGCGCGCCCGTGACGAGGTACAGCCCTTCCCGCTTCAGGCTCCGGGGAGAGTCCACCTTCCGAGGCACCCAGGAGGAGAACGCGCGCTCCAGCCGCAGACCCTCGCGGTACGACACCTCACGCGCGGCGCGAAGCCCCTCGAGCTCCGCGGCCACGCACCGGGCCACCTCCTCCGGCGAGGCAGAGCACCAGACGAGCCGTGCATCAAGGCCCGCCACCTCCGCCGCCGCGGACCAGAGCAGGCCCGGTATCAGCAGCGGGCCCACCGCGGAGTCGGAGGCGGATTCGAGGCGCGGAGCCACCACCCGCAGTTGCACCGGCGCGCCCTCCACCCTCGGGGCCAGGGCCTGCACCAGACGCAGCAGCGGCGAGATGGCCTCCACCGGCGCCGCCCGGCCCGCCACGTACACGACATCCTCGAAGCGCTGTCCCTCCGCGGCGAGCGCCTCGAAGGCCCGCCCCACCTCGTCGGCCAGAGCTGGACCCGGCTCCACGCACACCACGCGCCGCCGACCGGAGAGCCGCTCACGCAGAGGGGCGGAAAAGGCCGCACCGGCCACCAGCAGCAGGGAACCCGCGGGCGACACCTCGCTCGCGGTCACCTGGAGGCTCGACACCCACCGGGGCACGGCCAGGCAGCGGGGCAGCGTCGAGGCACCACCGAGGAGCCGCTCCGCCTCGCGCCTCTCGGCGGCCAGCTCACCCGCCTCGAAGCGGCGCCGCAGCTCGGTGCGCCCCCGCTTGCCCAGCTCCGTCTTGGGCACCTGGTGCTTCGCGAGCGGCACCAGATAGCCCACCTGCACCCCGAGCGCCCTCGCCACCGCCTCCCGGATGGAGCGCAGCAACTGCCCGAGCGGCGGCGCGTCCGGCATGGGCACGAAGAAGACGAGCACCTCGTCCGTCTGTGTGCCCCCGACCCGCGTGGGGCAGGCCACGGCGAACGATGGCAACACACCGGGCACCTGCTCCACCACGGATTCGATCTCCTGGGGGTAGAGGTTGTTTCCGTTGATGATGAGGACTTCCTTCTGACGCCCCGAGATCGCCATCTCGCCCTCGCGGAGGACGGCCATGTCGCCGGTGCGGAACCACCCATCCGCCGTGAAGGACTTCGCGTTGAGCTCGGGGTCGTCCAGGTACCCGGCCAGCACGGCGGCCCCGCGCACCTGGAGGTGGCCCACCGTGCCCTGGGGCACCACGACGTCCTGGTCGTCCACGACCCGGAGCGAGGAGCCGGCGGGGGGTGGGCCGAGCTGGACGTGAGGCTCTCCCGGGTGGGTGCGCACCCCGCGCGTGAAGGTGAAGAACGACGTGGTCTCGGCCATGCCCCACGCCGGGCAGAGGGCATCGGGCCGCAGCCCATCCTGGAGGAGCGGCTGGGTGAAGCGGTGCATCGTCTCGGCGACGATGGGCTCTCCGGCGCAGGACAGCACGCGCACGCGCGAGAGCTTCCACGCGCGGCGCTCACCCCGGGCGAGCCGGTCCGCGACGAGGCCATAGGCGAAGTTGGGGGCCCAGCTCATGGTGGCACCGAACTCGGTGAGCAGGTCCAACCAGCGCAGCACGTCCACCAGCACGAAATCCCTCGCGACGAGCACGTGCGAGGTCCCCGCGCGCAGGCTGACGAGGTGGGGGTAGGCCGTGCCGGCCACGTGGTCGAGCGGCATCCAGCTCAGGCCGAGGTCCTCTTGCGAGTACCAGCCACCGGCCAGGGTCGCGTCGCACATGGCCAGCAGGTTGTCTTGCGAGAGGACCACGCCCTTGGGCCGCCCGGTGCTGCCCGAGGTGAACGACAGCACGGCGGGAGAAGACGGAGACAACGCAACGGGCTGGCCGGCGGCCGAGCGGTCCAGCGAGGAGAGCGCGACGGCGCGCGGACCCAGCGCCGAGAGCACAGGGGCGGCCTGGGCGTTGGTGAGCACGAGCGGACCGCCCAGTCGCTCCGACACCGAGAGGATCCGGGCGATGCTGGCGTGCGACCGATCGAACGAGGCCGGCCAGGCCATCGGCACCGGCACCACGCCTCCGAGGGTACAGGCCCAGAAGGCGCGCACGTAGTCGCCGGGACGATCCATCAGGAGGATGACGCGCTCGCCAGTCTTCACGCCAAGGGAGCCCAGCCCGCCCCAGAGCCGGAGGGCCTCCTCCCAGAGGTCCGCGTACCGAAGCGTCTCTCGGCCACCCTCCACGTCGATGAAGGTGACGGTGCGATCGGCGTGGACCCGAGCCGCGTGCCGCAACAGCTCCCCGAGTGTCGTTGCCGCGCCCGGGGCACCGCGCCTCGGGCCTCCCTCCAGGAGTGACGGGCCCGCCAGCTCCGAACTTCCATCGGCGGCCGGGCCAGGGATCGCTGTCGTGGCGGAGAGGGCCGCGCCCGTCCTGGGACGCAACGACTCGGGGAGCAGCTCGTCCAGCGGGTCGAACCGCTCCTCGTGCTGCCTCGGGCCCGACAGCGCCACGGCCTCGCGGCCAGCCTGATGGAACCGGGCCTCCAGGTGCTGGAGGAAGGCGGGAGTGGCGGGTGTCAGCCGCGAGAGCGCCTCGCGATCGGGCTCGCCCGAGTCGAGGATGGGAATGGCGTCGATCAACGCGACACACGGGGTCTGTTCGCCCAGACGCTCGCGGAGCAGCGCCTCCAGCACTCCCGAACGGATGGCTCGCCGCGGCACGACCCAGGCCACCGCCGTCGCGCCTTCGCCCACCACACAGACGTCCTGGACGTGGGAGTCGCTTCGAAGCACCTGCTCGACCGCACCCGCCAGCATCGTTCGAGAACCCATGACAGGGGATGGTAGCGCACGCTCCAGCGGCGCTGGAAACGGGCCGGGGTGCGGTTGCATCGGGACGATCGGAAGGGACAAGCTGAGGCTCCCCGAACGAGGTACCGATGACGGCTCCGCAGAGCGCCCCCTCCCCCACCCTCGCGCAGTCGCTGCACTTCTGGGCGCGCAACGCCTCGAACGAGTCGGCGCTTCTCCGTACATCGCTGAGCGTGGGGCTCTTCGACGCACTGCCAGTGGAAGGAGAGGGCGCGCCGGTGTCGGTGCGGCAACTGGCGGAGAAGGTGGGGGCTTCGGTCCGCGGCGTGCGCTCGCTCGTCGAGTTGCTGGTATGCCTGGGTTTGGTGCGGATGGATGACGCACGAGGACTGGCGCTGGCCTGCCCCGTCGCGGCCTTCCTGAGGGACGCGGCGTTCCGAGAGCGGCTCCAGGAGGCGGCGCGCTGGTGGGGCCCCATCGGCCACCTGGAGGAGGCGGTGAAGACAGGGGAGGCCGTCAACCACGAGGGACAGCGTTGGGACGTGCTCGACCACTACGGGCGGCTCTTCCTGGAGACGACGCCCGCGCCCTCACCGGAAGCCGAGGACTTCTTCGACCGTTTCGCGCGCAGCGCCGCACGCACATGGCTGCTGGTGGCGGTGGGCCGGCTGGGACTGCTGGAGCAGCTCTCCACGGGCCCCAAGGACGAGGCGGTGCTCCGGGCGGCCACGGGCGCGAGCGAGCGGGGTCTGCGGCGGGTGTTGGAGGTGCTGGCCCACCTGGGCATCACGCGGACCGAGGGCCTGACGAGCACCTTCACGGACGAGGCCCGGCAGGTGCTGGACGGCAAGGCGCTGCCGTACCTGCTGCGCTCCTTCTCCGTGTCCGCGCAGTACTGGGAGGCGCTGGACCGGCTCGAGGAGACCGTGCGTCACGAGCGCTACATCCTGGACCTGAAGGACCCCGAGGTGAGCCGGCGCTTCTACGCGGACAACTCGAATCAGATCACCGCGGTGTTCGCCTCGCACTACCAGCTCAGCCGGCGCGCGGCGGCGACCATCGCCCAGGTGCGTCCGCTGACGGGCGCGTCGGTGCTGGACATCGGCACGGGCTCGGGCGTCTGGGGCGTGGCCTTCGCGCGGACGGAGCCCACGGCGCACGTCACCTACTTCGACCAGGAGGTGGTGCTGGCGCAGGCGCGGCGCAACGTGGAGCAGCTCAAGGCCCTGGGCCAGGCGCGCTTCTGGCCCGGCAACCTCTTCACCCAGGACTTCGGCGAGGCCGCGTACGACTTCATCATCCTGCCGCAGGTGCTCAACGTGCTGCGGCCCGAGTCCCTGCCAGACATGTTCCGCCGGGTGGCGCGCGCGCTGAAGCCGGACGGCATCCTGGTCATCGCCGAGTACGTGCTGAACGAGCGGCGCGACGGCCCGCTGGACCACCTCTATTTCGGGCTGCGGCGCTTCCTCACCAACGAAGGGGATCTGCTCTCCCATTCGGAGTACGGCCGGCTGCTGGCGGACGTAGGCCTCACCGCATCGGTCTGCCTGCCACTGCCAACGCAGGAGCTGCTCCTCGCCGCGCGCCCCGGGGTGACGCTGCCCACGCAGCTCGCGCCTCCCGCGCGCACGGCCGCCTGACGCACCCCGTCACACGCCCCTTCCCCCGCCTGCTTGCTCACCTCATGATTCTCAGTTTAAGCTAATCTTACACTTCTTCCGTTCCCCCGGACGGTTCCCATGGCCCCAGCGTCGCTGGAGGACACCCCCCGCCGCACGAGCGATGGCCTGACGCCCGCCGGGCGGGAGCGATCCGGCTCGGTGGCGGCGCGGCTGAGGGCGAGGTACGCGCGGGAGGTGGCCCGGATGAGCGGCCACGCGCACTCAGTGGCCGGGGGGCTCGGGCACATGGCCTTCCACATCGGGCTCGGGGTGGGAGCGGCTTTCGCGGCCTACGCGCTGCTGGAGACGCGGCCAGTGGTGGGCTGGGTGCTCTACCCGCTGGTGGCCTTTTTCATCGCCACGCGGTTCCGCGCGCTCGGCAACATGCTGCACGAGGCGTGTCACGGCATGTTCGTGCGCGGCAAGCGCGCCAACCGCTTCTTCGGGCACGTGCTGTCCATCATCGACCTCACCGCTCTCGGGCCCTACACGCGCGAGCACTTCACCCATCACCAGCACCTGGGGGATCCGGTGAGGGACCTGGACTTCATCCCCCGCCAGAAGTTCGGCTTCGCCGAGCCCATCCAGCACTTCGCGCGCCGCCACCTGCTGCGCCCGCTGCTGCTCGTCCACCTGCCGTCCTTCGTGCGCCCGGTGCTCTGGAGCCGCACGGACCCCTGGCCGGTGACGCTGTGCCGGTGGGCCTTCGTCGCGGGGCTGCTGGCGCTGGCGCAGTGGGGCGTCGGCTGGAGGGCGTTCCTGCTCTTCTACGTGCTGCCCTACTTCGTGACCTACCAGGTCATCCGCTACTGGTCGGACGCGGTGGACCACGCGGGCATCATCGGTGAGGCGGACGAGTTCCAGCGCTCCCGCAACCACATCTTCGCGTGGGGGCTGCTCAACCGGGTGCTCTTCCCCCGGAACGACCAGTACCACCTCACGCACCACCTCTTCCCGGCGGTGCCCACCACCGCCCAGGGTCGCGTGCACGCGCTCCTCATGAAGGATCCGGAGTACGCGGACCGCCCGCACTCCTTCTCCTCGCTGCTGTGAGGAGTCTCATCACCCGGAGGCACCGTCCACGACACGGGACAGTCCACGTTCCACTCCTCACCGGTGAGGAGTGAAACGAGGCGGATGCATTCCGCTCCTCACCGGTGAGGAGCGGAACGAAGTGGCCTCCCACCGAAGCCCCGCTCAGGGAATCACGATGGGCACGTGCATGCTCTTGCCATCGTAGGGCGTGGAGCCGCAGCGCGCGTGGGCCCAATCTCCGTTCATCGCCGTGCAGATACGGAAGGCGGTGATGTTGGAGATGGCCACGTTGATGCCCGGAGTGTCGCAGCGGCCGGAGTAGGTCCAGGCGAGACTCCGGTTGACGGAGTTGACGCCGATGCAGGGGCCGATCCACGCGCCCGTGTCGCGCCGTTGGATGTCGATGGAGTACTGGGCGCCCGTCTCCTCCTCGCTCCAGCTCAGGTCCACGAACGGCGTGGTGCCACCGGGAATCTCCAGGAAGACGTCATCGGAGACGCCATCATAGGCCTTCTCGACGAAGGGTCCCCAGGTGCTGCTGTTCGAATAGAAGATCCGGAAGGCGGCGATGTCGCCCTTGTTCACCATGCGGTTGCCCGCGCTGGGGCAGACGCCGTTGAAGACGGTCTTGTTCGCCGAGCCGATGATGCCGGCGTAGATGCACGGACCAATCACGGTCCCATCACGCAGGACGAGGTCGAGCGAGTAGTTGTACCCGGTCAGCCGGGTCCAGCGGACATTGACCTGGTTGAGCGAGTGCATGGAGCCATCGGGCTTGAAGGCGATGCGCTGCTTGTAGGTGCTGCGCGAGGTGAAGGTACCCGGGGGAGAGAAGGCTCCCTGGTGGAAGATGTTGAAGAACTCGCCGCGGCGGTCCACCACCACGTTGTGACCATGGGTCTGGATCAGCGCTCCGGCGTCGTTGCGCATCGGCTGGGAGAGCTGCCGCACCGCGCGCGCCCGGGTGAGCGCCGGCAGGGAGTCCGCCATGATGTAGTTCATGGCGTACTGGCTGTTGTACCAACCGCTGCTGAAGAGCAGGTAGTAGATGCCATTGCGCTTGAGGAGCTCGGGGGCCTCGTTGATGCCCTCCTCGTTCGCGGGGAGGGTGTAGAGCGCCGGGCCGGTGTGGTTGTAGACGGTGCCAGGGGCCGCGAGGTTGAACGAGGAGATGTTGTTGCCCCGGTCGAACCAGACATAGAAGAGCCAGCGGCCCGACGTGTCATTGAAGGTGGCCGAGTCGATGCGGATGTTCCGGTTGCAACCCTGCGGCGTGCAGGCGGAGCCGATGGTGGTGCGCGGATAGGTCGTGTTCGGGTTGATGGGCTGGGGCGCGCCGAAGTTGAGATTCAGGTCTGGCGCCGAGGCCACGAAGGTCGTCACGTCCTGGCCGGTAGCCGGGCAAGCCATGCCGTTGGGGACCCGCTGGGCCGAGAAGTAGAGGTAGTAGACGCCGTTGTATTTGCCGAGGTCCGGCGCCCAGAGCATGCAGTAGTCATAGGTCGGGTCGGCGGCCGAGGCGTCGTAGCTCCGCTTGAGGCGGAAGCTCGACAGGTCGTTGGTCTCGTAGATGGGCAGGGTCCGTCCGTCACCGGTGCCGGAGAGGAAGAACAGGTCATCGTTCTCCTTGTAGACGTCGGGGTCGGCCATCCCCGGAACGAGCAACGAGCGCGAATAGAAGTTGGCGCCGCGTGTGGCGCACGACGATCCTACGAAGCCCTCGTCGCAGACGCAGACCGCGCTGCCCGCGTTGTCCTTGCAGACACCGTGTCCGCTACAGGTCACTCCGTCACAGACCCCGGCCAGCTCCGACGAGGAGGAGGCCGTGCGCCCCGAAGCGAACTCGGGGCCAGCCTCCTCCGCGCCAGCGCATCCGACGACCGCGGCGAGGGTGACAAATGAAAGGGATATCCACTGGAATCTCGAACGCATGGTGACTCCTCGAGAGCCGTGGCACGCGCATCGGGCCACGGCGGTTGACTCATGGAATCAGCAATTTGCGGGTATTCACAGTATTTCCCGCGTTTGCGCGCGAATGCGAGCCACTGAAGCACCTGGTTCCCAAGCATTTGAAGCTCTGGGGTGAAGCGGTGGATGTCCTGCCATCACGTTCATTGGAACCCCGTCGGTGACGGGAAACTGGATGGTGCAGATCGGCGGTCACCACCTCGCCATCGACGTGACGTACCAGAACGGCGTGGCGAGCCCGACACCGAACTTCATTGGCGTCGAGCCGCAGACCTGGACGAGCGGCGGCATCACGTACTCGCCGCTCACCGACGAGCGCATCGCGGTGTTCGGCATCTTCGATACCTTCTACCCGACGGGGGCCGACCGCGTCGGTGTCCGGGTCTCGAGCCTCACGCCCCAACAGCAGGAGCTCGTGACGGCGGCGATCTCCGCGTGGGTGAAGGACTACAACCCGGGCATCGCCGATACGCTGCTCGCCGAGTACACCTCGGCCGCGGCGTACGCCGACACCTATGTCGCCTGGGCGGGTGACCAGCTCGTTCCCAACGTCAACGGAACCTACGTCCGCATCGATGGGCCCCGGGTGTGGAGCGTGCGACCGCGGTCCTGCTCGACCTGCGGGAGCACTCGGTCGAGGGTGAGCTCCAGCTCCCGTTGGATCAGCTGGGGCTCACCCTGCATCACAACCTGGGCGAGAACCCTTCGACGTTGGTCGCGCGAATGGGAAGCGAGCTCGCGCGATACATCGCGGAGCACGTCGCGGCCACGGCGCCCGACGGCCGGGCTTTCGACATCGCCGTGCGCTCGCTGGAGGTGCGGCCGGTCGACGGGGCGAACTGCCTCGTGGCGCTCCTGTCGATGCAGCCGCCCCCGGGCGCGGCAACGGGTGCGTTCACGCTCCGGTACGACGCCATCGTCCACCGCGTCGTCACGCACAAGGTGTTCGTCTCCATCCGAAGTGACTTCAAGAACGGGGTCCTCTCCGACCAGCCCGAGCTGCTCGGCGTATTGCGATACCGAAGCACGGACCTCGTCATCGATCGCTCGAACGGGACCTGGTGGAAGGGTTTCCGGTCCGTCTTCGTACTGGGAGTCCGGCACATCGCGGAAGGTACCGACCACCTGCTCTTCCTGTTGGTTCTATTGCTCGCCGCCCCCTGGTCGCGAGCGGGGCCCGGTGGAGAGCGTCCAACACCGTGCCACGGAGCGTGAAGCAGGTCGTCAAGATCGTGACGGCCTTCACGCTCGGTCATTCCATGACCCTGGTGGCGGGAGCGGTCGGCCCCCTGTTCTCGGGCCGCGAGCCGCTCATCGCCGCCGGATTCGGGCTCGTGCATGGGCTCGCGTTCTCGACGGTGCTCGCGGAGCTCGGGCTCGACTCCCAGGCCCTCGTGCTGAGCGTGCTCGCCTTCAACCTGGGCATCGAGGCCATGCAGCTCGCGGTGGTCGCGATGACGATGCCCTGGCTCCTCCTGCTGAGCCGTTCCCCCGAGTACGCGACCGTTCGTATCGTCGGAGCGAGCCTCGGAGCGGTGGCCGCGTGTGGTTGGATCGCCGAGCGCGCGTTCTCCATCCAGAACCCCATCGCGCCGCTCGTGGAGGCCGGTTCCCACCAAGCGCTCGCCGGAATCGTCCTGCTTGCCACGCTCTCGGTCATCGTCGCCGCCAGGAGCCGCATCCGTGCACATCGGATGCGGGCGGGCGACGGCTCGTGCGCCACCAGCCCCTCACTCAGCGGGTGGTGACGCGCTCGATGGCCTCCAGGGCCTCGGGGAAGCGGTCCGGGTGCATGCCCAGGCCCAGACGGAAGCCGTGACCGCGCTCCAGCGGATGGGCACCCGAGGGGTCGCCGTACTCCATGGAGCTGAGCGGCAGGACGAACACCCCGGCCTCGCCGAGCGCCTGGAGCTTCGCCTCGGACTCCTTTGGACTGGCCGCGCCGCGCACGCCGATGCAGGTGACGAGCCCGCCCATGGGGGCCACGCCATACACGCCCCGCGAGCGCTCCAGGAAGGCGGCGAGGATGCGCCGGTTGCTCAGCCACTCCTCGCGCGCCTGGCGCAGGGCGGAGCTGTGCAGGTCCTTGAGGACCTCGTAGGAGATCCACTCGGTGACCGGGTTCACGGTGTGCGTGGTGTAGTTCTTCTCGTTCTGCATGCCCGCCAGCATGGCCGTGTCACCGACGCACCAGCCGATGCGCAGGCCCGGGCAACCCAGGCACTTGATGAAGGAGCCGGTGACGAAGCTCCGGGTGCCCGCGCGGTACACCGTGGCCCCCAGCACCTCCGTCTCGGAGGAGAGGAAGCGGTAGTGCTCGTCGCCCACCAGCGTGGCGCCGGACCGCTCCGTCCAGCGGGAGACGCGCTCCAGCAGCTCCGGCTCCAGCACGAGGCCGCTCGGGTTGTGAGGGTTGTTGATGATGACCACGTCCGGACGCTCGCGCTCGAGCAGCTCCAGCCAAGCGTCGGCGTCCACGGAGGGCACGCCCCGCTCGTCCCAGCGCAGGGGCAGGCGGACGACTTCCGCGCCCTGCTGCATGGGCAGCTCGTAGAGGAGCTGGAAGGCGGGCCAGGCGAGCGCCACCTTGCGCGGGCGGAGCTGGCGGAAGAGGAGAAGCAGGGCCTCGCTGGTGCCGGTGGTGATGAGGACGTTGTCGCGCGTGGCGCCGGGGTGCATGGCGGCCACGAGGTCCCTCAGGTCGGCGCGGCCCCAGTTGGGGCTGTCACGCAGCAGGGTGGAGAGGAACGTGTCGGCGGCTTGTTGGGGGCCGACGCCGGAGCCGGCGAGCAGCTCTCCCACCGTGCGGGGCCGGGCACCGGACTCTCCGAGGTTGTAGCGCGCGGTGAAGCGCGAGCCCTCGAGGTAGTCCTCCATGAAGAACGAGCGAAGGGGTTCCATGTCTCTCCAGGAGCGTCAGCGGGAGGGCAGGCCGTCAGGCCAGGGGACCTCACCGCGCGAGGCGATGACGACCTGCTGGATGGGCATGTCGAAGCCACGGGAGGACGTGAGGCCCACGGGCTCGAGCAGCCGCCGGAAGTCGGGCATGGACAGCACGTCGCCCTCGTTGGACACGTAGCGGCGCAGCGCGAAGTAGAGCGCGTCCAGGGGCCCATCGCGCCGGTCCGTCAGCAGGTAGCCCGAGATGATGAGCAGCCCCCGGGGACGCAGCGCGCGGGCGAGCTGTCCGAAGAGACGTGGCAGCGCCTCGGGAGGCAGCGCGGGGATGACCTGGGGCAGGAGGATGAGGTCGTACTGGCCCTCGCCGTAGTCCACGGAGAGGCAGTCCCCGGCCCAATAGCGCGCCCGTCCGTCCAGCTTGAGCTTCGCGATGTTGGGCTTCACCTGCTCCAGGACGTGCTCGGAGTCCAGGTAGGTGACGTGCACCGTGGGATCCGCCAGCCCGAAGGCGGCGCCCCAGACACCCGAGCCGGTCCCCACGTCGAGGACGCGAGCCTCCTTCAGCGAGCGCATGGAGGCGACGAGCTCCGCGGCCTTGCGGCCCAGCTTCACGTGCGAGGCGAAGATGCCGGTGATGCGAGAGGCGTTGCGCTGGTAGATGCGCCTGGCTGTCTCGGGGTCGCGCAGATCCAACCGGAACTTCCGCTGGGTGACGGCCTCGTCCAGGTGCCCGAAGGCCTCCCAGTAGTCCATGGTGGCCGGGAACGCGCGCTGGAAGTACGGCAGGCTGCTCGCGTCCAGGGAGCGGCCGGCCAGCTCGGTATATCCGAAGGACTCCGCCTCCCGCCGGACGAGCCCCATGCACACGAGCACCTCCAGCAGTGTGCGCAGCGACTCCGGATGGGAGCCCGTGGCCTTCGCCAGTTCCGCGAGCGGCCGGAGGCCGGACACCAGCGCATCCAGCAGGCCCACCTCACCGCTCGTCACGAGCGCCTGGGTGCGGAGGAAGTTGCGCGCGGCGCGGTCGTCGTAGTCCGCGGCGGTGGCGCTCGGCGCGGGGGCCCGGGGCTCCAGGAACTCCTTCCGGTACCAGCCGAGCAGATCTCGTGACTCCCCGTGCCAGTCCACCGGAGCGCCGGTGCGGACGGCCTCGGGCAGCTTCGCGGACACGAGCCACCAGCCGAGCGCCTCGCGCATCCGGGCGGCGAAGTCGGGGCGGCGCAGGAAGGAACTCGCCGCCGGGAGCGAGTACCCCCTCCCCTCCTCCAGCCGGACGAAGCCGAGCCCCACCAGCGGCTCGATGACGGAGCGCGTGCCTCGCACGGTGCCGCCCATGCGGGAGGCGAGCGTCTCCAGGGACACCGGCGCGGCGGAGCCCTCGTCCGGGAGGTGGCCGAACAGCCCGAGCGCGAAGGCGCCCAGGAGCGCGGCCGACTCGTTGCTCGCATCGCGAGCCCAGAAGTTGAGCTGTTGGACGAACGCCGTCTGTGAGGGCGCGGGGAAGGACTCCGCCAAGGTGGCTCCTCGTCGGGGGGGGAGCCCGAGTATGGCCCAGGTGGGCCCGGGCTTTCACCTGGGCGGGGACAGGCGCCGCCAGGCCCCGATGAGCGCTTCCGCGGCGGCCATTACGTCCCCGAGCGTCGTCGTCCGGCCCAGGGACAGGCGCACCGAGCCGAGCGCCTCCCCGGGCGCCACGCCCATCGCGGTGATGATGGAGGAGGCGGACTCCTCGCCCGCGTGGCACGCCGAGCCCGTGGACGCGGCCACCTCGGGAGCGGCCGCCAGGAGCGCGGAGCCGCTCACCCCGGGGAAGCGCACGTTGAGGGTGTTGGGCAGTCGCTCTTCCAGGTGACCATTGAGCACCAGTCCCGGGACGCGCGCCCGCAGCCGCGTCCAGAGCTCGCCCCGCAGCCTGCACATCCGCGCCGCCTCGCCCTCCACCGTGCGGAGGGCCACCTCGCTGGCCACCCCGAGCCCCACGATGGACGCGACGTTCTCCGTCCCCGGGCGCAGGCCCCGCTCGTGCCCCGCCCCGAGCAGAACCGGACGCAGCGGCGTACCCCGGCGCACGTACAGTGCGCCCACGCCCTTGGGCGCTCCGAACTTGTGGCCCACCACCGTGAGCAGATCCACGCCCAGCCCGTTGACGGACACGGGCAGCTTGCCCACCGACTGGGCCGCGTCGGTGTGCACCAGCACGCCCCGGGAGCGGGCCTCGCGGGCCACCTCGGCGATGGGCTGCAGCACGCCCGTCTCGTTGTTGGCATGCATGAGGGTGACGAGCGCCGTGTCGCTCCGCAGTGCCTCCACGGCCTCGGAGACGCGGACCCGGCCGTCCCCATCCACCGGGAGCCACGTCACGCGCGTGCCGTGCTTCTCCAGCTCGAGGCAGGGCTCGGTGGTGGCCGGGTGCTCGATGACAGAGGTCACCACGTGCCGCTTCTCCGGAAGCGCGGCCGCCACGCCACGGATGGCGAGGTTGTTGGCCTCGGTGCCATGGGCAACGAAGAAGATCTCCTCCGCGGAGGCGCCGAGCAGCGCCGCCACCTGGGCCCGTGCCCGGTCGACGGCCTCGCGGGCCCGGCGACCGTAGACGTGCGCGCTGGAGGGGTTGCCGAAGTGCTCGCGCAGGTACGGGAGCATGGCGTCCACCACCTCGGGAAGCAGGGGCGTGGTGGCGTTGTGGTCCAGGTAGACGGGGTCGCGTGGAGCACTCATGGGACGAGGAGGCTACCTCACGGTACGTCCGTCGGGTCCCACCCCGTGTACAGGTTCTCGTTCAACCCATCGAGCCGCCGCATCTCCTCGGGGGAGAGAGTGAAGTCGAAGACACTGGCGTTCTCTCGGATGCGCGCCTCGTGGACGGACTTGGGGATGACCACCATGTCGTGTTGGAGGCACCAGCGGATGAGCACCTGGGCGGGAGACTTGCCGTGCTTCCGGGCGAGCTCCACCACGCGCGGGTCCCCGAGCCGCAGTCCCTTGGTCAGCGGACTGTAGGCCTCCACCGCGATGCCCTTGTCCGCGCAGTAGCGCAGCAGGGACGGCTGGTAGAGGAAGGGGTGCTGCTCCACCTGATTGACGGCGGGGACCACCTTGGCGCGGCCCAGCAGCTCGTCGAGGTGGTGCTCCAGGAAGTTGCTGACTCCGATGGCCCGGCACTTCCCATCGGAGAGCAGCTGCTCCAGGGCCCGCCATGATTCGAGCCGCCGGCCCGGCACCGGCCAGTGCACCAGGTACAGGTCCACGTACTCCAGCCCGAGGTCCTTCAGGCTGCGCTCGCAGGCGCGAAGCGTGGAGTCATGGCCCTGGTCCTCGTTCCACAACTTGGTGGTGACGAAGATCTCCTCCCGGGGCAGGCCGCTCTCCCGCACGGCGAGGCCCACGTCCCGCTCGTTCCCGTAGATGCGGGCGGTGTCGATGTGCCGGTAGCCCGCCGCGAGCGCCGCCGATACGGCCGCGCGCGTCACCTCGCCGCGCGGGGCCCGGAAGACGCCCAATCCCAACCGGGGCATCCGCACGCCGTTGTTCAGCTTCACAGTGGATTGGAGGTCGAGCTCCATGGTGTCTCCTTGCACGTGTGCAACCGCCATCGTCAGGTGAATCCCACGACGCAGCGCGTCTGGATTTCGCACGAACGGTCAATCCCCGACGTGCCGTCAGGGTGACGCCCGGTGGGGCGTCTGGTTTCAGACGCCCTGCCGCCATGCAGGCACGGCTTGGAACCTGCTTGGTTGACCGGCCACACGCAGGGTCAAAGGATTGAGCCGTCATGAGCACGCAAGAGCCGAGGATCGTGGTCACGTCGACTGACATGGAGCGGCTGCGGACCCTCATCGATACGACCGCTGGGGACCAGGCGGACGCGCTCGATGCGGAGTTGCTGCGCGCGGAGGTGGTCGAGCCCACCCAGGTGCCGCCAGATGTCGTGACGATGAACAGCCGTGTCGTCTACCGGGACGAGGACACGCACGAGACGCGGGAGGTGACGCTCTCGTATCCGAAGGACGCGTCGCTCCAGGAGGGGCGGGTATCCGTGCTGGCGCCCGTGGGAGCGGCACTGCTCGGGCTTTCGGTGGGGCAGGAAATCGAGTGGGAGATACCGGGAGGGAAGCTCAAGCGGCTGCGCATCCTCTCGGTCACCTACCAACCGCAATCGGCCGGGCACGCTCACTGAGCGCCCCTCCCCTCCCCTCTCCCTCCGGGAGAGGGACGGGGTGAGGGTATCTCGTCACCCGGGTTGAACTCCGGGCCCATGGACGCGTGGCCTTTGTTACAAGCGCGCCCATGTCGGTCCCCCCCACCCCGCCGCCATCTCCGCTGAACCGCGAGCGCTTCGAGGCGCTCGTGGCGGAGGGCTACAACCAGGTGCCACTCGTCCGTGCGGTGGAGTTGCGCGGAGCGAGGCCGGTGGACCTGCTGCGAGCCCTGCCGCCGGGACACCGCTTCCTGCTCGAGAGCACCCGCACCTCCAGCGAGGGCCGCTACTCCTTCGTGGGAAACAAACCCTTCCTCACGTTCAGGGCGAAGGGAGCGCGGTGCGAGGTGAACGGTGAACCCCACCCGGGCGAGCCGCTGACCACCCTGAGAGAGCTGTTGAGACGCTGGCGGGGCGTGCGTCTACCGGGGATGCCGCTCTTCTGTGGTGGGGCGGTGGGCTTCTTCGCGTACGAGGCCGCGCACCACTTCGAGTCCCTACCGCGCCACCGGAACGACGATCTGGGCCTGCCGGACATCGCACTGGACTTCGTGGACACCTTCGTGGCGGTGGACCATCCGGAAGGCCGGGCACTCGTGGTGGCCACGGGCAGCGACTACGGGGACTGCCTGCGACGGTTGGAGGCACTGGAGCGGGTGGTGCGCGAGGTGGCCTCGACCGAGGCCCCGGCCCCCGCCTGGCGGCTCGCGGACGGACAGACTCCAGACGTGCCCTGGAGCTCCAACTTCACGCAGGAGGGCTACCAGCGAGCGGTGGAGCGGGTCCAGGAGTACATCCGCGCGGGAGACACCTACCAGGTCAACCTCTCGCAGCGGCTGGAAGTGGAGCCCAGGCTGCCCGCGCTGGAGCTGTACGAGGCCCTGTCGACGCTCAGCCCGGTGCACTTCGCCAGCTACCTGGAGGTGGACGGCTTCGAGGTGGTGAGCGCCTCGCCCGAGCGGCTGGTGCGGGTGGAGGACGGCCGGGCCATCACCCGTCCGATCGCGGGCACGCGGCGCAGGGGCACGCCGGAGGAGAACGCCCGGTTCGTGCACGAGCTGCGCACCAGCGAGAAGGAGCAAGCCGAGCACGCGATGCTGGTGGACCTGGAGCGCAACGACCTGGGGCGCGTCTGCGCCTACGGGAGCGTCCAGGTGGCGAAGCTGATGGAGATCATCGAGTACGCGCACGTGCTGCACATCGAGTCCGAGGTGGTGGGCCGGCTGGCACCGGGAGTGGAGCCGCTCGACGTGGTGGCGGCGGTGTTCCCGGGCGGCACCATCACGGGCGTGCCGAAGATTCGAACCATGCAGATCATCACCGAGCTGGAGCCACACGCGCGGGGCCTCTACACGGGCTCGCTCGGGTACCTGAGCTTCACGGGCGAGCTGGACCTGAACATCGTCATCCGCACGATGCTGCTGAAGGGCGGCCGGGCCTGGGTGCAGGTGGGGGCGGGCATCGTCCACGACTCGGAGCCGAGGCGCGAGTACCAGGAGACGCTGCACAAGGCGCGCTCGCTGCTGCTCGCGCTGTCGGCACGGCCGGTGGGGGACGCGACATGATGCTGCTCATCGACAACTTCGACTCCTTCACCTTCAACCTCGTGCAGGCGCTGGGTGGGCTCGGGGCGGAGCTGAAGGTGGTGCGCAACGATGCCATCACCCTCGCCGGGGTGGAGGCGCTGCGGCCGGACCACATCGTCATCTCTCCGGGCCCGTGCACGCCGAACGAGGCCGGCATCTCCCTGGAGGTCATCCGTGCCTTCGCGGGCCGGGTGCCGGTGCTCGGGGTGTGCCTGGGGCACCAGTCCATCGGCCAGGTGTTCGGCGGGCGCGTCGTGCGGGCTCCGGTGCCGGTGCACGGGAAGACGGCTGACATCCACCACGATGGCCGGGGCGTCTTCCGGGGGCTGCCAGCGCCCTTCGTCGCGGCGCGCTACCACTCGCTGGTGGTGGAACGGGCGAGCCTTCCGGACTGCCTGGAAGTCACGGCCTGGTGCGGCGAGCTGGTGATGGGACTGCGTCACCGCGAGTACCCCTGGGTGGAGGGCATCCAGTTCCATCCCGAGTCCTTCCTCACGCCGCACGGCAACACGTTGCTCGCGAGGTTCCTGGAGGCGCGAATCGGATGATGGACACGGTCGCGGTGAACGGAGAGGTGCGGCGGCTGGAGGAGCTGCGGCTCCAGGACTTCCTCCAGTCGTTCTTCTTCGGCGCGGGGTTCTTCGAGACATTCCTCGTCACCGAGGGCACGCCCATG
Organism: Archangium violaceum; assembly: GCF_016887565.1. Classification (NCBI taxonomy): domain Bacteria; kingdom Pseudomonadati; phylum Myxococcota; class Myxococcia; order Myxococcales; family Archangiaceae; genus Archangium; species Archangium violaceum. The sequence goes on from NZ_CP069396.1 coordinate 9,786,246, forward strand.
TTCCTGGAGCGGCACCTCGCGAGGCTCCGGTCGAGCCTCGGGGCCCATGCGGGCTGCGTGCGCGCACCGCCCGAGGACGTGCTCACCGCCGGGTCCGTCCGTGAGGCCCTGCACCGGTGTCTGGAGGCGGATGCCAGCCTGGGACCACGCTTCACCGGCGTGGGCAAGCTGGTGGCGGGAGATGGGCGGCTGCTGCTGTCCTTCCGGGCCCTGCCGGCGCCACACGCGCACACCGTCCTCGACGAGCTGGAGGATCGCGGCTACCGGAGGAATGATCCCACGTTGAGACACAAGAGCGTCTCGTACCTGCGGCAGTACGCGCACTTCGGCCGGGGGACGGTCTTCGCCAACGAGGCGGGGGAGCTCTGCGAGGCACCGAACGGCAATCTGTTCTTCCTCCTGGGCGACGCGGTGGTGACTCCGCCCCTGGAGGCCCCCTGCCTCCCTGGCGTCATCCGCGCCGTGCTGCTGGAGGAAGGGCGGCTCGGGGACATGCCGGTGGTGGAGCGCACGGTGGAGAGGGCGCAACTGGAGGAGGTCCGCGGCTGTGTCCTCACCAACTCCGTCAGCCTGGCGCTCGCCGTCCCACGGCTGCTCGGGCGGGAGCTGCCCGGGAGTCACGCGCTCGCCGAGCGCGCCCGGGCCGTGGTGCGGGAGTACGCACGGCGCGAGGAGTGAAAGCTCTCACCGTGCTCCCGATGCAGGGGCACCGGGCCGCACCGGGACGTGACGCGGCAGCCGCACCGTGAAGGTGGTGCCCTCGTCGGCGCTGGAGCTCACGTCGACGGAGCCTCCGTGTGCCTGGACGATGCTGTTCACGATGTAGAGGCCCAGGCCGATGCTGCGGCTCGCCCGCTCCACCTCGGCTGTCCCTCGCGTCATGGGCTGGAAGAGACGCGGACGCAGCTCGGACGGGATGGGGTCGCCCGTGTTGTGGACCATCAGCGTGATCTGGTCACCCTGGCCGCGTGTCACCACCGTCACCAGGGTCCCCGCCGGGCTGTACTTCGCCGCGTTGGACACCAGGTTGGTGATGACCTGGGCCAGGCGGTCGGGGTCCCACTGCCCCTGCCCGTCTCCCTCCGAGTCCAACCGGAAGTTCCGCTCGGGGTAGCTCATCCGAACCTCGTCCAGCACCTGGCGGGTGAGGGAGTGCAGGTCGAGCGGGGAGGGCTGGATGGGGATGCCGCCGCCCAGGCGCGCCTGGGTGAAGTCCAGCAGATCCCTCACCATGCGGGCGGCGCGCTCGGCCGAGGACTGGATGCGGGTGGCGGCCATCTTCTGTTTCTCGTCCAGACCGTTCCGCCGCGCCAGGAGGCTCTGCGCGCCGAGAAGAATGGCGGTGATGGGGTTGCGCAAGTCGTGGCTGACGATGCCGACCAGCTGCTGCTCGAACTCGGCCCGCCGCCGCAGCTCCTCCTCGGAGAGCTTGCGCTCGGTGATGTCGCGGCTGGTACCGGCGATGGCCTCCACCTGTCCGTCCGGCCCGAAGATGGGGGCGAAGATGTATTCGTAATGGCCGGTGCCGGAGGCGCTCGTGTACGGGTTCTCTCCCCGCACGGGCCTTCCCGTGCGCAGCACCTCGTCGAGCTGCCGCCGGTGCTTCTCCACCAGCTCGGGGGGATAGCCCAGCTCCTGGAAGTTCTTCCCCACCGCCTCCTCCAGCCGCTTTCCCCAGAGGGCCAGCAGCGAGCGGTTGACGTAGGTGAAGCGGTGCTGCCGGTCGAACTGGTACATGAAGTCCGGATGGGCGGTCATCAAGGCATCGAAGGTGCGTGCCTGCCGCTCGTATTGGAGGGCGAGTGCCCGGTAACGCCCCTCACTCTCCCGCAGGGCCGCCGCGACCTGGTCGCGCTCGGCCTCCAACCGCTTCGTCTCCGTCACGTCCCGCGCCACGGCGAAGATGAGTCCCTCCTCGGGCACCGGCGCCGACGTCCACGCCAGCCAACGGTAGCTCCCATCCTTGCACCGGTAGCGGTTCTCGAAGTGCAGCGTGTGCCCCCCTCGGGAGAGCTTCTCCACCTCGGCACTGGTGGCCGCGAGATCGTCCGGGTGCAGGAGGCTGACGAAGGGATGGAAGAGCAACTGCTCTTCGCTCCAGCCCAGTGTCCGGGTGAAGGCGGGGTTGACGCGCTTGAAGAAGCCGTCCGTCCCCGCCACGGCCAGCAGGTCATGCGAGAGACGGAAGAAATTGTCGAACTCGGCCTCGGCGCGCTTTCTCGCCGTCACGTCCATGAAGGTGGCGACGCCCGCCACCCGTTGCCCCAGCGCATCGCGTACCGGGCTGGAGGAGATGCTGAGCGTGGCGCGGCTGCCGTCCTGACGCACCACCTCCATCTCCTCGCCCTCCACCACCTCGCCGGAGAGGAGGCTTCGGGCCAGGGGCCATTCCTCACAGCGGTAGGGCCGGCCGTCCGGGTGGATGCCCCGGATGGAGGCTCCGTACTCGCTCACGCCCTGCGAGGCCCGGAAGGGAAAGCGGAGGATCTGCTCCACGCGCGCGCTGGCCAGCACCAGCTTCCCGGAGGGCTCCGCCACGAGGACACCCGAGGGCATCTGCTGGAGGACGGCGTCGAAGAGGGCACGCTGGGCCTCCGCCTCGCGCAGCAGCCGCTCGCGCTCGCGCACGAGCGCCTCGACCTCCGCCCGCGCCGCCTTCTCGCGCGTCAACAGGGCGGAACACTCCCGCTCGGCCTCACGGTGGCGGCGCTCGAACACGGCCTTCTCGATGGCGTTGTGCGTCGCCCGGTAGAGGCTCGCCGGGGTGATGTCGGATTTGATCAGGTAGTCCGAGGCACCCGCCTTCATCGCCGACACCGCCAACCTCTCACTGCCACGCCCCGTCACCAGCACCACCGGAGGGGCCGCCTCGCCGAGCACCTCCTTCAACCGCCGCAGGAAGCCCAGGCCGTCCATTCCTGGCAGCCCATAATCGAGGACGACGCAGTCCACGTGATGGGCCAGACAGAGCGCGAGCCCCCCTTCCGCGTCCTCCGACTCGAGGAAGGAGTAGGAGTGCTCCTGCTCCTGGCGCAGGAACGCCGCCCAGGAACCCCGGTCCTCGGGGCTGTCGTCCACGAGCAGCAGGGTGAAAGAAGACGCCGTCATCGCCGCCCCTCGAGAAAGCCGAGGCCCCGCTCCACCTCGTCGTCCGTGAGCAGCCGGCAGGCGCCCTCCGGCACGTCCAGCACCAGCGCTCCCACGGCCTCGCGGTGCAGCGTCCGCACCGGGTGCCCCACCGCCGCCAGCATCCGCTTCACCTGGTGGTGCCGCCCCTCGGTGAGCACCAGCTCGACGTGGCTGGGAGCCAGCAGCCGAGCCCCCGCTGGCCGGGTCGGTCCATCCTCGAGCACCAGGCCCTCCCGCAGCTTCTGGAGGACCGCGTCCAAGGGGCTCCCCTCGACCTCCGCCACGTACCGCTTGGGGACGTGCGTCTGGGGAGAGGTCGCGTGCGCCACCAGCCGCTCCTCGTTGGTGAAGAGCAACAGGCCCGTGGTGTCCCGGTCCAGCCGCCCCACCGCGTACCACTCATACCCGCGCAGCTCCGGCGACAACACCGGCCGCAATCGCTCGAAGACGGTGCCGATTCCCTCGGGGTCGCTCCCGTGCACCACCACCCCCGCGGGCTTGTGGAACATCAGCGCCAGCGTCCGCGCCTCCAACGTGCGCGGCTGCCCATCCACCCGCACCGCGCTTCCCGCGTGCACCTGGGCGAAGGGGTCGCGCTCCACGCGCCCGTCCACCTCCACCCGCCCCTCCCGGATGGCCCCCTCCGCCTCCGCCCGGGGCATGACTCCCGCGCGCCCCAGGGCACGCGACAGCCAGTCCGCGCGGCTCCCCTCCAGCACCGGCTCCGTGCGCCGACGCGCGGCCTCCAACCATCGCGGTGTCCTCGGCTTCCTCGCCATCAGCGCCCTCTCCGCCGGAGCTTCCCACACCGCGTATTTCTATTCCCGCGGCCCGAACTTCCCTCTCCGCTGCCCGCTCCGCGAGCGATTCCCGCCCCTTCCATGGCGCCTGCCTGGGCGTGCCTAGCTTCTGTCATGTGTGGGTCATTCCTGCATGAGCAGTACTCCATTCCAACCTACTCGGAGGAGACCGCATGGCAACCGTCACTGAAGGGGGAATCCAGGGTTCCAGCTTTACCGCTACCGGTACGTCGATGGGCGGCCGTGATGTCTCGGACCAGGACACCGGCATCGCGGCGCAGGGCAAGGAGCAGGTGAAGCGCGTCACCGGCGTGACCCGAGATCGGGTCTTCCATCAGATCGACGACCGGAAGGGAGAGCTCATCAAGGGCCTCCAGGGCTTCGTCTCCACGCTGGAGAACGCCTCCCGGAACGCCGATGGCTTCTCGCAGCAGCTGCTCGGTGGCGCCGTGGGGTACATCCGCAAGTTCTCGGATCGCATCGAGCAGGGCTCCACCGAGGAACTGGTGAGTGATGCCAGGCAGTTCATCCGCGAGCGGCCCGCGCCCTTCTTCGCCGGCTGCATCGCCGTGGGGTTCCTCGCCGCCCGTCTCCTGAAGGAATAGGGAGGACACGATGCAACCCGAGAATCCAGGGACACGGAGAAGCTACAACTACGAGGAGCGCACCATCCCGGGCGATGGCATGTCGGACCGCGCGTTCGGCTCGCTGGTGGGCGAGTTCTTCGACCAGGCCCGCCGGCTGGTCCGCGCGGAGGTGACGCTCGCGAAGACCGAGCTGCGCCAGGAGGTGACGAAGGTCAAGGCGGGCGGCGTGATGTTGGGCCTGGGCGGAGGGCTGCTGCTGCTCGGCGGCATCGCCTTCACCCTCTTCGCCGTCTTCGTGCTGGATCTCCTGCTGCCGTTGTGGGCCTCGGCGCTCATCGTCACGGTGCTCTTCTGCGGCATCGGCGCGGGCATCGCCAAGGTGGGCATCAACCGCATGAAGGAGATCCACGCTCCCAACCAGACCATTCAAACCCTCAAGGAGGACTCTCAATGGGCGAGCAGGACGTTCCAATCCGTGAAATCACAGATGCACGGGCACGCATGAGCGAGCTCGCCGACGAGCTGGCCCGCCGCATGGAGACGGAGCACCTCAAGGAGGTCGCCTCCACCAAGGTGATGGAGTTGAAGGAGCAGGCCAGGGAGCGAGCAACGGAGAAGGTGGACGAACTCAAGACGCACGCCAAGGAGGCGGTGATGCGCAGGACGACGGAAATCAAGGAGCGGGCGGACACGCCCAGGGGCTGGAGCATGCTGGGGGCGATCATCGGCGCGGGCGTGGGCTCGGTGCTGATGAAGAAGGTCTTCGACGTACGCCACGACCGTCATCTGTACAGCGGGTATGACCGGGACATGTCCCTGGTGCCAGCACCCGAAGGTGGCCTGATGCGGCCCACCGGTGACGCACGGGGCTCGCTGGGCAGCGACATCGGCGTGCGCACCAGCACCGACGTGGGAGGAATGAACGTCGGCTCCGGCAACCTGGGTGTCGGCACCCAGGACGACAGCGGCCTGAAGGCACGCGCCTCGGGCGCGGTGGACATGGCCAAGGAGAAGGCGTCGGATCTCAAGGAGCGCGCCAGTGGCCTGGTGGACAAGGCGAAGGACAAGGCCTCCGGGCTCCGTGAGCACATCCCCAGCCGGTACGAGATGACGCAGCGGACGTCGGGCTGGTACGACACCGTGTCCGAGAACCCGGTGCTGCTGGCCATCGGCGGCCTCGCCGTCGGCGCGCTGTGCGCCAGCCTCATCCCGGTGACCAGCCGCGAGCGGCGGATCATCGAGCCGGCCAAGGCCAAGGTGCGCGAGAGCATCTCCAACCTCGGCGACCAGCTCGAGAGCAAGCTGTCGGGGCAGTCCGAGGACGAGAGCGGCCGGGAGGACGAGTTCCAGGCATCCGCCTCCTCGGAGAGCGAGCGTGAGCGCGGCACCATCCCGCCGCTGCCGACGCTCGATGACTACACCTCCGTCCACTGAGCGGTAGGGAACGGAGCGCACGAGGCCGGACGGGGCGAGCACCGCCTCGCCCGGCCTTGCTCTATGTCGAGGCGGGCCGGGCCGCGACGCGAGCCCGCCACTCGTGGTCGAGCAGGGCGTAGATGAGGGAGTCGCACCACTCGCCCTTGATGAAGACGTTCTCGCGGAAGTGCGCTTCCTTGCGCATGCCCAGCTTCTCCATCACCCGGAAGGAGGCGGGGTTGCGCGGATCGCAGTCGGCCCACACGCGGTGCAGGCCGAGCTTCCCGAAGCCGAAGTCCACGAGCGCCTGGACCGCCTCGGGGATGTAGCCCTTGCCCCACCGCGAGCGGTCGAGGACGTACCAGACGGTGGCCTCGTTCATCTCGGGGTTGTTGACGTGCATGCCACAGCGCCCGATGAGCCGGTTGTCCTCGCGCAGCACCACGGCCAGGTCATAGACGCGCCGGGGTGTCTCGCGGGACAGGGCCATCACCCGGCGGATGTAGTCCCGGCTCTCCTCGGGGGTGCGGACCCCGTGGGACTGGTAGCGCACCACCTCGGGGTCGGACTCGTAGGGGTGGGTGGCATGCCAGTCGTCCTCCTCGAACTCGCGCAGCAGCAGACGGGGTGTGGACAGCGGAGGGGTGAAGAGCATGACCGTCAGGACTCCTGGCGTGGAGCATCGGGGAAGAAGGCGTGGAGCTTGCCCTGCTCGTCCTGGAAGGAGAAGTCCTGGAAGCGCGCGGCGTCGGGGGACTCGGGGTGCTGGCGCGCCTCGGAGAGGCTCGCGTGGGACAGGGAGGCGATGTCGTCCTCCTTCACGCCGGCCAGGGCGAGGAACACGGGACGGCTGTCCCCGTCGCGCAGGAGCGTGGGCCGGTGTCCCTTGAAGTCGAGGGCGGTCGAGACGCGCTGGAGGGCGGCGTGGGCGTGGGAGAGCTGCTTCGCGGTGCGCATCCGCGGGGCCACCTCCTCGCGGGCCTGGCAGGCGCCATCGACGTGGACGCTGAAGCGCAGGGAGTCCTCGCCGGAGGAGAAGACGAGGACGCGGCTCTTGGGGAGCTCGCGGGAGAGGGCATTGGCGGCGTCCTCGGCGGCCTCTCCCTGGACGGAGGGCCACAGCCGCAGCGCCTTGCCCGGACCCGCGGCGAGGAAGGCCGTCAACCGGCGAGAGCCGAGCCAGCGCTGCACCTTGGTGCGTGCCGCTCCCAGCACGACGAATCCCTGCGTGGAATCACTCATGGGGGCCAAGAGCACGGCGGCGGAGCGATTCCGTCAAGGAGAAAGCAGGCAAGCGGGCGGGTCTCTCCTCACAGGAGGCAGGGCAGGCATGCTGGCTGGCCATGGAGTGACGGAGGCTTCGTTTGACACCCCCGGGTGCCTCTGCGATGTGCGCCCCGTGCTCCCGGCCGAACAGCTCATCGCGCTCCAACCGCCGCCCCCTGGACCCTCCGTGGCCTTCACGCTGCGGCTCGGGCAGGCGCTGCACCGCTATGGCACTCCCGCCCACCGGCTGGAGGAGCAGATGCGGCTGGTGTCTCAACGGCTGGGACTGGAGGCCCGCTTCTTCTCCACCCCCACCTCCATCTTCGCGTCCTTCGGCCCCCCCGAGGCCCTCCAGACCTGCCTCATCCGCGTGGAGCCCGGGGACATGGACCTCGGACGGCTGGCGCGCCTCGACTCGCTCGCGGACGCGGTCATCCGCGGCGACCTCTCCCCCGAGGAGGGCGCCGGGCGCGTGGAGGCCGTCCTCGCCGAGCCTCCCCGCTATGGCACCGTCCTGCTCCTGCTGTGCTGGGCCCTGGCCGCCGTCGGCGGCGCACGGCTCTTCGGCGGCGGCCCGCGCGAGATGGGCGTGGCGGCGCTGATCTCCCTCCTCGTCGGCGGGCTGGACATCTGGACGCGCCGGCAGCCCTCCACCGTCTGGGTGCTGGAGCCCGTGGCCGCCATCCTCTCCTCGGCGCTGGCCGTGGTGGCGGCCAGTCTCGTCGGCCCCCTGTCGGTGCAGATCGTCACCCTCGCGGGCCTCATCGTCCTGCTGCCCGGCCTCAGCCTCACCGTGGCCCTCAACGAGCTCGCCACCCGCAACCTCATCTCCGGCACGTCGCGGCTCACGGGCGCGGCGCTCGTGTTCCTCGAGCTCGGCTTCGGTGTGGCGCTGGGCACCCGGCTGGCGGCCTGGTTCCCCCTGCCCGCCAAGCTGGGTCCCCTGCCCGCGCTCCCCGCGTGGACGGAGCCCCTCGCCCTGGTGTCCATGCTGTTCGCGGTGAGCGTCATCTTCCGCGCCCGGCCTCGCGACTGGGGGTGGATTACCGTGGCCGGAACACTCGCCTACGCCGGCTCCCGCCTGGGCACCCAGGTCCTCGGGCCCCAGCTGGGCGCGTTCGTCGGGGCGCTCATCGTCGGCATCGTCACCAACCTGCTCGCTCGCGTGCGCAACCGCCCCGCCGTCATCACCCTGGTGCCCGCCATCATGCTGCTCGTGCCCGGAAGCATCGGCTTCCGCAGCATGGAGTCCCTGCTCGCTCGCGACGTGCTCGCCGGCGTGGACACCGCCTTCTCCATGCTCATGGTGGCCGTGGCCCTCGTCGCCGGCCTCCTCTTCGCCAACGCCCTCGTCCAGCCCCGCAAGGTGCTCTGAAACGTCCGCCACCGGGCGCTCCCCCTCCACGCGCTTGACCGCCTGCCATTCTTCGGGCATCTTGATTTTGAAAACGATAATCAGAATCATTTTCACACCATCTCACGAGGGACCCCATGCCGACTCCCACCTGCTGCCGCACCCTCCTGGCCCACAGCCCCAGCGCGGAGGTGGCGCGCTGCACCTGCGGCCACATCCACCTGAGCCTCGGACCGATGACGATCCGCATGGACGAGGACACGCTGCACGCGGTCTGGCACACGATGGGCGATGCGCTGCGGGCACTGGCCTCTCCCCCCGCGGCGCCGCCGGAGCCGGCCATCGCCGGGAGGTGGAAGCAATGAGCACGCTGACGGAGTTGCTGCGGCGGGCCACCGCCGACGAGGCGCACGCCGTGATGCGCACGCCCCTGGCCCTGCGGCTCGCGAAGGGCGCGCTGGAGCGGTCCGATTACGTGCGGCTCCTGTCGTGCCTCCAGGCCCTGTACGCGGAGCTGGAGTGGGCGCTCATGTGGAACCGCGCGCACCCCATGGTGGGCCCCCTCTGCCTGCCCGAGCTGTGGCGCAACGAGCTGCTGCAGGACGACCTGCGCGCCCTGCTCGGCCCGGGCTGGTACGCGAGCACGCCCCGCCAGCACGCGGCGCCCTACGTGGAGCGGCTCGGACTCCTGTGCGACGAGGCCCCCGGGTTGCTCGCCGCGCACGCCTGGGTGCTCTACGCCACGCCCCTGCCGGGTGCTGGCCAGACGGGTACCGGGCTCGCCCGGGCGCTCGGGCTGCGCGGGAACACGGGCACGGTCTTCCTCCGCCACGCCACCCACCTGGACGGAGAGGCCTACCGGGCGCACCTGCTCGACACGCTGGATCGCCTGCCCCTGGACGGGCGGGGACGCGCGGCGCTCGCCGACGAGGCCCGGTTCGCCGTGCGCGGAGTGCACACGCTCTTCGAGGCACTCGGCCGGAGCCTCACGCCGGTGCACGCCGAGCGGCGCGAGGGTTCGCGCTTGGGAGGCTGGCTGCCGCGCGCGCTCATCCCCGCGCGCGGCATGTCCTGAGCTCCCCCTACGGCACGAGGTGGACCAGGCCCCTCTTGCGCTTCGGTGACAGGGCCTTGGCGCGAGAGGGCTTCGGCTTCGCCTCGGGCACCGGGTGGGACTTCAACCACGTCTCCACCTCGGCCACGCGCTCCTGCTTGCCCACCTGGACGAAGCGCTCGCGGGCCTTGGAGGCCTCGGCGAGCGCCCGGACGTAATCCTTCTCCGACTGCCAGAGCGCCCGCGCCAGGGCGAAGCCACTCTCCGCCAGGGGCTCCGGCTCCAGGTCCTCGAAGGAGAGCGCCTTCTCCAGGGGAGCGATGGCCTCCTCCGCGCGCCCCGCCGCCAGCAGCGCCTGGCCGATGCCGTCGTACGAGAAGGACAGGTCCGGGCTGTCGGGCCCCAGCGCCTTCTCCTTCATCGCCAGCGCGGACTCGAAGGTCGTCCGCGCCTCGTCGTGGCGCCCGAGCGCGATGAGGCTCATCCCCACCGCATCCAGCGCATCCGCCACGGCCGGGTGCTCCTCGCCGAAGTGGGCCTTCTGGATGTCCACCGCCGTCCGCGCGTGCGTCAGCGACGGCTCCAGGCGGCCCAGCTCCCGGTTCGCCCAGGCCAGCATGGCGTGGCAGTCCGCCACGTGGGGGTGGCTCTTGCCCAGGAGGGTCTCCATCCGGCCGAGCGCCTCGCTCAACAGCTCCAACGAGCGCTCGCGCTCGCCCATCATCAGGGCGGTCACCCCCAGGTTGTACGTCGTCCACGTGCTGCGGAGATCCTCCGGCGCCATCACCTTGAGCTGCAGCTCGCGCGTCTTCTCGAAGCGGCGCTTCGCCTCCGGGTAGTTGCCCTGGCGCAGGGCCACGCTGCCCAGGTTGCCCTCCAGCTCGCTGGCCAGGAGCGTATCGCCGCCCATGCGGCTGAGCACCGAGCCCGACAGCCGGGCCCACTGCTCCACCTGCTTCTGCTGACCCTGGAGGCCGTGGATGAACACCAGCCGGTTGAGCGCATCGACCTTCAGGCGATCCGCCTTCCCCGCCTCCGCGTCATTGAGCGCCTGCTCCACCTGGAGGGCGCCGGCGTCCAGGTCGCCCAGGGTCTGCTGGTACCACCCCAGGCTGCTGTGCAGCTCGGCCTGGAGCGGCAGGTAGCCGGTGGCCACCACCTTGGGCTCGAGCTCCTGGGCCTTGCTCAACGCGGCCTTGTAGCGCCCCGCCCTGCCGAGCGCCTTCACCGCGGACAGCTCCGTGGAGAGCTGCTCTATCTGTCCGCGCAGGCCCGGGTCCGCGGGCAGGCTGGCCTGGGTGGACAGCGAGACGATGTCCTGGCACTCGCGCGGCGACGGCAGGCCGTTGACGGCGTCCACCGCGCGCTCCACCAGCTTGCGGTCCGCCTCCGTGAGCAGCTGGGCCAGCGCCTGGAAGTCCTGGCGGTGCCGCTCCAGGCACACCACCCGCAGCGACAGCAGCTCCTCGGTCTGCACGCCGCGCACCCGCGTGGCCTCGCACGCCTCGGTGTGCTGGCGCACCCACTCGCCCGCGTACGTGTCGAGCACCTGGCCCACGCTCCGGGCCACCTCTGGCGCGAAGGCCCTGCCCGTCGCGGAGAACGCCGTCTCCAGCTTCTTGCGCACCTCCGGGTTCCACGAGCGCGCCATGAGCTGGTCCGACCCGGCGCAGACCTGGCCGCGCTGGTGCAGCTGCACGCCCACCGCGGCGATCAGCGCCACCGACAGGCCCGCGGCCACCGCCAGTCCCTGCCGCCTCGCCGCCCGCCGGGGCTCCTGTGACAGCGCTTGCAACAGCGCCGACATGGAGGCGAACCGCTCGTCCGGTTGGAGCGACAGCCCCTTGAGCACCGCGCGCCGCACCCAGGCGGGCACCTTGGAGTTGGACGGGGGCTGGTGGATGACGCTCCCCGCGCCCCGCTGCTGGGAGGACGTGAGCGGGGCCGTGGACCGCTCGAGCAGCTCCCCAGCCGCCTCGGCCACCTGCTTGGGCTCGAAGGGGCGCTTGCCGTAGAGGGCCTTGAAGAGCGCCGCGCAGAAGCTGAACTGGTCCGAGCGCGCGTCCGGCATCTGCCCCAGGTACTGCTCGGGAGGCATGTAGTTGGGCGTGCCCACCACCACTCCGGCCTGGGTGACGGAGGCGGAGGCCCCGGGCGAGCTCTCGCCCTCAAACCCCGGCGGCAGCGCGAGCGCGACGGAGGGCTCCTCCTCCTCGAGGAAGGACACCCGCCGCGCCAGGCCGAAGTCCGTCACGTACGCGCGCTCATCCTTGCCGATGAGCACGTTGGCCGGCTTGAAGTCGCGGTGCACCAGGCCCGCGGCGTGTGCCGCCTCGAGGCCCTGGCCCGCCTGGAGGAACACCCGCAGCACGTCCCGCCACGAGCGCGCCTGCTTCAGCCACTGGTGCAGCGTGGGGCCGGAGATGAACTCCATGGCGATGAAGACCTGCTCGCCAAACGTCCCCACGTCGTACACCGAGCACACGTTGGGGTGGGAGACGCGCGCCATGGCCTGGGCCTCGCGCAGCAACCGGGCCCGGCCCTGCTCCGCGTCGGTCGTCTCCAGGCGCAGCAGCTTGAGCGCCACCTTGCGATCCAGCTCTGGATCATAGGCGGCGTACACCACGCCCATGCCCCCTTCGCCCACGGCCTTGAGGATGACGTAGCGATCGACCCGCTCGCCCCGGCGCAGCTCGGGCCCCTCCGACTCCGAACGGTCCTGGAGGTAGGGCGTCCGCGCCTGCCTCGCCTGCGGACCCTCGGGGGAGGTGCGCTCCCGGGCCCGGGGCGGGGGGGTCAGAGGCTGGGTCTCTTCCTGGGGCTGCTCGGGGTCTCTGTCATCAGGGGGCCAAGAGGACGGCATCGCCACGACTCTAATCGAACCGGGTGGTGGAGCGCCTTTCCATGGCGGGCGACTGCGCCCGCCCGCCAGCCCGTGCCCCGCTCACGGACCAGAAACGCGGGAGCATCTCACTCTTCGTAGCTCCGGACCTTGACCCGCTGGCCGATGGCGGACTGGTCGGCGAAGTTGTTCATGACCTTCTCGTAGGCCTTCTGGTCCACCGGGTTGGCGCTCGTCTCGAGCTGATCCAGCAGTTGCTGTCCCTGCTCCTTCACCGAGGTGTCCTCGCCGTTCTGGTGCAGCAGATCCAACACGTGATTGGCGTACTGGTCCGCGCCCATGTCGGGAGCGACGACCTGCGGGGCCTCGGCCACCGTCGGCACCACGGGCTTGAAGAGCTCCTGGGTCTCCTGCGGGTTGAGGGTGACCGGCTGCTTGGGCTGGTGGTCCTGGTAGCTGTCCGTCAGGTAGGGCTTGAAGGTGGTGTCCTTGCCCTGCACCTTGCTGTCGTCGGTCTTGATGGTATCGACCGTGGGGCCGGACACCTTCGCCGTGCCCAATCCACCTGGCGAGGCGGCCTCCTGGGGAGCGACGGCGCGAGGCTCGGCGGGCTTGATGGGGATGAGCACGCCCCCGGCGCCGGGCATGTGGTTGACGGCCTTGCGCAACGCGTCCCCCGACATCGAGTAGGTGCCCTTCATCGGGTCCTTGATGACGTAGTTGCCCTTCTTGTCCTTGCCATCGACGATGACGTAGTGGGGGTCGTAGCGGCCGGTGCTCTCGTTCTTCACCCCCACCTGGGCGACGACCTTGTCCCCCTTGGCCAGGAGCGAGTCCAACCGGTTGTCCGAGTAGCGCCCGGTGATGACCTTGCCGTCGACCTTGGCCCCCACCTCCTGGAGCATGGAGACCATGCCCTTGGTGCTGGTCCCCTTCGAGGTCGTACGGTCCCTCGACAGATCATTGATGAGGTCGGCGTCCGTCTGGCCCTGCTTCGTTCCCAGCGAGCGAGCCACCGTCGCGGCCACCGCCCCGGCGCAGTTGTAGACACCGTTGCGGTAGCTCTCCGGGGTGGACCCCTCGGGATTGAGCTGGTCGACCACCGAGACGTCCTTCCACTGGGGACGCTGGACGTCCTGCGTCGCGAGAGAAGGGCGGAGGGTTCCCGACCTGCCGATATTCAGACTCATGGCTCGCTCCCAACAACATTGGTTCGTGAAGGTATTTTCGTCATGACACAGGGGGAAGTTGCGTACATCAGCGCAGATTTCATGCGAAGTCGGTCTTTTCTCAAGGATCAGCACCCTCCCCCGGGCGACGTGGTGCCAACCCGTGCGCCTGGGGCTGCCCCGTTGCCTCGAGGAAGAGGACGGCCTCGGTCCACGCCCCCCGCTGCGAGAGGGACAGGCGGATCCGCTGCTCCCGCCGGAGGAAGAGCCCCGGGGACTCCTCCTTGTATCCGGCGCGGGTGAGCTGCTCGCGATACCAGGCCCGCACCTGCGCCTCCTTCGCCGCCACCCGGAAGGAGAGCGTCCGCGCCCCCTCGAAGTCCCCCAGCAGGGGATTCACCGCCCCGGGGTACACGGGGAACACACCGGAGGGCTCGGCGGGCTGGCGCTCGCCGAGCTTCGCCTCGCCGAGCACCACCGAGGTGAGCCCTCCGGGCTCGGGCTGGAGGATGACCGTATAGGAGGTGAAGGTGCGCGTATCCAGCGCGGTGAGGTGGGGTTGGGCGACCAGCTGTTGCTGGTTGCGCTCGATGTAGAAGCCGGCCTCGTCGAAGGCGGTGGCGAAGTGCTGGAGGAGGCGCTCCACCGACTCACGCGAGGTGTACACCCGCATGCGCACGGGGATGCCGCCCACGTTCATCTGGGCGGGCACCTCCACCGTGGACACCAGCCCTGGCACCTGCCACTGAAAGGGCTCCCGGGCGTGCGCCGACGGCGCCGCCATCAACAGCTCGAGCACGAGCAGGTAGCTCAGCATCCCTTCAACCCCAGGAAGCACTCGTTGGAGGAGCGGCGCCGGGCCGTCGGCTTGTGGTCCACGCCCCCGGTGTTGCGCGGCCTATCTCTCTCGTCCTGGGACTCGCCGCGGGGCGTGTCCAGCTCGATGTAGTCGTCCTCCTCGCCGCGGTAGCTCATGAAGAAAGCGCTTTCATCGATGGGACTGAAACCGACGAAGGCCTCCGCGAAATCGGAAGCGGCGTGGCCGGCGGCGCGCCCGGTGTTGTCGAACACCTTCTTGGCCGCGTAGTAGAAGGCGCGGTTCTCGGGGCAGGGCATGTCCGGCCGCTCGGGTTGAAGGGGGCAGTGCCCGCTCACCTCGGTATCGGCGAAGCCGAAGTCCCCGAGCAGGATGCCGTAGCTGCCCTGGCAGCGCCCTCCCACGGGGCGGCCCGCCGCGCACGCGCGGATGTCCAGCAACACGGAATGCTTCTCCTCGAAGAACCCCCCCTCCCCTTCGAGGAAGGTGGTGGGCAGCGTGGGCAGCCCCTCGAGGTGGGCCTCCGCGGCGCAGCGGATGCCGCCCTCGTTCTGGTAGACGCCATCGAGCACGCTATCCGTCGGGCTGCCCACGTCCTGATCGGGTGGGAAGGTGCCCCAGTCACCGGCCCGGGGTGAGCGCATGGCGGGGAGCCGGCTGCGGGGAAGGTCGAAGGCCAGCTCGTCCTCCCGGGCGCACCGCACGTCCAGCTCATCCAGCCGGGTGAAGACCTGGGATATCTGAGCGCGCGAGCCCGGGGTGGAGCTACGTCCGTCGAAGTCGCGGTAGCGCTCGCGGGCGTTGGCCATCACCCGGGGAGCGATGGCGTCGAAGGTGCCGAAGTCACCGATGTCGTCCTGCTGGCCGCGCATCCGGTGCACCCGGAGCGCCGTGCTGTCCCAGAGGGGGGAGACCGCCGCCTGGTGCACCTTGAGCGAGAGGTAGCCCACCTCGGCGAAGTGGATGCCGACCATCACCACGGTGACGAAGACGGTCAGGCCCAGCGCCAGCTCCACCGAGGACTGGCCACGCGGGGTCCGTCGGAGCGTCCTCATCAGTGCACCCCCTTGTACCCGGCGAGGATGAGCTGCTGGAAGGCCGCGGCCGCGGGTCCACCCACCGTGTCCGGGATGTCGGTGCCCCCGCGCCGCAGGTCGCCCCCGTCGTCCACGTCCGAGGCGACGAGGGTGGCGCGCCAGTAGGGGTTCCAGAGGTTGGGCGGCTCGTTCCAGTGACCGCGCCGGTGGTAGTAGGCCAGTCCGGTGGCGAGCGCGGCCTGCACGCTGATGTCGGTGCCATCCGCCAGGTGCAGGCCGTGGCTGTCGAACGTGCCGTCACTGTTGGGGGTGAAGCGGAAGCGGAAGAGGAGGTTCCACGGGTCGCTCCTCAGACCGCGCTCCTTGTAGTCCCGCTGGGCGAGCGCGAAGATCTTCGGCTGGGCCCAGAGGTTGTCGTCCGAGATGTCGCCCGTGTTGTACGTCATGCCGCCGATGAAGGTGTTCGGGCAGTTCGTCCGGGGCTGGCAGGACAGGAGCGTGTGCCGGTACTGCTTCTCCATGCCCGGATCCGTGTTTCCGACCTTTGGGAGGGTGGGCGTCCACCAGTGGTTGTCACTGCCATCCTCGAGGTCGGTGGCCTTCACCCCCGCCCAGGCCGGCACGCGGAAGGGCGCGCAGCCAGGGAAGAGGACCTCCACCACGGCGTGGTCCTCCGCCCAGGTGAATTCGGTCTTGTCCGCCCGCCCGCCGTGTCCGAGGGCCGTGCCCCAATAGGCGCTGCCGCCACTGCGGACGATGTTCAGACGCCCCCCCGCGGTGGCCAGGGCGCCCATGATTCCCTTGGACACGGCGCGCTCCGGCAGGCCCTGTCGGTGGGTGATGAACTCATAGCCCCGGGTGGCCATGGCCATGTCCAGGGCATGGCCGGAGCCCCCACTGGTGGCATGCACCAGCTCGCCCACGGACACCGGGGTGGGCCCCGCGTGCAGCTCGCGAGGGAAGCGGCTGCCCTCGTTCGCCATCTTCGCCAGCTGCGCGACGAAGGAGCGCTGCCCACCCGAGACGGACTCCTGCAGCTCGCCGAACATCATGCCCTGCATGCTCGCCAGGTGGCCGCCGAGGAGCTGGATATTGTAGGCCTGCACACCGGCCTTCGAGTCCAGCTCGTTCCACGGCTGCTCGATGGCCTCGTTCTGCGCCTTCAACGCCGCGAGGGCGGCGGCGGCGGAGGGGCACCCCTCGGCGGCCAGGATGGCGGAGTTGAGGCTGGCGCGCATCATGCTGGTCCAGCTGATGAGGCTCATGGTGCCGGACATGGCCACCAGCTGGGCGGTCTGGGCGCGGCGCATGAGGGCGATGCTGTTGAAGGTGCGCGCGGTGGCCACCGCGCCGCTGTAGGCGGCCAGGTCCGCCACGCTCTGGGTCTCCATCTTCTCGCGCACCTTCATGGAGAACGACAGCGTGAGGCACACCATCACGGTGACCAGGAGCATCGTCAGGCTGAAGAGCACCAGCGACTGGCCGCGGCGTGCACGGGTGGGGCTCATAGGGCCTCCGGAGTGAGGGGGCAGTTCTGCTTCCGGAAGTGCCGGGGGCGCGCCGGCGTCATCATCCGCATGGCGTAGCTGGCCTGCAGGGGGAAGACGTACTCGCGGCGGCTGGCGCGATCGAGCAGCTCCTGGCGGATGGCCAGGTCGAGCGAGGCCGACAGCCGGCCGCTCCAACGGGCCTGACGGGCGGGCTGGAGCGGATCCGTGGAGGAGTACTCCCGCAGCCCCAGGTGGGCCAGGAACATGCGGCCCAGGACCCAGTCGGCGAAGGGGATGCGCAGGGGGAACCAGAAGACGAGCCGCGCCTCCAGCCGCATGACATCCGCCACGCCCGCGTAACGGGCCGGGTCGTCGAAGGACTCCTCCTCGTTCTGGCGGATCTCCCCGAGCAGCGGACGCTCCCGGGCGATCCACACGATGGCGCCGCTGTGCCCTCCATCACGCCTGGGGTCGAACCGGTTCTCCCGGTGATGGAGGAAGGCCGTCCCGAGCGCCGTGGGGGAGTCGGTCCGGGCGAAGGTAGGGAGCAGCGCCGCGATGGCCGAGTGTGTCATGGCCTCGCAGTCCCCGTACTTGACGCTGCCGGTGCGCACGGCCCGGAACGCCGCGTACTCCGTCAGCGCACGAGCCTGGAGCAGCAGGAAGAACTGGAGCGTCCCCAGGATGAGAAACACCGTCAGGGGCAGGGTGAGCGCCGCCTCGACCAGCGCCTGGCCGGACTCCCTGTCTGATGAGCCATACCTACACATGGCGGCGCACTCTCGACGACCCGCCATCCCGAAATCCACAGGATAACTGGTCAGTCCGACATTCCCTGTTTTCTATCTTCCCGAGAAGTTAAAGCATGGACGGAAGATTCTGTCACGGGTCTACCTGGGGAGCCCTCAGCCCCCCGGCGGCGGCGTATCTGGGGAGGAGGGGCGGGTGCGCTCAGGGGGAGTGCGCCGGGAGCCGGAGCGGTCGCGGACGCCCGTAGGTGAGCTGACGCCACACCCACTCCACGGGCCCCTGGGAGTGGTGGCGAAGCCACAGGACACTGAATCCCCACTGCGCGGCCAGGAGGACGGGGGTGAGCGGAAGCAGCCACACCGAGCCCACCCGGCCCATGAGGTTCAACCCGTAGCCGTAGAAGAGCAGGAGCCCCAGCACCGTCTGGCAGAGGTAGTTCGTCAGGGCCATCCGGCCGAGCGGGACGAAGACGGAGAGGAGGCGCTGGCCCCGGGCCGTGCCCCACAGCAGGGTGAAGCCCGAGGCATAGGCCAGGGAGAGCGGGGCCACGCCCACGGCGTACGCGAGCGTCTGGACGACCCCCAGGGGTGTGAGGGCGAAGGACTGCCCCGTCTCCGCCTCGATCCAGGCGAACAGGCTGCATCCCAGGAGGCCGAGCACCAGACCGACTCCGAGCACCCGGACGAGGAGCCGACGGTGGACGAGCGGGTCCGGCAGCAGGCGGCGGCCCACCCAGAGGCCGAGCAGGAACATCGCGAGGACCTTCTCCGGCCGTCCCGTCTGCAGGTAGCGCCCCGGACGCTGGACGGCGTTGGCGAGGTTGCCCAGGAAGACCTGCCACGGGTGGTCGGAGGAGCGCAGGGAGAAGAGCGTGGCGCCTGGACCTCCCGCGGCCTCGCGGAGGGTGCGGGAGAGCGCATCGAACGGAGGCGTGGGATCCAACGCCCCACCCGTCCCCATCATGGCGAGCTGGAAGAGCAGCGGCATCCCGAGCAGCACCAGCGTCCACCCCAGGAGCGCGCGGTCAGCGGCTCGCCGGAACAGGAGGAAGACGAAGCCCATCAGCGCATAGAGGGTGAGGATGTCGCCGTGCCACAGCACGAGGATGTGGAAGAGGCCGATGCCGAGCAGCGCGGCCATCCTCCGGAGGAACAACCGCCGGAAGTCACCGCCGCGCCGCTCGGTGCGGTCCTGAAGCAGGGCGAACCCCACCCCGAACAGGAACGAGAAGAGGGAGTAGAACTTCCCCTCCACGAACAGGTTCATCGCGAACACCACGGCCCGGTCGAGCTCCGCGGTGGGGAGCGCCGCCAGTTGAGCGGGGCTCATCACGTAGTGACCGGCGAAGCTGATCAGGTTCGCGAAGAGGATGCCGAGCAGCGCGAAGCCACGGAGCGCGTCGAGCAGGGCGATGCGCTCCTCGGGCCCGGCCGGCCGGAGCGCCCCCTCGGTGGTCGTCAGGGTGGTGCGGGACATGCCCTCATTTCACCCGGCCGCCATAAAAATGCAACCGTGTTGCATAAGTAATCATGTCGCGGCCCGAGGGGGCACCGCGGTGTCAGCGCTTCAGCTCCGCGTCGATCGTCTTGACGAAGTCCTCCATGGGGCGCGCGCCCACCACCGCCGTGTCATTGACGAAGAAGGTGGGCGTGCCGCTGATCCCCCGCGAGCGTGACTCCACCACGTCCGCCTCGACGTAGCTCGCGAACTCGTGGGTGTCGAGCGAGCGCTTGAACCGCGCCACGTCCAGGCCCAGCTTCTGGGCCAGCTGCTCCAGGGAGGCCCGGTCCAGCGCCCGCTGCTGCTGGAAGAGCGCGTCGTGGAACTCCCAGAAGCGGCCCTGGGCGTTGGCCGCCATGCTCGCCTCCGCCGCCAGCCGCGCGTTGTCGTGCATGGGCAGGGGGGCGTGGCGGAAGACGATGCGGATCTTGTCTCCGTACTTCTCGCGCAACTGCTTCACCGTGGCGTTGCCCCTGGAGCAGAAGGGGCACTGGAAGTCCGACCACACCTCCACCGTCACCTTCGCGCTCGTGGGGCCCTGGCTGGGGGCCTCGGAGCGGGGCGTGGCCGCGCGCGGCGCCGCGGCGGAGTGCGACGCATGGTCATGACCCTTGGGGCAATTGCCATCACAGGCGGAGGCGGAGGAGACGGGGAGGAACGTGGACACGAACGCGCCAACGAGCGCGGCGGTGACGATGCGCTTCATGAGCTGACCTCGATGTGGAGTGGAATGGTGCGCACGCCCCTGGGAGGGGGCGGCGGCCGGGGCTGTCCTGCTCGCCCTGGCCCCTCGTAGTGAACCGAGCCCCGCGCTGGTTTCAGCGCTCCATTTTCCTTCGCGGCGCGCCCGGTGTCGGCGGGACCCGGGTGTGCGAGACTCGGGAGACCTAGAGGAGAGAGAATCCATGACCGCGCAATCGTCGCCCTCCCCATCCACGGGCGAGGGGGGCCGCTGCCACGCGCACCCGGACCAGCCCGCGCTCGGCGCCTGCACCCGATGCGGTGTCTTCTTCTGCGAAAGGGATCGCCGCCTCGTGGACGACCAGCCGTACTGCGACACCTGTGCGGCGCGCCCGGATGTGGACTACCTGGAGCGCTTCCGGCTCGAGTACTGGGGCAAGCGCGATGGGTGGGCGTGGATGGTGGGCATCAATGCGGTGGCCTACCTGATCGGCGGCGTGTTCCTGCTGGTGGCTGGCGGGGCGAACATGCTGACGACCGCGCTGTTCTGGCTCGTCGCGGGAGCGGTGTGCGCCTGCTTCTGGCTCGGCCAGCCCTGGGCGCGGCTGGGGTTCGTCTTCATCCCGCTCGTTTTCATGGGCATCTCCCTGGTGAAGGCGGAGCCCATGGGGCTGGCCTTCGGGGTCATGCCCCTGCTCATGTCCATCTCCATCTACAACGACACCCGCAACAAGCTCTTCTTCCAGGTGGAAATGCCGCGCGAGACGCTGCGAAAGGCGTGGCACCTCTACAAGAACAACGCGGTGGCGCGGGCGGGCCTGATGCTCGGGGTGCTGGGGCTCTTCTTCCCCGGCGTCGGGCTCATCGCGCTGGTGTGCTCCGGCATCGGCCTGCGGAACGTGGACCCGGACGCGCAACCCCCCATCGGGCGCAAGGGGCAGGCCATCGCCGGCCTCGTACTCGGCGCGGTGGGGTGCCTCTTCTGGGTCTGGTTGGGGGTGTACGGCTTCCCGCGCCTCGGCTGAGCTGGCGCGCTGGCCGCCTGGTGGGGCAACGGGCGTGACGATTTCCTGAAACCCCATCGGGGGGTCCCGCGTACCAGGGGAGAGCGCCCGCACCGGGCGCACCCGGAGGCCTGAATCCATGACGACCGCACCCGCTGTCCCTCCCCTCTCCCACCGCGCCCCGCCGACGGTGGCGCGCCGGCTGTTGCCCGCGGCGCTGGCCCTGTTCACGGTGTTGAGTGCATCCGCCGAGGCTCGCGGCGCCTCGGGCCCGAACGTCGCGGAAGCCACCACGGAGACGGCGTACCTGGCCGGTGGATGCTTCTGGGGAATGGAGGATCTGCTGCGCAAGATTCCGGGCGTCATCGAGACGGAGGTCGGCTACACGGGCGGCGCGAAGGAGTTCTCCCGTCCGACCTATGACGACGTGCGGACGGGACGGACGGGGCACGCGGAGTCCGTACGCATCGTCTTCAACCCGAAGCTGCTGACGTACGAGGCGCTGCTGGAGAAGTGGTTCTTCCGCATGCACGATCCGACGACGCTCAACCGCCAGGGCAACGACGTGGGCACGCAGTACCGCTCGGCCATCTTCTACGTGTCGGACGAGCAGCGCCGGGTGGCCGAGGCGGTGAAGGCCCGGGTCAACGCGTCGGGCAAGTGGAAGCGACCCGTCGTCACGGAGATCACCCCCGCGGGCACGTTCACCCCCGCCGAGCAGTACCACCAGGACTACCTGGTGAAGAATCCAGGCGGCTACACCTGCCACTACATGAGGGAGTAGCAAACTCCCCTCTCCCTCCGGGAGAGGGACGGGGTGAGGGTGAGGGGTCAGGAGCGCACGCCCTGTCAGGTTCCCGTGAATGGCACCTCGACTTCCAAGGCCCAGGGTCCACCCAGGTAACGCCACAACAAGAAGCCCTCGCCTCGCGCCATGAAGGGCGAGAAGCCCGCCTCCAGCGAAACCTTCAGCGCGCGGGCCTCCTCCACGGATACCTTGTTCTGCACCGTCACGTGAGGGCGGAATCCCTGCCGGTCCTGGGGCGTCAGCCAATGCGCCCACCGCCGGGCCAGCTCCGCGCGCAAGGAGCTCAATGGCGGGGAGCCGATCTCGAACGCCACCCCGCGCCCCAGCGAGCGCAGCCCCGTCACCTGCAACTCCACCGCGGCGGTGGGCGCCACCGCGCGCAGGTCCGCCTCCACGGTGTCTCGCTCCCCTCCGGGCAGATGGTGGAACAACGTCAGGTGCGCGGAGAGGTGGTTGAGCTTCGCCGGGAAGTGTTCCCGGCGCAGGCGGTCGAAGAGGGAGAAGGTGTCCGCATCGAGCTTCAAGGTCACGATGAGTGGCTCCATCCTTCTCCCCCTTCTCTTCGACTTCCTTCAGCCCCGAGCCGACTGGCGGCTCAGAACTCGGTGGTGCACTGCCATTGATTGAAAGGGATGTCCTGGCAGTAGCACCAGCCCTGCGCGCCATTGTTGAACACACAGGGCACTTCGGAGGTCGGGTTGCAGCCCCGGTATTGAATCTGCTCGCAGGACGTGGCGAGCTCCGTCTTGTCCTGCTGCGCGGGCGCTTCGTTCCCGGTGCTGTCGGGCTCAACCCCTCCACCACACCCCACCCCCACGGCGGCTACGAGGAACGCGGACACGAGGACGGCTCTGAACATGAGTGAAGCCCCTTTCACGACGAAGGAAGCGGGATGGGACATGGCTCGAGACGCGTTCGTCAAGCGGATCCACGTACAGACGATCTTGATGCTGTCATGGTCCAGCACGAACGTGCTCTGATGCGCTCGGGCAGTTCCTTGTCGTCTCGGCAAGCACCTGCACAGGAGAAGTCATGAACGCGTTGCTCAGGCCCCTGATGAATCTGGCTGTTCTCTCCGTCCTCACCTTCTCGACTGGAGCGCTGGCGATCCTGCATTGCGACCAGACGTGTGGAGAGAGCGTGTCGTGCGACACCGCCTGTTATCACTGGGCGTACGGGCGCACGACCTGCGGTAAGGCCGGGATGGAGTGCACGAGCGAACCCCAGGTGGACTCGCGGGTCTCCATGACCGAGCAGCGGTCCTCGTCCGAGGAGTCCTCGCTGACGTGCCATGCGCCGGAGCAGGCGCCCGAGTCCTCTTCTCAGCCCGCCAGGAGCTGACGCGGGTCGCCGGCTTCACAGCCTCCAACGCGCCACGGTAGAATCCACCGGTCTCGCCGGAAAGGACGGCCTGTCTTGACGCCTCTCGCCGCCTTCTCGCTTCGCGGCGAGCCCGCAACCCGGGAGGGGCCCGTCGGCGCGCTTTTCCATGAAGGACGAGAGACGGGCCTGCGCATCCACGCAGCCAGGCTCGAAGCACAGTTCCACGTTCAGCCGAACCTCTTCCTGCTGTTCTTCACCGACGACTCGCCCTACGAGGAAGAGCTTCAAATCCTGCTGCTGGACACGCACTTCCAGCTCCTGGATGGACTCGTGCTGGGACAGCCCTACACACCGGGGATGCTCTCCGGGCTCGACGCCCAGGGTGAGCAGGGGCTCCTTTTCGACTTCTTCGCGGACACACGCCTGCTCCTGAGTGTTCATCCCGAGGGGGTGTTTCACATGATCAGGCGCCTGCCGTCCTTCGCCAGACCCCTCAAGGGCCGTTTCTTCTCCAGACACTACCTGACCCTCCAGGAAACCCCAGGCGCCACGGACAAGGAGAACCGGAATGCCCAATAAGGCCGCGGCGATCAGCTACCTGCGAGCCCTGTAGGCGAACCGGAGGCCAGCTGAGGCCATCCCCATCCGGAGCGAGAGGAGTTCGTTCTTGCTTCGCGGTGGGTGCTCGCCAACGCTCACGAGCATGTCCGTGCTCCCCGCCGCACCGCCACCCGACGATTCGTCCATGCCGCCCGAGTCCCAGGCCGGGCGGCGCAGCCTTGCCGCCGATGTCTCGCTCTCCGCCATCGTCACCGGGTTCGTGACGGTGCTCGTCGGCTACACGAGCTCGGCCGTCATCGTCTTCGAGGCCGCGCGGGCCACGGGGGCGGATGCGGCGATGGTGGCGTCGTGGATGTGGGCGCTGGGCCTGGGCATGGGGCTCACGTGCATCGGTCTGTCGATACGGTATCGCATGCCCGTGGTCACGGCATGGTCGACACCGGGCGCGGCATTGCTCGTCACGAGCGCGCCAGGGATTCCACTGTCCGCGCTCTCCGGGGCCTTCGTCGCGACCGGAATCCTCATCCTCGTCGCGGGCGCGACGGGCTGGTTCGAACGCGTGATGTCGCGCATTCCCCTGTCACTTGCCTCGGGAATGCTCGCGGGTGTCCTGCTGCGCTTCGGGCTCGACGCCTTCGGCGCGGTGCGCACCGCGCCCGTGCTCGTCACGGCGATGTTCGGCGTATGGCTGCTGGGGCGCCGCTTCTGGCCACGCTACGCCGTGCCGGGTGCGCTCGGGGTGGGAATCGCCATCGCGGCGGGGGCTGGGACGCTCCGGTTCACGGGCGTTCCGCTGGCGCTGGCGACTCCGGTCTTCGTGACACCCGCCTTCTCCTGGTCGGCGCTCATCAGCGTCACGGCTCCCCTGTTCATCGTGACGATGGCGTCACAGAACATTCCGGGCGTCGCGACGATGCGCGCACACGGCTATACGCCCCCCGTCTCGCCCGTGATTGCGTGGACCGGCGCCGCGACGACGCTGCTGGCGCCCTTTGGCGGGTACACGCTGAACCTCGCGGCGATCACCGCCGCCATCTGCATGGGCCGCGATGCGCACGAGGATCCACGCCGTCGCTATGTGGCGGCGATGGCCGCTGGTGTTTTCTACGTGCTGCTGGGACTTTTCGGCGCGACGATCGGAGCGCTGCTCGCGGCCTTCCCGCGTGAGCTCGTCGCGGCGCTCGCGGGGCTCGCGCTCGTGGGGACGATTGGAAACGGGCTGGCGACCGCCGCCAGGGACGAGACGGAGCGCGAGGCGGCGATCGTGACCTTCCTCGTCACGGCGTCGGGCCTCACGCTGTGGGGTGTGGGGGCCGCGTTCTGGGGCCTCGTCGCCGGCCTGGTCGTGCGAGCGGTGTTCTCGTGGAAGCGCCCGGGGCGCTGAGACGGAAAGAGCCCGGCCTTCGCCCTTCCCCCTCACTGAGAATCCTATACGTGTCCGATTGATGAACACACAGGCTGCTTCGGAGGTCGGGTCGCATCCGTCTCCAGAATCTCAGGGAGTTGCTCATCCAACTCATGCATCTAGGATGCGAGAATGCTCACGTCTCGCGCCACGCTCTGCTGCAGTGTCCTGTGGGTGCTGTCTTCTGGCTGCGTCGGCTCGTCCGCCACGACGCGAAAGGACGAGCCGGGCGCGGAGGCGGTCGTGCCCGCGACCGAAGCCGCCGCGCAGACGCCTGCCGCACGGGAGGAGGCGCCGACACAGGAGCCCTCGGGCTACGGCTACACGCCGGAGGCTCCCATCAAGGTCGGCGGAGGTCCTCGGAGCGAGCATGAGTACCTGCAGTACCTGCGCGGTCCCGAGGGTCAGCGGCTGCGCTACCAGCGGCTCGGCAGCTGCTGCGACTTCAAGGATCCCTCCCTGCCCTTTGGCGGCGGCCTGCTCGACATGTACGAAGTGACGTACGAGGGTCTGGAGAAGCCGGTGACGCTCTACCTCGACATGTACCGCCGCGAGGAGCCGCGCGCTCCCGCCGGCTTCCGCCTCGACTGAGGCGCACGCATCAGGACGGGCCCTCCCGGTACGTCAAACGCCACACACAGCGTCCGGCCGTGAGGAAGGCTGTCTCGGCATGAGCCTCGGCACAGGCGCCTCGAGCGAGGGCGGAACCGAAGCGGCAAGAGGCGAGCAGAAAGAGCAGACGCCGCGAGTGGGTTGGGCCGGCTTGTTTCGCCGCTCGGCCAAGAAAACCGAGCAGCGACCCACTGAAACAAGCGCCTACCGCGCCGCGGCCCGGGCCAGCTCCACCGCGCGCAAGATGGCCTCCGGGGTCGCTGGCGAGGCCAGCTCCACCGGCGTACGCGGCGGCCCGAAAGCAGACACCGCATGCCGCAGCGCCGTCACCGCGCCAATCGCTAGCATGAACGGGGGCTCTCCCACCGCCTTGCTGCCATGGATGGTGTTGTCCTGTGGCGCGCGCTCCAGCAGGGCCACGCGGAAGTCCTCGGGCGCGTCCCCCACCGCCGGAATCTTGTACGTGTCCGGCGAGTGCGTGAGGAGCCGCCCCTTCGCATCGAACAGCACCTCCTCGCACGTCAGCCACCCCACGCCCTGGATGAAGCCTCCCTCCACCTGGCCCCGGTCGATGCTCGGCACCAGCGAGGTTCCCACGTCGTGCAGGATGTCCACCCGCCGCACCCGGTGCTCTCCGGTGAGGCCGCTCACCTCCACCTCCACCACGGCCGCGCCGAAGGCGTAGTAGTGGAACGGCTTCCCCCGCCCGGCCACCCGGTCGTACGAGATGTCCGGCGTGCGGTAGTAGCCCGTGGCCGATAGCGACACCTGCGCCAGATACGCGGCGTGCACCACCTCGGCGAAGGACACCGAGCGCTCGGCACGCGCGGGGAGGAAGACGCGCCCCCCGGTGAAGACGAGTGAATCGGCCTCGCCGCCGCGCTCGAGCTGCAGCAGCCGCGCGGCCACCGGGCGCAACCGGTCTCGAATCACCTCACACGCCTGCTTCACCGCCATGCCATTGAGGTCCGAGCCGCTCGAGGCCGCCGTGGCCGAGGTGTTCGGCACCTTGTCCGTGGCGGTGTTCATCACCCGGACGCGCTCGACGGGCACGCCCAGCTCGTGGGCGCACACGGCCCGCATCTTGGTGTGCAGCCCCTGCCCCATCTCGGTGCCACCGTGATTGAGCTGCACGCTGCCGTCCGTGTACACCATCACCAGGGCCCCGGCCTGGTTGAGGAAGCTCGTGGTGAAGGAGATGCCGAACTTCACCGGCTGGAAGCCGATGCCCCGCTTCGTCCACTTCGACGTGGCGTTGAAGGCGTCGATCTCCGCCCGGCGCCGGGCGTAGTCGCTGGAGCTCATCAGCTCCGCGTGGATGCGCGGCAGCCGGTTGCCCTCCACGGCCTGTCCGTACGGCGTCACGTTCGCGGGAGTGTCCCGGTAGTAGTTGCGCTCGCGTACCACCGTGGGGTCCAACCCGAGCCGCTCGGCGGCGCGGTTGAGCACCTCCTCCATCACGAACATGCCCTGCGGCCCACCAAAGCCACGGAAGGCCGTGTTCGAGGGCAGGTTCGTCCGGGCCACCTGTCCGGTGAAGTGCAGGGCCGGGATGAAGTACGCGTTGTCCAGGTGGAAGAGGGCCCGGTCCAGGATGGCGCGCGACAGGTCCGTGCTCCATCCCCCGTCGGAGTACAGCGCCACCTTCAGCGCGAGCAGCCGCCCCTCGGTGTCGAAGCCGGCGTCGAAGCGGCCCCAGAAGGGGTGGCGCTTGCCCGTGAAGGCCATGTCCTGGTCGCGGTTGAGCCACACCTTCACCGGCCGCCCGGTGG
Organism: Archangium violaceum; assembly: GCF_016887565.1. Classification (NCBI taxonomy): domain Bacteria; kingdom Pseudomonadati; phylum Myxococcota; class Myxococcia; order Myxococcales; family Archangiaceae; genus Archangium; species Archangium violaceum. Next base: position 9,813,623 of record NZ_CP069396.1, read on the forward strand.
CTCGCGCGCCCAGGGCCGCCAGGCACGCGAAGGGCGCGGCCTGCGTCTCCTTGCCGCCGAAGCCTCCGCCCATGCGCGGCACCTCCACCACCACCTGGTGCCGCCCCGTGCCGAGCACCTCGGCCACGAGCGTCTGCACCTCCGTCGGGTGCTGCGTGGAGCACCACAGGTGCACCGCGCCGTCCTCGCCGGGCACCGCCAGCGTCACCTGCGTCTCCAGGTAGAAGTGGTCCTGCGCGCCCGTCATGCACTCGCCCGTCAGGCGCACCGGCGCGGCGGCCAGCGCCGCCTCCGAATCTCCCCGACGGATGGTGTGCACGTCCGAGAGGAAGGAGCCCGCCTCCACCGCCTCCTTCAACGTCAGCAGCGCGGGCAGCGGCTCGTACTCCACCTCCACCAGCGCGGCGGCCCGGCGGGCCAGCGCGGCGCTCTCCGCGAGCACCACCGCCACCGTCTGTCCGTGGAAGTGCACCTCGCCCTCGGCGAACAGGGGCTCGTCCTTGAAGACAGGGCCCACCTGGTTGTGCCCGGGCACGTCCTCGGCGAAGAGCACCGCGTGGACTCCAGGCAGGGCCCGGGCGCGCGAGGCATCCCTGCGCAGGATGCGCGCGTGCGCGTGCGGCGAGGTGACGAGGTGCCCCGCCAGCATCCCCGGCGGCTCGGGCATGTCGTCCACGTAGAGGGCCTCGCCGCTGGTGTGCTTCAGGCCGCTCTCGTGCGGAGCCGGGGCATGCAGGGGCGTGCTGGCCGGCGAGGGACGCTGGGCCTGGGCGGTATCGGGAGAAGAAGGAATCGTGCTCATCCGGGTCACCTCACCTGCACCGTGGCCGTATGGCCCTGCGCGAGCCGGGGCCGCGGCTCCGAGAGCGTCTCGTGGAAGAAGCCGCGCAGGAGGTTCTTCGCCACCCGCGCGCGGTACCATGCCGAGCCGCGATGGTCGGACAGGGGCTGGAAGTCCTCCTCCAGCTTCGCCAGCGCCTCCTCCACCGTGGCCTCCGTCCAGGGCCGACCCACCAGCGCGGCCTCCGTGCGCCGGGCCCGCGAAGGCGTGGCCGCCATGCCGCCATAGGCCAGCCGTGCCTCCGTCACCCTCCCCTCCCCGTCCACCACCACACGGAAGCCCGCGGACACCGCGCTGATGTCCAGCTCGCGCCGCTTGGACACCTTGTAGGCCAGGGCCCTCGCGCCCACCGGCTGTGCCGGCACGTCCACGTAGGCCAGCACCTCGCCGTGCCCGAGCGCAGTGCGCCGGTAGCCCTGGAAGAAGTCCTCCAGCGGCATCCGCCGCTCTCCCGCCCGCGAGCGCAGCACCGCCTCGGCGCCCAGCGCGAGCAGCACCGGCGCCATGTCACCAATCGGCGACGCGGTGCACAGGTTGCCGCCCACCGTCGCGCGGTTCTTGATCTGCCGCGAGCCGAAGTAGCGCAGCATCCGCTCCAGGGGCGGACACGTGGCGCGCGCGTAGTCCTCCAGGTCCGTCAGCCGCACCGTGGCGCCCACCCGGTGCCCACCCCCGCGAGGCTCCAGCACACGCAGCTCGGACAGGGCCTCCAGCGACACCAGCAGCGGCGGCTCCGCGTAGCGCTTCGTCACCTCCAGCGACAGGTCCGTCCCGCCCACCACGAAGCGCGCCTCCGGGTGCTTCTCCAGCACGTCCCAGAGCGCCTCCAGCGAGCCGGGGGTGAAGAAGCGCTGGGCACCCGCCTCGTAGGCCAGGTCCATGGGCTCGGGCTGCGTCTCCGCGAGCGCCCGGGCGAAGCGGTCCGGCGGACGAAGGCCCGCCACCTGGCTCGTGGCCTCGCGGATGGGCCGGTAGCCGGTGCAGCGGCAGAGGTTGCCGCACATCTGCGCGTCCAGCTTCCAGGGCTCGTCCAGGTCCTTGCGGTGACAGGCCTCCAGCATCGCCATGGCGACCCCGGGGGTGCAGTAGCCGCACTGCGAGCCCAGCTCGCGCGCCAGGGTCTCCTGGACGACGTGGTACTTCCCGCCCTCCTTGAGCGCCTCCACCGTGTAGACGTGCTTGCCCTGCACCATGGGCAGCAGCACCAGGCACGCGTTCACCGCGCGCAGGGCCGGGGCCCCCTGCCCATCCTGCTCGAGGATGGCGACGGAGCAGGCCCCGCAGTCCCCCTCGGCACAACCTTCCTTGGTGCCGGTCAGGTGCGCCCTGTCCCTCAGGTAGCGCAGCAGGGTGGTGGTGGGAGAGAGCCCTGTCTCCTCGACGGGCCGGTCATTCAGGAAGAAGCGCAGGCGTTCCATGGGCCTCCCCTGGCCCCCAGGAGGGAGGCCGGGGGGCCAGCGTACTACGGCCGGCGCGTTCCCGCCCGGTCACCCCTGATGGATACCCGACGGGCTCAGCCGCGCATGGCGAGCAGCGCCACCAGGCTGACGAGGAAGTAGGGAACCAGGCCCGCGGCGCCCGCGTAGTCCTTGGCCATGCGCTGGCCGAAGAAGAGGGCCACGAAGGAGAGCGCGGAGAGGGCCGCGCCCCAGATGGCCACCCGCGTGCCCCCCGCGAACACCAGCACCACCACGCCGGCCGCGCTCACCGCGCCCGCGGCCAGCTCCAGCAGCGTGAGGGTGGCCAGCATGGGGGCCACCACCCCGCGCAAGGGGGTCTTGGCGAAGTGTCCGGTGAGCCACCCGAGGTTGCCCTTCCAGTCGAAGATCTTGTCCAGTCCGGACTGGAGGAAGGTGATGGCCAGGAAGAGAGCGCACAGCGTCTGGACGAGCCAGAGAGGGAAGAGGTTCGAGTCGAGCGACGGCATGGGGCGAGCACTCTAGGCCTGCCTGCCCGCTTCCCCAAGCACCGAGCAGTGTCCGGGAGCCACCAGCCGGTCGGCCCCTCCCCCTACCTTCCGTCCGGGGGAGCCCCCATCGTCCCGCCATGGCCACTGAACAAGGTTCCCGACGGGTCTTCATCGGGCTCATCTTCCTCGCCATCGCCCTGGTGTTGCTGGTCGCCTCCCCCTTCTTCGAGGCCTTCTTCCTGGCCGCGGTGCTCGCCGGGGCGTTCCAGGGCCTGCAACATTGGTTGACGCGGAAGTTCCGGGGGAAGAGCGGGCTGTCGGCCGGCGTCATCTGCGTGGGCACCGTCCTGGCCCTGCTGGCGCCCCTGGCCGCCCTCACCGCCTTCATCGTCTCCGAGGTCATCGAGGGGGTGAACTTCATCTCCAACATCGTGCAGCAGCGGGGGCTGGAGGGATTGCTGGCCTACGTCCCCGGCCCGCTGCGGGACCACGCCGGACAGTTGCTGGAGCGCTTCCAGACGCGGAGCGCCGGGCTGTGGCAGACGCTGCAGGAGCAGCTGAGCACCCGGGGCGCTACCGCGGCCCAGACGGTGGGCGGAGTCGTGGCGACCACGGGCTCGGCGGTCCTGCAGACGGCGATGATGCTCATCGCGCTCTACTTCCTGCTGGTGGACGGCGGGCGGCTCGTCACCTGGCTGGAGAGCGTGTCCCCCCTCAGGCGCGGGCAGACGACGGAGCTGCTGACCGAGTTCCGCAGGGTCACCAAGTCGGTGCTGGTGTCCACCATCGCCACCGCGGGAGTGCAGGCCCTGGCGGCGCTGGTGGGCTACTTCATCACCGGCGTGCCCGTTCCCATCTTCTTCGGGGCGGTGACGTTCTTCTTCGCCCTCATCCCGGCCATCGGTGGCGCCTCGATCTGTATCGTCGCCTCGGTGATCCTGCTGGCCACCGGCCACCCCGTGGCCGCCCTCTTCCTGGCGCTCTGGGGCATCATCGTGGTGGGGCTCTCCGACAACATCGTCAAGCCGCTGCTGGCCAAGCGCGGCATGCACATGCACGGTGCCATCGTCTTCTTCGCCCTGCTCGGCGGCCTGGCCGTCTTCGGCGCCATCGGCCTGCTGCTGGGGCCCCTCATCGTCGCCTTCTTCCTCTCCGTGGTGCGCATCTACGAGCGCGACTACGGCCGGCCCTCACCCCGTCCCGGGGACCCGGGCACCCCTCCCCTGAACAAGCCCACCGTGCCCGAGGGTGAGGAGTGGGAGCCCTCCGGACTCCACCCGGAGGAGACGCACCCCCACTGAGTCTCCGAGGGGAGCCCACCGGGGCTCCCCTCCCGAGGGACTACGGCTGGACGGCGGTGCCAGACACGTTGAGCGTGTAGTTGCTCGTGGCGCCCGCGTAGCCCACCACCTTCACGTAGTACGTGCCCGCCGCCGGGACGCTGTAGGTGCCCACCTCCGGGTTGGCCGTGGTGTAGCCGCGCGTCAGGTACGTGGAGACGTTGGAGCCGGAGTACAGGTACCAGTCCAGGTCCCCGGTCCCCGGCATGGTGAGCTTCACCGTGACGAGGCCCGGCCCGGTCACCGTGAACTTGAACCAGTCGATGTCCGTGCTGGTGGAGACGCTCCCGGTCACGTTGGTGCCCGCCGCCACGCGGCCGTTGGCGCCCGCCGCGGTGTTGTTGGCCTCGGTCTCCTGGGTGATGACGGGGTCCGGCGTCGGGCCGGGGTCGGTGATGGTGAAGGCCGCGTCGCTCGTGTCGGAGGTGGCCACGTTGGCCGTGTCACTCACCCGCACCTTCGCCACCGTGGTCGCCGTGCCCGGCACCGTCCAGCTGTAGCTGCCCGCCGAGGCCGGCGTGCTGGCGGTGATGACGTTCCACGTGCTGCCATCGAGCGTGTACTCGAGCTTCACGTTCGTCACGTTGCTCGCCGTCCAGGTGATGGTCCCGCTGAGGCCACCCGTCCAGCTCTCACCCCCGTTGGGCGCCACCACCGTCACGCTCGCCGTGGGCGTCGTCGTGTCCGCCGGGATGAGGAAGTCCTTGATGACGGCCATGTGCTGCATGTTGGTGGAGCCGCTGTCACCGAACTGCGCCGGGGAGATGTCCGAGAGCGGCGTGTACACACGCGTGTCCACCACCACGCCCGCGGTGAAGGAGCTGGAGCCGAGGACCGTGGGCGTCTGGTAGGCGCGCAGGTCCAGGTCCACGAGCACGTGATCGTAGGGCTTGTTGCGGTTGGCGTTGGTGTCGGGGTCGCCCTTCTGGTCCACCGGATGCG